>JANXUA010000029.1 GCA_025352085.1 Caulobacteraceae bacterium | reverse complement strand
AGCCTCGGTTTCGATATCGATTTCAAACGCTTGCTCGATGAATTTCGCAAGCGCGGCTTACTGATCCGGGCCTATTACTACACCACTATCATGGAGGATCAGGAGTTTTCGTCGATTCGCCCCCTGATCGATTGGCTGGATTACAACGGCTTCACCATGGTAACCAAACCGGCGCGCGAATACACCGATCGGGAGGGCCGCAAGCGGTACCGCGGCGACATGGACGTCGAGGTCGCTGTCGATGTGATGGAGATCGCCGCCCGCGCCGACCACATTGTGCTCTTTTCCGGCGACGGCGACTTCAAGGCGGTGATCGAGGCGGTGCAGCGGCGCGGCGTGCGGGTGACGGTGGTTTCGACGGTCAAAACGCAACCGCCGATGGCGTCGGACGATCTGCGGCGAGCGGCGGACGACTTTGTCGACCTGGCCGATCTGGAAGACCTCATCGGCCGCCCGCATCGCGAACGCGATCGACTTCCGAAATTCCTGCATGACGGCCCGCTCGATGAGTGATCGGGCGACCGGCGAACCGGCGCGCGACTGCCCGCTCTGCCCGCGCCTGGTCGCCTATCGCGGCGAAAACCGCGCCGCTCACCCCGATTGGTTCAACGGCCCGGCGCCGTCATTCGGCGATCCGGACGCGCGCCTGCTGGTGCTGGGTCTGGCCCCCGGTCGCCAAGGCGCCAATCGCACCGGCCGGCCCTTCACCGGCGATTTCGCGGGAATTCTGCTCTACGAAACCCTGATCGCTCAAGGCTTTGCGCGAGGACGTTACGGCGCGCGCGTCGACGATGGCCTTCAGCTCGTCGATTGCATGATCAGTAATGCGGTGCGCTGCGCGCCGCCCGGCAACAAGCCCTTGCCCGCCGAAGAGGCCGCCTGTCGTCCTTTTCTCGCCGCCCGCCTGACCGCCCTGCCCCGTCTGAAGGTGATCATTACCCTGGGCGATGTCGCGCGTCGCAGTTTGATGAAGACCTTGGGCCTACCGGCGTCGGCGGGCGCGAGTGGCCACGGCGCCGAGACCCTCGCCGGCGCCCATCACGTGATCAACAGCTATCATTGCAGCCGCCTCAACACGAACACCGGGCGCCTCACGCCGGCGATGTTCAACGCGGTTTTCGAGCGGGCGCGGGAGGTGTTGGCGGGCTAGAGGCGCATGCCCTACCCGCGATCCCGCATCAGGCGGCCCTGTTCGCGCTTCCAGTCGCGCTCGGCTTCGGTATGGCGCTTGTCGGGCGCGCTCTTGCCCTTGGCGAGGGCTAGTTCGAGCTTGGCCAGGCCCTTTTCGTTCCAGTACAGGCGGGTGGGCACGATAGTGCGCCCATCGCGGCGCACCGCGCCGAGGAGTTTATCGATCTGCTTGCGATGCAATAGCAGACGGCGCGGACGACGCGGTTCGTGATTGAACCGGTTGGCCGGGCCGTATTCGGGAATGTAGGCGTTGACCAACATCAGGTCGCGGCCATTGCCGCCGGCGTAGGATTCGGCGATATTGGCCTTGCCCAGCCGCAGGGATTTGACTTCCGAGCCGGTCAGAATCAGGCCCGCCTCGAATTTTTCCTCCAGAAAATAGTCGAACCGCGCGCGGCGGTTCTCGGCGATCAGTTTGCCGGTCATGCCGCGGCGCCGGCGTCATCCATGGCGGTGAGGATGTCGGCCTTCACTCCCTCGGCGCAGGGTGCGATCGGCAGGCGCACGTCCGGCGCGCACAAGCCCAGATGCGCCAGGGCGAACTTGGTAGGGGCGGGCGAGGCGTCGAGGAAGAGGGCCTTGTGCAGCCGAACCAGCTTGTCCTGAAGGGCCAGGGCCCGGGCCCAGTCGCCCACCAGGCAGGCGTCGAAGAACCTGGCGCACGGCCCCGGCGCGACGTTGGCGGTCACCGAAATGCAGCCGTGGCCGCCATGGGCCATGTAGCCGAGCGCCGTCGGATCATCGCCCGACAACATCACCCAATCCCGCCCGCAGGTCAGCCTCTGCAGGCTGGCGCGGGTCATATCGCCGGTGGCGTCCTTGATCCCGACGATGTTGGGCAGCTTCGCCAACCGCGCCAGAGTCTCGTTGGCGATGTCGCCACTGGTGCGTGAGGGGACGTTGTAGACAATGACTGGCAGGTCGACCGCGCCATTGATCGCGCGATAATGCTGGTAGAGCCCTTCCTGGCTCGGACGATTGTAGTAGGGCGTCACCACCAGGGCGCCCTGGGCGCCTGCGGCCTTGGCGTGAGCGACCAGTTCGATCGCCTCGGCGGTGGAATTGGAGCCGGCGCCGGCGATGACCGGAAGTCGGCCGGCCGTGGTTTTAACGCACAGGGCGACCACCCTGCGATGCTCATCGTGGCTTAGCGTCGCGGTCTCGCCAGTCGTACCCACCGGCACCAGGCCGTGCACGCCGGCGGCGATCTGGCGCTCGACCAGACGGACAAAGGCGTCTTCGTCCACCTGATCGCCGGCGAACGGGGTCACCAAGGCGGGCATCACCCCCTTGAAGAGGGACGTCGAAACGGTGGAAGATGTCATGATATGCAAAAAGCCGTGAACGAGCCGCGCGCGGGCGCGGTTTTGAGTTAGACTCCAACCATAGGTCGCCAGGGGGCGAACCGGCAACCATCCGTTTGTCGATGAAGGCCGCAGGATCGTTTGGTGTTCGTCGTTGGGTGTTTGGTCGTTGGGAGTCGGTTGGGATTGTCGTTGAATACGCTGATGCATCTAAAAAGATCGTCCGTCGCCCTCACCGCCCTCATGTTTACGGGGGGATTGGCGACGGGCCAAACCTTGTCCAGCGACGCCCCGCAACCGGCCTATTCCCCGGTCGCGCCGGTGATCGTGAACGACCCCAATTCGGTGGTAAGCGCCCTGGCGGCCGCGAAAAGCGGCGACGGCGCTCGTGTGCACGCGGTCATGGCGACCATGGCCGATCCTCTTTGGCGCAAGATCGCCCTGTGGGCCATCGCCGACGCCGCGCCCGATTCGATGACCTGGACCGAAGCCGATTCGGCGAGGCGCGATCTGGCTGATTGGCCCAGAGCGATTCGCCGCCAGATCGCCGCCGAAAAATTGCTCGACCGCTCGGGACTGTCGTCGCGGGAGATTATCGCCTGGTTTGGACATGACGAACCGGCCACCGCCCAGGGCGCCATGGCTCTGGCCGGCGCCCTGCGTTCGGACGGTCAACGGGCCGCCGCGGGCGACGTCATCCGCAAGGCCTGGCGGACGTTGGTGTTCGACGAAGACGCCCAGGAACTGATGCTGTCGCGGTTCGGCGATGTGCTGACCCCAGCCGACTACGCCGCGCGTGAGGATTTCCTGCTCTACGGCCCGCATGGCACGGCGTCGCAGGACCTGCTGCGCCTGCTGCCCCCCGACCAGCAAGCCATCGCCAAGGCGCGCATGGCCGTGCGTCGCAACGATCCGACCGCCTCGGCGCTGATCAGCGCCCTGCCCCCGGCTGATCAGACCAGTCCGGGTCTGGCCTATGAGCGGGTCATCGCCCTGCGCGATCGTGGCGATTCGGCCGGCGCGACGGCCCTAACCGGCTATTTGCCGGACGCCATCGCCAATCCGGCGGCGGGCGACCGACTGTGGAAGCACGGCGGCATCGCCGGCGCCCTTTTGCGGGCCGGCGATAGCGCGGGGGCCTATGCGGCTGCGGCGCACACGGGCCTTACGACCGGCCCAGACGCCGCTGATTCGCAATTCCTCGCCGGTTGGATCGCCCTGACGCGCCTGAAGGACCCGCACCGGGCCGATGACCATTTCGCCAAGCTCCAGGCGATCGGCCAATCGCCCCTGACCCAGAGCCGCGCCCTCTATTGGCGCGGGCGCGCGGCGGAGGCCGAGGGGGACCCCTTGGCGGCACAGCTCTATTTTGGCCAGGCGGCGAAATTCTACACCACCTTCTACGGCCAGCTTGCCGCATCGCGCGGCGGCGCCGCGACCATGGTGCTCGGACGTGATCCATCAATCTCGACGTCGGACCGGATGCGGTTCGAGGCCCGTGAGCCGGTGCGCGCGGCGCGACTGATCGCCAGCCTCGGCGCCAAGGACACTCTCAAACCCTTCATCGCCTCCATGTCGGAAACCGCCGCCACCGCCTCCGACGAGGCCATGCTGGTCGATCTGGCGCAGAGTGTTGCGGATCAGGAACTGGCCATGAAGGTGGTGCGCAATGCGGCCAAGCACGGCTTCATCCTGCCCGAGCGCGGCTACCCCCTGCATACGACGCCCCTGGCGGCCGATGCGCCCGAGCCGTCGCTGGTGCTGGGCATCACCCGCCAGGAAAGCGGCTTTGACCCCAATGCCCGGTCGGGCGCGGGCGCACGCGGCATGATGCAGCTCATGCCGGCGACAGCGGCGATCGTGGCCCGCCGGGCCGGCTATGGCTACGGCAGCCTAGAAGACGCCGACTACAATATGAAGGTGGGATCGACCTATCTCGGCCAGTTGGTCGCCCAGTTCAGCGGCTCGTATGTCATGGCTGCAGCCGCCTATAACGCCGGGCCCGGCCGTCCGACGCAATGGGCCGGAATGTGCGGCGATCCGCGCAGCTCCTCGACCGACCCCTTGGATTTCATTGAGTGTATACCCTTCACCGAGACCCGCGACTATGTGATGCGGGTGTTGGAAGCGACGCAGGTCTACCGCGCCCGCCTGCACGGCGGTTCGGCGCCGATCACCCTGGCCAATGATCTCAAGCGCGGCAGCTACGGCTATACCTACGGCGGCGGATCGGGCGACGGCATAGTATCAGCGGTTGGAGCCGCGAGCGCGCTTGAGCCGGTCAGGCCGTAGAGGCGATCAAATGACTATTGTCGGTGGGCGGCCACCACGAGGCCGGCTTGAGTCTCGATCAAGCCGCCGTCGAGTCTAAAAGCCTCTCTTAAGATCTCGCGCGATAGAGTCTGACGCGGCGTTCCCGTTGCAACCACCCCCCCCTTGGTCATCACCACCAGCCGGTCGCAGCTCCGCGCGGCGAGGGTCAGGTCATGCAGGGTGACGAGGACGGCGCCGCCGCGCGCGGCGCGGGCGCGCAGGAGGTCGGCGACCAGAAGCTGGGCGTCGGGATCCAGGCCAGCCGCGGGTTCGTCGGCGATGAGGAGTGGCGCGCCCGTGGCGAGGAGCCGCGCCAGCAGAACCCGCGCACGCTCGCCGCCGGACATGTCGAACACGCCGCGCTCCGCCAGATCAGTCATATCGACCTCGGCCAGGGCGTCCATGGCGATTGCGCGCGCTTTGGCGGGCGGCAGGTGCGGGGCGCCCAGCGCCGCGACGCGCCATGCGGGCAGGTTCCAGCCAACGCGTCGCTCCTGCGGCAGATAGCCGGCCAGGCGTGCGCGATCCGCCTCGCCCAGCCCCGAAACCGGGCGACCGGCCAGGCGGGCTTCGCCGGTCTGGAGGCGGATGAGGCCGAGGGCGCCGCGGATCGCGGTGGTCTTGCCACAGCCGTTGGCGCCGACGACGCCGACCACCTCGCCCGCCGCGACGGTCAGGCTCACGCCGTCGACGACCCGTCGCCCGGCGATATCGACGCTGACGCCGTCAAGCTCCAGCGCGGCGGTCACCCCCGCCAACTCCGCGACGCGCGCCAGGCGATCAGGGCGAACAGCGGCGCGCCGAACAGGGCGGTCACCACGCCCAGCTTCAGCTCCTCCGGCGTCGGAATGATCCGCGCGGCCAGATCGGCGCCGACCAACAAGATTGCGCCGACGATGGCCGAAGGCGTGAGGGTGCGGGCAGGATCATCGGACACCGCTCCACGCGTCAGGTGCGGCGCGGCCAGGCCGACAAAGCCGATCACCCCGGCCATGGCCACCGCCGCGCCGGTGAGCAGGGCCGCGCCCGCGACGGCGGCGATGCGCAACCGCGCCATGGGCAGGCCCGACAAGGCGGCGGTGTCTTCGCCTAGGCTGAGCATAGTCAGGCCCCGCGCGCTCCAGGCGCTCAAGGCGACTCCCGGTGCGATAGGGATGAGGGCGACGAGACCGTCGCTCCAGCTCCGGTTGGCGACCGATCCCATTAACCAGGACAACACCTCCGCCGTGGCGATCGGCGACGGCGATAGATTGAAAACCAGGGCGGTCAAGGCGCCGCCGAGGGACGAAAGCGCCACGCCGAACAGGATCAGGCTGGGCGGCTCTCTCAGCCGCGCGGCGAGGAACACCACCAGCACCCCGGCGCCCAGCGCGCCGCCGAGGGCCGCGATCTCGATGGCCCCCGGCGAGACGGCCAGGCCCGCGGCGATGGCGATGGCGGCGCCGAGAGCCGACATGGCGGAAATCCCCAGTACGCCCGGCTCGGCGAGCGGGTTGCGCAACAGGCCCTGCATCACGCCTCCGGCCAACCCCAATGCCGCCCCGACCAGGGCCGCGGCCACGGCGCGGGGCGCGCGCAGGCTCCACAGGATTTCGCCGGGCGCGGAACCCGGAACGGTGAAGGCCTGGTGATATTGGGCGGCGGTCAGCGCCGTCTCGCCGAACGCGATCGACACGGCCATGGCGGCGATCAGGAAGATGATCAGGAAGGCGATCAGGCGCATCGAGACTCATTTCGGCGGGTGACCGCGATCTAGTTGGACTCCCTCTTCCTTTGCGCGGCCTTGGCGATCAGCTCAACCCCGTCGGCGGCGAACCAGGCCGGACAGGCGAGGATGGCGCCCGGCACGGATACCAGCGTGCGTCCGGCGATCAGGCGGCGCAAAACCGGGTGTCGCCCCACGCCCCACGATGCCGCGCCGGCGTCGGGGGCGTCGAAAAACCCCCGCACGACCGCGCTCGGCGGATGTGCGACCAGGCCTTCAAGGGATACCGTGTGAAAGCCGATTCCGGTATCGAGGTTTGTCAGGCCGGCGGCGCGCATCATGGCGTCGATCAGGGTTCCACGCCCCGCCGTTGCGCCTCCGGAGGAGAGATACAGCCCGCCCCGCCCGCTCCAGGCGCCGGAGCTAGCGGCCAGGCGGCGGTCCATGTCGGCGATGAGCCGTTCGCCCGCCGAAACTTGCATGAGGGCGGCTGCCACGAGACGCACGTTGCGGCGCACGCCGGAAAAATCCTCGGCGTCCTCAAGACGCACCACTCTCACATCCCGGCGGTTCAAGTCGGCGAGCAGACGCGGCTCGCCGCCCCACCATCGCACGACCACGTCGGGGCGTTTGGCCAGCACCGTTTCAGTGTCCGCCCGACCGCGCGGCAGACCTCTGGCGGCTTCGCGCAGGTAGGAATCGGCGTTCAGCGCGCGGTTGGAGAGGCCGACAATGCCCACGCGCGGGCTCAGCGCCAGCACGTATTGGTCGGCGCATTGATCGAGGGAGACGACGCGAGGTTGCGCCGCGAGCGAGGTGGCGGCAACGATTGCGTAGAGGATTGTCAGTAGTCGCAAAACGACTAATCGGCGATCAATCCGAACAGGAGGCCGTCGACCATCACCTTTGATAGTTCGCTGGGGTCAGCCCAATCAAATTGCGGCTTGGTCAGCATCAGGGCGACTAGGCCGTGGCAGGCAGCCCATAGGGCCTGAGGCACCGTGCGCGGGTCGCCGATCTTCAGGCGTGCTTGGGCCGAGATCTCACGTACCGCGCCGGAAAAGCGTTGATAACATTGATCACCAAGGTCGAGGGTAACCTCCTGCTTCTGCATCGACGCGGCCAGAGGCGAAGAACAGAACACCAAGCGATAGGCGTTGGGGTGTTTGAGCGCAAAATCGATATAGGCGTTCAGCATCATGCGCACCCGCTCAACGGGGTCGATGGGACGCGCCGTTATCTCCGTATTGATCGAGAGAAGTTCTTCCATGGCGGCGGTGCAGATTTCGAGAAGGATCTGATCTTTGTCACGAAAATGCATGTAAAGACAGGTAGATGAAACCCCTACCTCATCCGCGATCTTGCGAATGGTTGCGCCTTCGTAGCCTTCGACCACGAATATACGTTCGGCGGCGCGGAGGATTTCAGCACGGCGCAGGTGGCCGTCGCCTTTGGGCTTGCGCGCCGATTTCAATGGTTTGCTTAGGATGTCGGACACCGGCGCGTCGTCTCCATGACGTGGGTTTAATCGTGCAATAGACGTGAATCCATCACAAATCACAAGGGAGGCGCCATCGATTGCGAATATCACATGCTGGACGAAGCGGCCCTCCGCCCCTTAAGCGATAGATATGATCCCCATGGCCCGTCCCGCGATCGCGTCCGACCCACTGGTGATGCGTACGACCGGCTGGTCGGACTACGCCCTGATCGATAGCGGCGGTGGACGGAAACTCGAACGGTATGGCCACGTCACGATCATCCGCCCTGAACCTCAATGCCTTTGGTCCCCCGGCTTGGCCGATTCGGTCTGGGCGACGGCGGACGCGGTGTTCGACCCGAGCGATGAAGAAGACTCCGGTCACTGGCGTCGCGTGCGGCCGATTGACGACGCTTGGCCGATGGCGTGGAAAGGAGTTGCGTTCCACGCACGGCTGACGGCTTTTCGTCATCTGGCGGTGTTTCCCGAGCAGGCGGCCAACTGGACTTGGCTGGCGGACCGGTTGAAGTCCGCTGGACAAGGGCTTCGCGTGCTGAACCTGTTTGGCTACACCGGCGTCGCCAGCCTCGTGGCCGCGGCGGCGGGCGCCAGCGTCACTCATGTGGACGCCTCGAAAAAGGCCGTCGCTTGGGGCAAGGACAACGCCGCTCTGGCCGGCCTCGCCGACGCGCCCATCCGCTGGATCTGCGAGGACGCCCGCAAATGGGTGACGCGTGAGCAAAAGCGCGGCGCGCGCTATGACGCCATCATTCTCGATCCTCCGAAATATGGCCGTGGACCGGGCGGACAGGTGTGGAGACTGCACGCTGATTTACCTGATTTATTAAAAGGTTGTGTCGAACTTCTATCGTTTGAAGCTTCCTTCATCCTGCTTAACGCTTATTCCGAACGGATTTCCGGCCTCGCCCTGGCGGGCGTTATGGGCGACGTCGTCGGCGCGCGCGGCGGGACCGTTGATTGGGGCGAGCTGGCGCTGATGGAAGAGGCGGGGATGCGCGGCGTGGGCTTGTCGTTCTTCGCCCGATGGAGCGCCGCATGAACCCGCGCGCGGCTTCCCGCACGATCACGTCCCTGATCAATCCGACCGTCAAGGCGGCGCGGGCCCTGCATCTTCGAAAAGCGCGAGACGAAACCGGCTTATTCCTGGTCGAGGGCTTGAAGAGCGTGATCGAGGCCGTGCGGCTCGGGCGAGTTCCGCGCATTCTGTTGTATGGCGCGGCCGCGGCGGACCATCCGTTGACCCAAGAGGCGGCGGCGGTGGCTGGCGAGACCGTTGAAGTCAGCGACGCCATCCTCGCCAAGATTTCCAGGCGCGATAACGCCCAGGCTGTTTTGGGGGTGTTCGAGCAGGTTTTCACCCACCTCGAGGCTCTGAACCCGTCCGCCGCCCGCTGCTGGGTGGCGCTGCAGGCGGTGCGCGACCCGGGTAATCTGGGAACCATCTTGCGCACTGCTGATGCCGCCGGTTGCGGCGGGGTGATCCTGGTCGGCGAATGCTGCGATCCCTATTCGGTGGAGGCGGTGCGGGCGACAATGGGGTCGATCTTCGCCTTGCCTCTGGCTCGATCGAGCGTCGCCGGCTTTATCGCCTGGCGCGCGCGCTGGCCGGGCGCGGTGGTCGCCACTCTGTTGACCGCCGACACCGATTTTCGCGCGGCGGACTATCGCGATCCGACCCTGATTCTGATGGGCAATGAACAGGCGGGTCTACCCGACGAATTGGCGGCCATCTGCGATGTCGCGGTTAAAATCCCCATGCGCGGACGAGCCGACAGCCTCAACCTGGCCGTGGCCACCGGGATCATGATCTATGCCGTGGCGAGGTGAGTTGATGACTCTCGTCTAGACATCTTCCAGATAGGCCACTCCCGGGGCAATCTTCAGGGCGCCGCGCATGGCCACGTCAACCTGGTAGCGGCCGGGGAGTCGCATTTCGACCTCTCGGCCACCGGCAAAGGCGGCGACGAAGATGATCGGGCCGCCCTTTTGGCTTGGCTGGAGTCTCGATTTTAAAACTTCCAGTTCGGTGACGGCAGGCGAAAGATGGATACGCAGGCCCGCGGCGACCTTTTCAATCGCCCGCTCCATCGGCTCGGCGTCGTCGGCAAAGAAGCGCACCTCGCCGTCAGTCGCCTTGGCCCGAACGCGCAGGACGACGGATCGACCGGGCTCCAGGAGGTCGCGGCATTTGCGCAGGATTTCGGGCTGAAACAGCACTTCATACTCACCGGTGGGGTCCGACAAGGTGACGAAGGCGAATTTCCCGTCGCTGCGCGCCGACGAGCGCTCCTGGCGGCGACGGACCACGCCGACCATGCGGAAGGCCTGGGCGCCGGTGTTGGTCGCCGCGGCGAAAGCGTCGACGAAGAAGGTGGTGCGGTGACGACGCAGGACTTCGACCATGTCGCCCAAGGGATGGCCGCTGAGATAGAAGCCGACGGCGGCTAGCTCCTCATCCAATTGCCGCGCGGGATCCCAACGTTCGGTCTTGGACAGGCGCGGCCGCGCGGCGTCGGCTTGCTGGCCGAACAGGCTCTCCTGCGCCGAAGCGCGGTCGGTGGCCACACTCTGGGCGTACGCGATGAGTGAATCGGCCGCGGCGACCAGCTGGGCGCGATTGGTGTGGATGGAGTCGAAGGCGCCGGCGCGGGAGAGGCTTTCCAGGGCGCGCTTGTTGACCTGACGCGGATCGATCCGCTCCATGAGATCGAAGACGTCGGTGAATCGCCCGCCAGCCTCGCGCACCTCCACCAGATGGGTCATGGCCTGCAGGCCGACATTGCGCACGGCGCCCAGCGCGTAGAGCACCTGACCGTTCTCAACGGCGAAGTCGGCGCAGGAGCGGTTGACGTCGGGGGGTAGGACGGTGACGCCCTGACGTTTGGCGTCTTGATAGAACACCGCCAGCTTGTCGGTGTTGGACAGATCCAGAGCCATCGACGCGGCGAAAAATTCCACCGGCGCGTTGGCCTTCAACCAAGCCGTTTGATACGAGATCAGGGCGTAGGGGGCGGCATGGCACTTGTTGAACCCATAGCCGGCGAACTTGGCCATGCGCTCGAACATATCTTCGGCGTCGACTTGGCTTAGCCCCTTGTCGGCGGCGCCCGATAGGAATCGGGCGCGCTGCAGGTCCATCTCCTCCTTCTTCTTCTTGCCCATGGCGCGGCGCAGAAGGTCGGCTTCGCCCAGCGAATAACCCGCCAGGATCTGGGCGATCTTCATCACCTGTTCCTGATAGACTATCACGCCATAGGTGTCGGCGAGCACCTCTTCGAGACCAGGCAGGATGGAAAGCGGGCGGCGGCCCATCTTCACATCCACATACTCGTCAATGGAATCCATCGGCCCGGGCCGATAGAGTGAAATCAGAGCGGTAATCTCTTCCAGCGATGACGGTCGAAGCTTGCGCAGAGTGTCGCGCATGCCCTGCCCTTCCATCTGGAACACGCCGACAGTCTGGCCCGACGACACTAGGTCGTAGGTCGTTGTGTCATCCAGCGCCAGGCGCTCCAAGTCGATTCCGGCGCCGCGTTTCTGCAGGTGTTTGACCGCCCGATGGATGACGGTGAGTGTCTTCAGTCCCAGAAAATCGAACTTCACCAGACCGGCGCTCTCGACCCATTTCATATTGAACTGGGTCGCCGGCAGGCTGGATCGCGGATCACGATAGAGCGGCGCGAGCTGCGTCAGCGGGCGATCGGCGATCACAACCCCGGCGGCGTGGGTTGAGGCGTTGCGATAGAGTCCCTCGAGTTGCAGCGCGACGTCCAGCACCTGGGCGACCGCTTCGTCGTCGCGGCGGGCCTGTTGCAGGCGCGGCTCGATCTCGATCGCCTTGGCCAGCGTGACCGGCGCCGCGGGATTGTTGGGGATCATCTTGGCCAAGCGATCCACCAGGCCGAGCGGCAATTGCATCACCCGGCCAACATCGCGCAGCACGGCGCGCGCCTGCAGGGACCCGAAGGTTATGATCTGCGCCACCCGATCGGCGCCATAGCGGGCCTGGACATAGGCGATCACTTCTTCGCGCCGGTCCTGGCAAAAATCGATATCGAAGTCGGGCATGGACACCCGCTCGGGGTTGAGGAACCGCTCGAAGATCAGGCCAAAACGCAGAGGATCGATACCCGTGATCAGCAAAGACCAGGCCACCGCCGAGCCGGCCCCCGAACCGCGCCCCGGTCCGACCGGAATGTCGTGCGCCACCGCCCATTTCATGAAGTCCGACACGATCAGGAAATAACCGGAAAACCCCATGCTCTGGATCACGCCGATCTCGCGCTCCAGCCTCGCCCAATAGGCGTCCTCGCCATCGGGCGGCGGGGCGGCGTCCAGACGTCGGCGCAGGCCCTCGCGCGCCTGTCGCGCCAGCTCCTCGTCTTCGGAAAGGCCGCCTTGGGTGGGAAAGCGCGGCAGGATCGGATCGCGCTTCTTGACCATGAAAGCGCATCGCCGGGCAATCTCAAGGGTGTTGTCACAGGCCTCGGGCAGGTCGGCGAACAGGCGACGCATGTCGGCGGCGCTCTTGAAGGCATGTTCCGGGGTCACCCGGCGGCGATCCTCCTGATCGACAAAAGCCCCATCGGCGATGCACAATAACGCGTCGTGCGCCCGCCACATCTGCGGCTTGGCGAAGTGGACGTCGTTTGTGGCGACCAGGGCGACGTCGCTGTCATAAGCCCAGGCCACCAGGCCGGGCTCCGTAACGGCCTGGCTGGCCATGCCATGGCGCTGAAGTTCGACGTAAAAGCCCTGACCGAACACCCGGCCCATCTCGTCGAGGGCGGCGCGCCCTTCGGCGGCGCGACCGGCGGCGAACAGCGGATCGATCGGCCCGTCGGTTCCGCCGGAAAGCGCGATCAGGCCTTCGGCGTGCTCGACGATATTGGCCCACGTGATGTGCGGCGCCTCGTGCGCCTCCACCTCCAGAAACGCCGCCGAGGATAGTTCGCAGAGATTGCGATAGCCGGTCTCGTTTTGGGCCAGCAAAACGATGGTCGGCGTCTGCGCCCAGCGCTCCGTCGATCCGGCGCCCAGGCCCGTGACTGGCAAGGCGCAGCCGACAATCGGCTGCACGCCCAGGTCGGCGGTAAGGACGGAAAACTCCAGCGCGCCGAACAGATTGGCCCTGTCGGTCAGGGCCACCGCCGGCATGGCCTCGGCCACCGCCAGCTTGCCGATCGCCTCGGTCTTGATCGCGCCTTCCAGCAGGGAATAGGCCGAGCGCACCCTCAGGTGAACGAACCCCTCCTCCGCCATGACTTCAACTCCTCACGCTTTGAGCGACTCAGGCCGCCAACTGCGCCGCCTGACACACCATCCAAACGAACCCGACCACCGACGCAAGCGCCAACGACTCCCGAGCGAACCGAACCATGATGTTATCCTCCGACAATAATGTTCGAGGTTCGTTATTGTTCTTGTTTCGTTCCTATGTCAATACTGAATTTCATGTCAAGATTTCTACTCTCGAAACTCAATCCATGCAGTCCGTCAATGATCACCCTCCACCATTCCCCCAACACCCGCGCGGCCAGCATTGTCTGGCTCCTTGAGGAGCTCGGCATTCCGTATGAGATCCATGACGTCGACTGGCGCCGGCCCGATGGCACCGGGGCGCGCGATCCGGCCAATCCTCATCCACACGGCAAGGTCCCGGCCTTGAGCGACGATGGCGAGACGGTGTTCGAGTCGAGCGCCATCGCAATATATCTAACCGATAGATACCGGACGGTTCCGATGGGACCACTGCCCGGCCAGGCGACGCGCGGCGCATACCTGTCCTGGCTGGCCTATCGACCAGGCGTGATGGAGCCGGCGCTGATCTCCCGGCGGTTCGAGATCAAGCATGTGCCTGGGGCCATGGGGTGGGCGCCGGCGGACGAGGTGGAGGCGGTGCTCAACGCCCATCTGGCGACGCGCGACTATTTCCTCGGCGATACGTTTTCGGCGGTGGACATCATGCTGGGCGGCGGGCTGAATTTCATGATGATGTCCAAGATGGTCGCCGAAACCCCGGTGCTCAAGGCTTATGCGGCGCGGATCACCGACCGGGCGGCGTTTCGCAAGATGATGGGCGGGTAAGCCCTGCGCATAGGTATCGCGCGCATCGCCCCCTTCCCACAGCCCTGAAACTAGGCGTAGGTTTGCCCCGGTAGCTGCGGGAGGACGGCGTATGGTCGCTCGGGATGCAGGGGTCCGGGCCTTGGCCCTGGTTGGGCCGACAGGAAGCGGCAAGACCGCGCTTCTGGAAGCCATGCTTCAGGCGGCCGGGTCGCCCGATCGCAAAGTCGGCGATTTCAGTCCCGAGGCCAAGGCGCGCGGCCATTCGGTTGAACTCAATCTGGCCGGCTTCGACTTCATGGGCGACCACTACGCGGTGATCGATTGTCCGGGTTCCCTGGAATTGGCCGCGGAAGCCGACGCGGCCCTGGCGGCGGTCGATCTGGCCCTGATCGTCGCCGAGCCGGAGGCGGCCAAGGCCTCGCTGTTGCAACCGATCATGCGCCAGCTTGAGACTCTGGGCACGCCGCGCGCGCTGTTCATCAACAAGATGGATCAGGCGCGTGGATCGTTGGGGGATCTTCTGGCGGCCCTAAAGCCGATCAGCGCCGTCCCGCTGGTCGCCCGCCAACTGCCGATCGTCGAAAACGAAAAGGTGTCCGGCTATGTCGACCTGGCGCTGGAGCGGGCCTTCGTCTGGCGGCCGGGCCAAGCCTCGCAACGGACCGATCTGGCCGGCGATCTGGCCGTGGCCGAAGCTGACGCGCGCTTTCACATGCTTGAGCAGCTCGCCGATTTTGATGATGAATTGATGGAACAATTGCTATCGGACGTTCAGCCCGATCGCGATCTGGTGTTCGCCGATCTGGTGCGCGACATGAATGAGGGCCTGATCGTTCCTGTGTTCTTCGGCTCGGCGCTGAACGGCTTTGGCGTGCGACGCCTGCTCAAAGCGTTGAGGCACGAAACCCCCGCTCCGGCGCGCGCCGCCGCCCGTCTGGGATTTTGGGGATCGGGCGCGGTGGTTATCAATAGCACTTGGACCGGCCAGGCGGGCAAACTCGCTTACGCCCGGGTGTTCGGAGCCAGGCTTGCCGACGGCTCGGAAGTCACCCTGCCCAACGGGGACCGAGGCCGCGTCGGGGGTCTGTCATCAATTCAGGGCGCCGCCTACAAAAAGCTCGCCATCGCCGAGATCGGCGATGTGGTCGCCATCGGCAAGATCGAGGCGGCCGGCGCAGGCGATGTGCTCAGCCTGGGGGCCCAGGCCCAGCCGCGCATCGGCGGTGAGCCGCGTGGCCCCCTCTTCGCCCTGGCCATAGCCGCGGCCAATCGCAAGGACGACGTGCGTCTGTCGGGCGCCCTGACGCGGCTTCTGGAGGAGGATACCGGCCTTTCCGTGACCCACGACGTGGAAAACCACCAGGTCCTGTTGTCGGGTCAGGGCGAAGGGCACGTGCGCCTGGCGATGGAGCGGTTGAAGCGGCGATACACCGTCGATATCACCACCAGCAAACCGGCGACGCCCTACCGTGAGACCATTCGCGGTGGGACGCAGAAGAAGGCGCGGCACAAGAAACAAAGCGGCGGCCACGGCCAGTTCGCCGATGTCACTATCGAAATCAAGCCGCGGGGCCGCGGCGAGGGTTTCGCCTTTGTCAGCAAGATCACCGGCGGGGCGATACCCAAGCAATGGATTCCGGCGGTCGAGCAGGGCGTGCGCGACGGCCTCGCCAAGGGACCATTTGGCTTTCCGGTCGTCGATTTGGAAGTGACCCTGGTGGACGGCGGCTTTCACGCGGTGGATTCCTCGGAAATGGCTTTCCGGATCGCCGGCAAGCTGGCCATTGACGAGGGGTTGAAGGCCTGCGGCTCGCGTCTGCTTGAACCCATCGAAAAGTTGCGCGTGTTCGCGCCGTCAACCGCCATCGCCAATATCAACGCCGCCCTTTCGGCGCGGCGCGGACAGATCCTCGGCTTCGGTCCGCGCGACGGCTGGCCGGGCTGGGACGCGATAGAGGCCTATCTGCCCCAGAGCGAGCGTCACGATCTGATCGCCGAAATCCGGTCTCTGACCCAAGGGTTGGGGACCTTCGAGGCCGCCTTCGATCATCTGGCCGAACTGACCGGCCGGGCGGCCGACGACGTGATTTCGACCGCGCGCGCGGCCTAAGCGCTAGTGATGCGCCACCAACCTGCCGTCCTTGAGGGCGAGCACCCGGTCCATGTGCGCCGCCATCTCCAGATTGTGGGTCGCGACCAGCGCGGCGACGCCGGTGGCGCGGACCAGCTTGTGCAGGATTTTGAACAGGGCGCCGGACGTTTCAGGGTCGAGATTGCCGGTGGGCTCGTCCGCCAGCAAGAGGCGTGGACGATTGACCAGCGCCCTGGCGACGGCGACGCGCTGTTGTTCACCGCCGGAAAGTTGGCCCGGCCGATGGTTGAGCCGCTCGCCCAGGCCCATCCACTCAAGGAGATCCC
Organism: Caulobacteraceae bacterium; assembly: GCA_025352085.1. Taxonomy (GTDB): domain Bacteria; phylum Pseudomonadota; class Alphaproteobacteria; order Caulobacterales; family Caulobacteraceae; genus Acaudatibacter. The sequence continues at coordinate 103,385 of JANXUA010000029.1, read as the reverse complement.
GCGCCCGGGTGCGAGCTTCGGCCACGGACTCGCCGGCGATTAGGGCCGGTAGGGTGATGTTCTCGGAGGCGCTAAATTCCGGCAACAAGTGATGGAATTGATAAACGAAACCGATCGTCCGTAGACGTATCTGCGTTCGCTCGGCGTCGCTCAGATCGGCGCAATCGCGCCCCTCGACGACGATCTCGCCCCCAGTCGGGCGTTCAAGCAGACCCGCCGCATGTAACAGGGACGACTTACCCGATCCCGATGGTCCGATCAGACCGACGATTTCGCCCGGCGCAACCGTGAGATTGGCGCCCTTCAGCACGTCAATTTTCCCTTCGCCGGTGACGTAGGAGCGGCGCAGATGGCGAATGTGCAGCACCGGCGCGCTATTCATTGCGCAGAGCCTCCACCGGATCGAGGCGCGACGCGCGCCAGGCGGGCAGTAGGGTAAAGCTGAAGGCGGCGAACAGAGACCATAGGCACACCAGCGTCACCTCCAGCCAGTCGACCCTGGCCGGCACGTGAGCGAGGAAGTAGACGTCGGCGTTGAACACCTGCACCCCGGTCACCCATTCAATGAATCGTTGGATGGCTTCGATATTGAGGCAGAAGACCAGGCCGAACACCAAACCCGCCAAAGTCCCGGCAACGCCGATCAGGGCTCCGGACATGAAGAAAATGCGCAGGATCGCTCCCCGCCCCGCGCCGATCGTGCGCAATATGGCGATGTCACGCCCCTTATTTTTCACCAGCATGACCAGGCCGGAAATAATGTTGAGGGCGGCCAGGGCGACGATGAACATGAAGATCATGCGCATCACGTTGCGCTCGACTTGCAGGGCGCCGAAATAGGCCTGATTTTTCTCCGTCCAGTCGCTGACGATGGCGCCCGGCCCGGCCGCGGCGGCCAGAGCGTGCTTCATGCCCGGCGCCTTGTCCGGATCGTCGAGCTTAATCTCGATGAAGTCCACGGCGGTGTCGCGACCGAAGAACAACTGGGCCTGATTGAGCGGCATGTAGATGAAGGTCTGGTCGTATTCACTCATGCCAACGGAAAACAGACCGCCGATGACATAGGTCTTGCGTGGCGGCAGCGTTCCAAAGGCGGTCGATCCTCCCGACGGCGAAATGATCGAAATAGGATCGCCGGCGGCGAGGCCCAGGGTGTCGGCGAGCTTCTGACCAACGAGCACCTCTTCGCCGCCCTCATCACCCTTGCCGAACCCCGCCATCGAGCCGGTCTTGATATTGCCGGCGATGATCGGCGTGGCGCGCAGGTCCGCCGGATCGATGCCACGCACCACGGCGCCGGCGGCGGCCATTGGCCCCTGCACAAGGGCCTGCGATTCCACCACCGGTGTGGCCTCGACGACACCGGGGACGGCGCGAATGCGCCTCACCATGGCCAATCGGTCCGCCGGGGTCATATTCCCGCCGACCAAATAGGCATGGCCGTTGAAACCAAGGATTTTGGCGGACAGTTCGGTGCGAAAGCCGTTCATGATCGACATGGTGATGATCAGCGCGGCGACCGCCAGGGCGATTGCGGCGAACGAGATGATCGAAATCAGCGCCACGCCGCCATGGCTCTTCTTGGTCAACAGATAGCGAAGCGCGATTGTGCGCTCCCAGGCGCTGAACGGGCGGGGGGTCATGACGCGATTCCTCCCTCCCTTTTGTCGGAAGGGAAAGCTGAAGAAGCCTCTTTTCTCAACCACAGATGACCTGCAGCGCCGCGTCCAGCGACAGGGTCTGGCGGTCGCCCGTCGCGCGGCGTTTGAGTTCAACCATGCCTTCGGCGAGGCCGCGCGGTCCGATGATCAATTGCCAGGGAAGGCCGATCAAATCCATGGCCGCGAACTTGCCGCCCGGGCGCTCATCGGTGTCGTCCAGCAGCGGCTCCTTGCCGACGGTGGTCAGGGCGGCGTAGGCGCTCTCGCAGGCGGCGTCGCACGTCGCATCGCCGGCCCGCAGATTGATGATCCCCACCCCATAGGGCGCGACCGTATCGGGCCAGATAATTCCGGCATCGTCGTGGCTTGCCTCAATGATCGCGCCGACCAGACGCGAAACGCCGACGCCGTAACTGCCCATCTGGGCCGGCCTTTCGGCACCGTCCGGGCCGCTGACCGTAGCCTTCATCGGCGTGGAGTATTTATCGCCGAAGAAGAACACCTGCCCGACCTCAATGCCGCGCGCCGTCATGCGGTCCACCTCGGCGGTGTCGCGCTCATAGCGGGTGGCGTCATGCACGTCCTCGGTGGCGGCGTAGAGATGGGTCCACGCGTCGATGACGGGCGTCAGATCGCCGCGATAGTCGACGTCATCAGCGGGGATGGGCAGGTCCAAAATCCGCTTGTCGAGAAACACCGCCGACTCTCCGGTTTGAGCCAGAACGATGAACTCGTGGCTCAGTTCCCCACCGATCGGCCCGGTTTCGGCCTTCATCGGCACGGCTTTCAGGCCCATCCGGGCAAAGAGGCGCAGATAGGCGACGAACATCCGATCATACGACGCGCGCCCGGCCGCCTCATCCAGATCGAAGGAATAGGCGTCCTTCATGAGGAACTCGCGCCCGCGCATGACCCCAAAACGGGGGCGCTGTTCGTCGCGGAACTTCCATTGGATGTGATAAAGATTGAGCGGTAACTGTTTGTAGGATTTCACCGAAGCGCGGAAAATCTCGGTGATCATCTCCTCATTGGTCGGTCCGTACAGCATTTCGCGCTCGTGGCGGTCGGTGATGCGCAGCATCTCGGCGCCATAGGCGTCATAGCGGCCGCTTTCGCGCCACAGGTCCGCCAGTTGAAGGGTCGGCATCAGCAACTCGACCGCCCCGGCACGATCCATTTCCTCGCGCACGATCTGCTCGATCTTGCGCAGGACCCGGTGGCCGAGCGGCAGCCAGGCGTAGATGCCCGCCGCCTCTTGGCGAATCATGCCGGCGCGCAACATCAGCCGGTGCGAGGTGATCTGCGCCTCGGACGGGGTTTGCTTCAGAACAGGCAGAAAAAAGCGCGACAGGCGCATAGGCGACACATCCTAAAAGGGGGGCAATCGCTCAGTGCGAGCCGGGGAAGCTTGGCAGGGTGACAAGGTGGAACCGCAACACCGCCCAAAGCATAGCGAAGATGATCGCCGACACCCAGGTCGTAGTGATGAACTTGCGCTTCAGGTTGGGATTGACTGGCGAGGCCGGATCGCCGCCGCCGGGAACCGGAATTCCCTCCTCGGCATGACTGCGCGAGCCCAGCGGCAAAACGGCGAACAAAATGGTCCACCAGATCGTCAGGTAAATAGCTATGCCGCTTTCGAAGGTCACGTCAGCGCGCGTCCCCAGGCGTTTGCATCAACTCAACCAGCACGCCGCCCATATCCTTGGGGTGTACGAAGATCACCGGTACGCCGTGCGCGCCGATGCGCGGCTCGCCGTTGCCGAGCACCGCGGCGCCCTTGGCGCGCATGTCGTCGCGGGCTGAGATGATATCGGCAACCTCGAAACAGACATGATGCTGGCCGCCGCGCGGGTTCTTGGCCAAGAAGCCGTGAATTGGCGAGGCTTCGCCATAGGGCTCAATCAATTCGATCTGGGCGTTTGGCAGGTTGACGAACGAAACCCACACGCCCTGTTCAGGCAGGGCGCGCTTATCGGTAATGTCGGTGACGCCAAGCACGTCACGATACAGTTTCCACGACTCCTCGATGGAAGGCGTGGCGACGCCGACGTGGTTTAACTTGCCGATCATGGTTGAGACGCTCCGAAATCCTTCCACCGTCGCGGGCGGAAACGACAACTACACCCTGAGGACCGTTGTTTCCACAATCGGGCGGCGTTTCCAAATGCGGAAGGCGGCTTTCTTCACCGCGCGGGACAATGCCGCCTCCACCGCGTCGTCGTCGTCGCACTCATCGGGAGACAAGCGATGGAAGGCATGGCGGGCCTCGTCGGCGAGGTCGTCGGCGGCGTCGCCAACCGAATAGTCGTCATCGCCGGGCATGCCCAGGCAGCGCACCTGCGGGCCCGACGCCAGAGAGCTGCGGCCGTCCAGGGCGACGCTGACGGTGAGCATGCCATTGGTCGCCGCGTGACGCCGTTCGCGCAGGGCGTCGCCGTTCTCCGGCGTGACCACGCCGCCGTCGATGTACAAACGCCCCGCGGGGACCTCGTCGATCACCATCGCGCTGCCCGGCGCCAGGCGGACCATGTCGCCGTTGCGCGGCGCAAGCGCCTGACCGACCTGAAGATCGCGCGCTAAGGCGGCGTGTTCGAGGAGGTGGCGCCGCTCGCCGTGCGTCGGAATCGCTATGGCCGGGCGAGCCCACTGGTACATCCGCTTGAGTTCGTCGCGGCAGGGGTGGCCGGAGACGTGGATGCCAGGGTGATCGCGCTCGGTGTAGAGCCGCACGCCGCGGTCGGCGAGCTTGTTCTGCAGATTGCGGATCGGCACATCATTACCCGGAATGATCCGCGATGAAAATATGCAGGAATCGCCCGCGCCCAGTTTCACATGCGGGTGGCTGCCGTCCGCCATCCGTGAAAGGGCGGCGCGGGGCTCGCCTTGGCTGCCAGTGCACAGATAAAGAATTTTATCGCCGGGAAAATTTTTGGCTTCGGCGTCGTTCAGGAAAGGCCCAACATCGTTCAGCAGGCCCACGGAACGGGCCGCCTGCGACATGCGGATCATCGAGCGGCCGACCAGACACACCCGCCGGCCGTTGGCCGCGGCGGCGCGGATGATGGTGTCCATTCGCGCCACATTGGAGGCGAAACAGGCGGCCGCGACCTTGCCTTTGAGCGTTCCGATCAAGGCGTTGAGTGTGGTGCGCACGTCGGCTTCAGAACCGGCTTCCCCGTCTACGAACACATTGGTGGAGTCACATACCATGGCCAGCACGCCCTCGTCGCCCAGGGCGCGGATGGCGTCTTCATCAGTTTTGGCGCCCGTGATCGGGTCGGGATCGATCTTCCAGTCGCCAGTGTGCAGGATCGTGCCCAGCGGTGTGCGGATGGCGACGCCATTGGGCTCCGGGATAGAGTGGGTCAGGGTCAGAAGGGTGAGGTCGAACGGACCAAGCTTGAGCGTCCCGCCCAAAGCGACCTCGGTGATCTTCGCTTCGTCCAGCAAACCTTTTTCCCGCAGTTTTTCCCGTAGCAGAAAGGCGGTGAACGGCGTCGCGTAGAGGGGCGCCTTGAGGCGCGGCCACAACCAGGCGACGGCGCCAATATGGTCTTCGTGGGCGTGGGTCAGAACGATACCGAGGATGTCCTTGGCGTATTCCTCGATGAAGGTCGGATCGGGCAGGATGATCTCCACCCCCGGCGTCGTCTGGTCCCCGAAGGTGACGCCCAGATCGACGACGATCCATTTGCGGGCGCGCGGCGGACCGTAGCCGTAAAGGTTGAAGTTCATGCCGATCTCGTTCGAGCCACCCAAGGGGAGGAATACGAGTTCGTCGGCGGGCGCGGGAGAATTGGTCATGGTTGGCGCAAATGGGGATTGCGGCGCACGATTTCGAGTAGGCCAAGGATGGTGAGGTCATGATCGAAGTGATCGATGGCCTTGGTCGCCCCTTCGAACAGCGAAGCAATGCCGCCGGTGCCGATCACGGTCAGGGGCGCGCCATAGTCGGCCTTGATCCGCGCGACCAAGCCTTCGATGAGGGACACATAGCCCCAGAACACCCCAGACTGCATGGCCTCGACCGTACCCTTGCCGATGACGTGCGCGGGTTTCTGAATGGCGATTCTTGGCAGCCGCGCCGCCGCTTCATGCAGGGCCTGCATGGAGAGATTGATGCCAGGCGCGATGGCCCCGCCTTCAAACGCGCCGTCCGCGCCGACCACGTCAAAGGTCGTCGCGGTGCCGGAATCCACGATCAGCAGGGCGCCGGGATAAACCATGTGCGCGCCAATGGCGTTGACTAGCCGGTCCGCCCCGGCCTCGGAGGGCTTTTGGATACGTATGGCTATGCCCAGATCGACATTTTCGCCGACAATCATCGGTTCGACATTGAGATACCGCCGCGCCAGATTGCGCAGGTTGAAGATGGATTGCGGCACGACGCTAGAAATAACGCAGGCGTCGATAGCACTCATCGCCAACCCGGTCATGGCCAGGAGTTGCGACAGCCACACCGCGTATTCGTCGGCCGTGCGCGAGGCCTCGGTGGCCGCCCGCCATTGCGCGACCCACGTTTCACCGTCGTACACGGCAAAAAGGGTGTTGGTGTTGCCCTGTTCGATGGCCAACAACATGGAGCAGCCCCTCGTTTCCTAGAAAAACACGTCTCCGGCGGTGATTCTGCGCACGGAGCCCCCCCGTGTTCTAAGCCTGAGCGCGCCGTCCGCGTCGAGTCCCTCGGCGATCCCTTCGATGGTTTCGCTCGGCAGGCGCGCCACGCAACGCTCGCCGAGACCATGCGCCGTGGCCGTCCAGTCCGCGGCGATTGTGGCGAAACCTTCGCGCTCCCAGACCGTCCGCCGGCGCTCAAACGCATCGCTCAACACTGTCAGGGCCTGGGTGGGCGTCGGCGTGCGGCCATACTCGCCTAGAAATGTCGGCGGCAGGGCCCACGACGTCAATCCTTGCGGGGCATGCGCCAGATTGACCCCGATGCCGACCGCAACCCACAGCCCTCCGGCGGGCGCGGGACCGGACTCCACCAGAATCCCCGCCGTCTTGCGCCCCGCGATCAGCGTGTCGTTGGGCCATTTGAGGGTGACGAGGTGAGCCGGCGCGAAGGTGCTCGCCAAATCCGCAACGGCCAGGGCTGCGACGAACGAGATCTGCGCCACCTCGGCGGGGGCCCGGGCGCTGGTGAAAAGGTAGGTAGCGGCGAGGTTGCCGAGGCTGGTGTCCCAGACCCGCCCGCGCCGTCCGCGTCCCGCGCTCTGACGGGCGGCGATGAACCAGACCGGCCCCCCCTCGCCCGCTTCGGCCCTGCGCCGGGCTTCGGCGTTGGTCGAATCAATTTCGTCGAAGATGACAATCGGAATCGGTGACGTCACTTGGCGGCCTTGGCCTTTTCAATCCCCAGATCGCTGAGGCGTTTACGCAGGGTGTTGCGATTGAGCCCAAGCACTTCAGCAGCCCGCATCTGGTTGCCGCGCGTGGCCGCGAGGGTGAGTTGAAACAGTGGCCGCTCGATATCGGCGAGGACCCGGTCATAGAGCCCCTGCGGCGGCACGCCGTCCGGCTGAGAGGCAAAATAAGAGGCGAGATTGCGCTCGACCAATTTCGACAGAGTGTCCGGTTCGTCGCCGACGGGCGCGCGGACCTGTTCGGTCAACTCGCGTTCGATGATCCGGGCGCCGATGATCTCCTCGCCATAGAGGGCGCAGACGCGACGGATCAGGTTTTCCAACTCGCGCACATTGCCAGGCCAGGGATGTAGTTTTAGCCGGTCGAGCGCCGCCTGATCGATGGTCTTCGACGGCAGACCCTCGCGGCTGGCGCGCAGCAAAAAAGCTCGCGCGAGCTCGGGAATATCCTCGGTGCGCTCCCGCAGGGGCGGAACGCGGATGGGGGCGACGTTGAGGCGAAAATACAGGTCTTCGCGGAACAAGCCCTGCGAGATCAAGGACCGAAGGTCGCGGTTGGTCGCCGCGATTACCCGGGCGTTCGGCTTTCGTCCGGTTCTGGGATTGATCGCCGGATCGGCGCCGTCGAACACCCGCAACAGCCGGGTCTGGGCGTCCAGCGGCATGTCGCCGATCTCATCGAGAAACAACGTGCCGCCATCGGCCTCGGCCAATCGCCCCATCTCGCCGTCACCCTGACCAAAAAGTTCGGTGTCCACTCGTCCGCGCGGAATGGCGGCCAGATTGATCGCCACGAAGCGCCCGTCTCGGCGGCGGCCAAGGTCATGCAGGGCCCGCGCCACCAGTTCCTTGCCCGAGCCGGATTCGCCCAGAATGAGCACGGTCAGGTCCGCGCCCACCAGGCGCGAAATGGTGCGATAAACCTCCTGCATCGGCGCCGAGCGACCGATCAGTGGCAGGCGCTCGTCCCGCACCGCCAGCGCCTGCGCCTTGGTCGCCTCCCGATCCGCCGGCCTCGCCAGGGCGCGCCGGACCAGGGCCGCCATGTCGTCAAGGTCGAATGGTTTGGGAATGTAGTCGAACACGCCCAGCTCGGCGGCGTTGATGGCGGTCAGCAGGGTATTTTGCGCGCTCATCACGATGACCGGCAGCTTGGGGCGCTGTTTACGAATACGTGGAAGCACGTCGAAGATGTTTTCATCGGGCATGACGACGTCGGTGATCACCAGCTCGCCGTCGCCGTCCGTCACCCACTTGAGCAAGGTCGCGGTATTGCCCGTGGCCCGCACATCATAGCCCAGACGGGTGAAGGCCTGGCTGAGCACCAGCCGGATTGACGAATCGTCATCGGCGATCAGGATCTTCTGCGTGGGCCCGCTCATGCCGACATAGCCTCTTCAAGCGCCGCGGCGGGCGCCGCCGGCAGCAAAACCCGGAAGACCGTGCGCCCCGGTTCGGATTCGAAATCAATCAAGCCGCCATGCCCGGCGACCAGTTTGGACACCAGCGCGAGGCCAAGGCCGGCCCCCTGCGCCTTGGTCGTGACGAACGGTTCGAACAGATGGTCGCGCAGCCGGCGCGGCACGCCCACGCCATTGTCGATGACCCGCACCTCGAGCGGGCCGCCGTGGATGGTCGCGCCGTCGGCCCCACGAATGCGCACACCGTGACGATAGGCCGTGGTTATTGAAATCTCGCCGCGACCATCGCCCCGCGCTCGAGCGGCCTCTGCGGCGTTCTTGGTTAAATTGAGAAAGACCTGGATCAACTGGTCCTCTTCGCCCCACGCGGGCGGCAAGGAGGGATCATATTGCTCCTTCAGCGCCAACCCATCGGCGTAACCGTTGGCCGCCAGGGCGCGCACGCGGTCGAGCACCTGGTGGATATTGACGGCCGATCGCTCCGGCGGATCATCGCCGGAGAGGGCCTCCATCCGATCGATCAGTCGACGAATGCGGTCGGTCTCATCGACGATCAACTGAGCCAGGGGGATGTCTTCCGCGCCGGCGCTCGCTTTGAGCAGTTGCGCCGCCCCGCGAATACCGGCGAGCGGATTTTTCACCTCGTGGGCGAGCATTTCGCCCAAACCCATGACCGAGCGCAGACCGGCGGGGTCAGCCGTGCGGTCAACGCCGGAGGTGGCGCCGCGCACGTGTACGGTGAGCAGGATTGTCCCGTCTGACAGAGGTGTGGCGGCCACATCGGCGGTAAACGTCGGCTGTCCTAGCACCTCGATCTCGACCTCCCGCTCGCGCACGGCGCCGTTCTCGGCGATGCAGCGATCAACCAGAGCGGCCAGTTCGGCGCCCGGCGGCAGAGCACTTTGCACGGTATGACGCGCGAGCATGGACAAGCCCTGGCCGAAGAGTTGCTCGGCCGCCTCGTTCGCCGCTGTCATAGTTCCAGCGCCATCCAGGAGCAGCGCCGCCTGCGGCCACAGATCGAACGCGGCGGCGCGGCGATGTTCGGGCGCCTCTCTCACGCCGCCATCCGATCAGGCCGTTCCAACCACAGGGCGCAGAGCGCGGCAGCGACTTCGCTTGCCGTTTCAAGCCCGCACAGTCGGGCCCGGGCATTGCGTCGCGCTTCGGCCGCGACCGGCCAGGGCGCCGCGTCGACATAGGCAGCCAGGTGCTTGCGAAACATGCGCAGGCCGCGGCGTTCACCGTAAAACCGCACACTCCCGTCCAGGTGGTCGATGACAATCCGCGCGCGTTCCGCCGGGCCTGGCTCAGCCACATGGCGCCCCTCGAGGGCGGCTTCGAGATGGGCGGCGATCCACGGTCGCCCCAGGGCGCCGCGACCGATCATCACCGCATCCGCCCCCGATTGGGCAAGGGCCTGCCGCGCCGCGTCCAGATCGACGATGTCGCCGTTGACGATCACCGGAATGGTCACGGCCGCCTTGACCTCGGCCACGGCCTGCCAGTCGGCGACGCCCTTATAGAACTGACGGCGGGTGCGACCGTGGACAGTCAACGCCCTCGCCCCGGCGCCCTGCGCCCGGATCGCAAGTTCGGGTGCGTTGCGCGCCGCATCATCCCAGCCCAACCGCATCTTGACGGTCACCGCCGCGTCGGTGGCGTCCACAGCGGCGGAAATCAGGCGTTCGGCTTGGTCGAGATCGCGCATGATGGCTGAACCGCAGGCGACCCCGGTGACCGTCTTGGCGGGACAGCCGAAATTAAGATCGATAATATGCGCGCCTGCCTCCGTCGCCAGCGTCGCGCCCTTGGCGACCGCGTCCGGGTCGCCGCCCACGAGCTGGACCACCATCAAGGGCAGACCTTCGCCGACGGCGGCGCGGCGAACCACTTCGGGCCGGGCCGCCGCGAACTGCTGGCACGCGACCATTTCGGTGGCGACGTAGGCCGCCCCCAGCCGCGCCGCGACCTGGCGAAACGGCAGGTCGGTGACGCCAGTCATGGGGGCCAGCCAGACCCGGCCGAGAACATCGACGCCGCCGATATTCATATGGTTGCTGAATTTTTGATCATCCACAATGCCTACTCTTTAGGCAATTATGATCCCCGGGTAAACCCGCCCTGGTCAGTTGGCGCAAAAATCGGCGATATCGCGGGCGGTCGCGCGACTGATGTCCGGGCAGCAGATCGGGAAAACCTCCGTGCCGTGCACGGTCCCCATCACTTGCCGGCACCGGGCGCTGACCCCACTTTGGATCAGCAGCCGATAGAAATTGATCCCTTCATCGCGCAGCGGATCACACTCGTTGACGCTGATCACCACTGGCGGCAGGCCTTTGACGTCGTCGGCCGAGGCGTGGCCCGGCCACGCCAGCGGATCGCGCGCGCGCCACGCCTCAATGCCATAGCCCATGGCGCCATTGTTGTTGTGCAGGTCCAGCAAGATGCCGTTGTTTTCCGTTGAAGACGGATTCTGCGGCAGCGGCCACTCGCCGGCGATATAGGGGCACAGAGCGTACAGGCCTTTGATCAAGCCGATGTCGCCGTCCTGCTTGAGCTTCAGTCCGGTGGCGAGGGTCAGGTTTCCGCCCCCGCTCTCACCGGCGATGACGATCCGCGCGGGATCGATGTTCAAGGTCGCGGCGTTGGCGCGCAGCCATTTTACACCGGAAACGCAGTCATTCAGCCCAGCCGGGAACGGCGCCACCTCGGGGATCGAGGACGGCGTGATCGCATTGCGAAAATCGACCATGGCCACGGCGACGCCCTGCGCGGCGATCATTTTGCCCCAAGAGCGATAGTTGCCGTAGTAGCAGGAGAGCATCTGCATGCCGCCGCCGTGAATATAGTAGACGCACGGCAGGCGCTCGGCGGTGCGAGGGCGGATGAACTGGATGTTGATCCAGTTGCCGTCCGGCGCGGATTGAACCTTCTCGGTGCTGATGTCGAAATTCGCCGACGGCGTCAGCGCCTCACTGTCCATCATTTCGAGCATGACCTGAAGCCCAGTTCCCTGCGCCTTGGCGGCGTCCGAATTCATGATCGCGAGCAACTCTTCGCGGTCGGCCACGTCACGGACCGGCGCCATCGGCATAGCGCCGAACATGGCCTTGATCCTGGGGTCGATACGCGGGTCTTCGGCGATCCTGGAGGCCATGAGGTTTTCCTATGTTGCGATTTGGTTGCGCGGCGCCCGACGATAGCCCATTGGCCAGCGCGGTTGAAACCACCTATTTCCGCCGCTGCGGCGCCCCTATAAGCGGATCGCATGACGTTTTCAGCCATCATTGTCGCCGCAGGCTCGGGAGAACGCGCCGGCGCGGGCGAGCCCAAGCAGTGGCGTGCCCTGGCCGGACGGCCCGTCGCACGGTGGTCGCTGGAGGCGTTTCAAGCCGCCGGCGCACGGCGCGTGGTGGTCGTTGTTTCCGCCAACGGCGCCGATGAGGCCGTGCGAGCCTTCGCCGGCCTGTCCGGCTGGTTGCTCGTTCAAGGCGGGGCGACGCGCGCCGATTCGGTCAAGGCCGGCCTGGCGGCGCTGGGGCCCGGCGCCGACGAGATCGTGCTGATCCATGACGCCGCGCGACCGTTTCTCACCAACCAGCACATCCTGGCCCTGATCGCCGCGCTCGGAGGCACCGATGGCGCTGCGCCCGCCCTGCCGGTCACCGACACGCTCAAGGCGCGCAGCGCCTCGGGCGCCGTAACCACCGCGCCGCGTGATAGTCTGTGGCGCGCGCAGACGCCGCAGGCCTTTCATCTTGGCGTCATCAGCGCCGCTTATGACGCCTGGGCGCCGGGCGAGGCGCCCACCGACGATCTGGCGGTGGTGGAGCGGGCTGGCGGGCGAATTGCCCTGACGCGCGGCGATCCGATGTTGTTCAAGCTCACCTATCCTGAGGATTTCGTCATGGCCGAACAATTGGCGAGGCCTCAGCGCGTAATCCGGATCGGTCAGGGATTTGACGTACACCGGTTCGGCGAGGGCGACGGCGTCTGGTTGTGCGGAGTTAAGATCGCGCACAACCACAGCCTCATCGGCCACTCCGACGCGGACGTCGGCCTGCACGCACTCACCGACGCCCTGCTGGGCGCCATCGGCGAAGGCGACATCGGCGATCACTTTCCCCCGACCGACCCCCGGTGGAAAGGGGCCGACTCGACGGTCTTCCTGCGCCACGCCGCCGCCCTCATCGCCGCGCGCGACGGGGTGATCAACAATGTCGACGTGACCCTGATCTGCGAGGCGCCTAAGATCAAACCGCATCGTCAGGCCATGCGCGAGAGGTTGGCCGAACTGCTGAGTTTGAACGTCGATCAGGTTAGCGTGAAGGCGACAACCACCGAACAGCTCGGCTTTACCGGTCGCGGCGAAGGTCTGGCCGCGCAGGCGGCGGTGTCAATATCCGTGCCGGGTTAGTTACAGGATATCAAAAGGGTATTGATAAATGTTCTCTTTGGAAATCGAAACGCTCGCCCGATTGGTGATCGATGATGCGCGCGCGCGGTCGCTGCGGATCGTGACGGCGGAGAGTTGCACCGGCGGTTTGGTGGCAGGCGCAATCTGCTCCATCCCGGGCGCGTCAGACGTGTTCGAACGCGGGTTCGTCGCCTACACCAACCGCGCCAAGCAGGAATTGCTGGGCATATCGGGCGATATGATCGCCGATCTGGGCGCGGTGTCCGAGCCGGTGGCGCGGATGATGGCCGAAGGCGCCGTCGAGCACTCGCACGCCCACGTCGCCGTTTCGATCACCGGGGTGGCCGGCCCAGACGGCGGATCGCCGCTCAAGCCGGTCGGCACGGTTCACTTCGCCACCGCCAGAGCCAACCAGTCGGTGCATCACCGGCTGGAAATGTTCGAGTTTGAAACCCGCTGGGAAGTCCAGATGGCCGCAGTCCAGGTAGCATTGGAAATGCTGCGCGAACGGTTGCGCTAGGCGGCTAACCCGCGCCCATCGCCAGGATCACCCGCGACTCGTCCGGCGTCACCGGTGAAACGGAAAGGCGGAACTGGCGGAACATGGCCATACCGGCCAGCTTCGAATTGGCGCGCAGGTCGGCGAGCGGCACGGGCTTGGCCAAACTTATGTCAGGGGCGATCTCGACCGCGACGAAGCGCCCAGCCGGGTCGGTCGGATCGATGAAGGCCTTGCGCACGATGCGCGCGACGCCGACCACCGCCAAATCGCTTACGGAATGATAGATAAAAGCCAAATCGCCTACCTTCATCGCCTTCAAGTAGAGGGCGGCCTGGTTGTTGCGTACGCCGTCCCATACCGTGCGGCCGTCGCGGGCCAGATCGGCGTAGGAATACTTCGCCGGTTCGGTCTTCATCAGCCAGATCGGTGGTCGCGATACATCCATGTCCTACCTCCGAGGCGCCGCGAGTCGCGCGCGGCTCATTGATACAACGCCGCCGCGCGGTCTTCAAAACAACCGACCAGACGAGCGACGGCATAGGCAGAATTGGCGGCGAGAATTCGCTCCAGACGGCGTGAACCGAATTCGAAGTCGATCTCGAAGCTCAAGCTGGTCCCCTCGCCATCGGCGGCGAACCGCCAGTGATTCTCAAGTCGGGTGAACGGCCCAGAAATGAGTGCGACGTCCACCGCAAGCGCCGCGGCGTTCAGGGTGACGCGGGTGATGAACCGCTCGTGGATGATGGCGAAGCGCACGTGCGCTTGGGCGTCGAACGTGGTTACACCCTCCCCGGCTTCGCGCCGATTCCATGTCGTCAGCGTTGTGATCCACGGCACGAACTGCGGATAGCGTTCGACGTCGCCGACCAACTCGAAGAGCTGCTGTGGCGTATAGGGCAAACGGCGCGTCAGGCTCTGGCGCAATGGAGCCGATCAGGCGGCCTGGCGCGCCAGACGCGCCGCCTTAAGGCGGGCGAAATCCCCGCCGGCGTGGTGAGACGATCGCGTCAGCGGGCTGGCTGAAACCATCAGGAACCCCTTCGAGCGGGCGATAGTCTCCAGGGCGGCGAATTCCTCCGGCTCAACGAACCGGTCGATCGGCGCGTGCTTGCGCGTGGGCTGCAGATATTGGCCGATGGTCAGGAAATCGACGCCGGCGACGCGCATGTCGTCCATCACCTGCATCACCTCTTCCTTGGTTTCGCCAAGGCCGACCATCAGGCCGGACTTGGTGAACATGTCCGGCGCCCGTTCCTTGACCCGCTCCAGCAGACGCATTGACTGATAGTAACGCGCGCCCGGGCGGATCGAGAGATAGAGCCGCGGCACCGTCTCCAGATTGTGGTTGAAGACGTCCGGACCCGAATCGATCACCGCGTGCGCCGCCGCTATCGGCTTGCGCAGGAAATCAGGGGTGAGGATCTCGATGGTCGCGGCGGGCGCGGCGGCGCGAATGGCACTGACCGTGGCGGCGAAATGCGCCGCGCCGCCGTCGGAAAGATCGTCGCGATCGACCGACGTGATGACCACGTGCTTGAGCCGCATCATCGCCACCGCCGCGCCGACCCGGCGCGGCTCGTCGGCATCCAGAGATCCGGGCAAACCCGTGGAAACATTACAAAAAGCGCAAGCCCGCGTGCACGTCTCGCCCATGATCATCATCGTGGCGTGCGATTGGCTCCAGCATTCGCCGATGTTAGGGCAGGCCGCTTCTTCACAAACGGTGACAAGACCGTGCTCCTTTACGATCCGCCGCGTCTCGTTGTAGCCCACAGAGCCTGGCGCGCGGACGCGCAACCACGCCGGTTTGCGCAGAACCGGCGTATCGGCCCGCGCCTGCTTTTCCGGATGACGAAGGCCGCGCGCAGAAGTTTTGTCTATGACCAGAGCCATGTCGCCTAGATCGGCTTTCCGACGGCGTAGATCAAGCCGGGAGTGCGAGTCCCTCCCCCTCCGGTCGGCCCAGCATCAGATTGAGGTTCTGCACCGCTGCGCCGGATGCGCCCTTGCCAAGGTTATCGAGGACGGCGACGAGCCGGGCCTGGCCGAGCGTGTCGGAGCCGAAAACATAGAGCTCCATCATGTTGGTTCCGTTCAGTTTTTCGGGATCGAGATTGGCGGTCGCCGCGCACTCTTCCAGCGACGCCACGCGGACGAAGGCCTCGTCGGCATAGGCTGCACTCAACGCCGCATGGAGATCGGCGAGTTTCGGCGTCATCGGTAGCGCCGCAAGGTGCAACGGAACCTCGACGATCATGCCTTGATGAAACCGTCCGACTGCCGGCGTGAACAGGGGCGCGGTCGCCAAGCCCGTATAGACGCCCATTTCCGCGACATGTTTGTGGGCGAGGTTCGTCGCATAGATCCGGTAGGCGGCATGGGTAAAGTCGGGTGAGGCCGCATCTTCGAACTCGGCGATCATCGAGCGGCCGCCGCCGGAATAGCCGGAGACGGCACCGACGGTCACCGGCCAAGTCTCGGGCAGCAGTCCCTCGTCAATCAAGGGCTTGACGAGGGCGATGAAGCCGGTCGGATAGCAACCGGGATTGCTGACCCGCGTGGCGCCGGCCACGATGGAGCGCTGCGCCTGGGACATCTCCGGAAAACCATACACCCAGCCTGGCGCGACCCGGTGCGCGGTGGAGGCGTCGATCACCTTGACCGTCGGATTGTCGATCAGGACCACCGCTTCCCGCGCCGCGGCGTCGGGCAGGCACAGAATGACCAGATCGGCGCCGTTGAGGCAGCCCTGCCGAGCGGCGGGATCCTTGCGCCGCGCCAGTTCAATGCTGATCAGTTGCAGGTCGGCGCGGCCCTCCAGGCGCTCGCGAATGCGCAGGCCCGTAGTTCCGGCCTCTCCGTCGATGAACACCCTGGCGACCATCGCCGCTCGCTCCTGCTGAATGGTCCATAAAGAAAAAGGGCGCCCCGGTCCAAACCGAAGCGCCCTTGGCGATTTGAAAAAGGTTCGCCGGTTAGCGCTTGGAGAACTGGAAGCTGCGGCGGGCCTTGGCCTTGCCGTACTTTTTACGCTCCACCACGCGGCTGTCGCGGGTTAGGAAGCCGTGCGGTTTCAGGAGCGCGCGCAGGCCGGGCTCATAGTAGGTCAGGGCCTTGGAAATGCCGTGGCGCACCGCGCCGGCCTGACCCGACAGGCCCGAGCCCTCCACGGTGGCGACAACGTCGAACTGGCCGACGCGATCGGTCACCTGCATCGGCTGAGCGAGCATCATGCGCAGCACGGGGCGGGCGAAATAGGTTTCCTGATCGCGACCGTTGATGGTGATCGTGCCGCGGCCCGGCTTAATCCAAACGCGGGCGACGGCGTTCTTGCGCTTGCCCGTGGCGTAGGCGCGACCGTCCTTGTCGATCTGCGGTTCACGCACCGCTTCGGGCGCGGGGTTGGACGACAGGCTCTGCAGAGCCTCAAGGCCGTGTGATTCGGTCATGATTATTGGCTCCGGGCGTTCTTGGTGTTCAGGGCGGCGAAATCCACCGTCGTCGGGCTTTGCGCCTCATGGGGGTGCTCGGCGCCGTTGTAGAGTTTCAGGTGGGTCATCTGCTTGCGGGCGAGCGGGCTCTCTTTGGGCAGCATGCGCTCCACGGCCTTCTCCAGGATGCGTTCGGGGAAACGGCCGTCGAGAATCTTGCCGGCGGTGCGTTCCTTGACCCCGCCGGGGTGTCCGGTGTGCCAGTAATAGGTCTTTTGTTCGAGTTTGCGACCGGTGAACTTCACCTTGTCGGCGTTGATGACCACGACATTGTCGCCGCAATCGACGTTGGGCGTGTAGTCGGCGCGATGCTTGCCGCGCAGACGCATGGCGATGAAACTGGCGAGGCGCCCGACAATCGCGTCCTGGGCGTCGATCAGGATCCAGGCCTTCTCGACCGTCGCCGCCTTGGCATGGGAGGTCGTCTTGGTGATCATGGAATTTGTCCGCAAAAAAGGTGAGCGCCGCTTGGGGGCGACGCTCGGGATTGAGGCGCGGCTGTTAAAGGCGTGGGCGGTTGGTGTCAAGGCGTTCGCGTTCGAAAACCGCCTTCAACCCGCCGAATTTCCTAAAGACTTTCGATGCGGTAATATGATACCATATCAAATTCGTCGCGCGCGCCACGCCAGGGCGACCGCGAACGACAGAAGCACGGTCGCCGTCAATTGGTGGAGCACGGCAATCGGCAGGGCGACCACCGTCAACAGGGTTGAAACCCCCAAAACGGCCTGGACGCAAGCCACCATGCCGATGGTTATGCAAAGGTTGCGTAACGCGCGCGCTACCTTCTCCGAACGCGTTGCGGCCCAAACCAGGCCCAGGGCGAAGACGGTCAGCGCATACGCCAGCAGGCGGTGGTTGAACTGAACCGCGGCCGCCCCGTGAGCGAAGGTCGACCACAACCCGCCTTGCCCGTAATCAGCGGGAAACAGTCGACCGGACATCAAGGGCCAATCGGCGTTGAGCAGCCCGGCCTGGTTACCGGCAACCAGGGCGCCCAACAGGCATTGAAGATAAACCCCAGCCGCGAACAGCCCGGCCGCGACGCGCCAGCCATCCCGGCGACGCTGCGGCTCCGTCGCCTCGCCCGCCCAGGCCTCCAGTCCGGTCCATATCAAGGCGCACAGCAGGATGAGCGCGAGACCCAGGTGCGTCGCCAGACGCTCCGGCGCGACCAGGACGCGGCCCTCAAGACCGCTCTTGACCATCCACCACCCCACGGCGCCCTGCAGTCCGCCCAGAGCGAACAGAAGAGAGCAAGCCGGGACCAAGCGTCGCGGAAGCCTGCGGGTCGCGATCAACGCGATGAAAGGCAGGGCGAAGACGACGCCGAGCGCCCGCCCGAGCAGGCGGTGCGACCACTCCCACCAGAAGATCGGCTTGAATTGTTCAAGGGTCATCCCCCGATTGACCAGATGGTACTGCGGCGTCGCCTGATAACGATGGTAGACGTCGATCCAGGCGGCGTCCGACAGGGGCGGTATGGCTCCCAGCAGAGGCTTCCACTGGGTGATTGACAGGCCCGAACCGGTCAGGCGCGTCGCGCCGCCGACGACAACCATGGCCACGACCAGCACGGCCAAGCAGAACAACCAGAGGGCGGTAAACGGCGAACGCCCGGCGCCCTCCGACGGCGAGGCCGCGGAAAACGCCGGAGATTTCGTCATTACGGCTTGAGGATGGCCGATCATAAGTCCCTGCTGACGCCCAAAGGTCAGGCGAAAATGGTCGGAGCGACAGGATTCGAACCTGCGACCCCTTGACCCCCAGTCAAGTGCGCTACCAGGCTGCGCCACGCTCCGATGCAGGGAGGAGCGCCCTTATAGAGAGGCGTTCCCTGAGGGGCAATCGCAAAGTCCCACCGTTATTGGGCCTTCAGCAGAAGGTCCAAATTGGACTTCGCGGTCAGGAGATCGGCGAGGGCCGCGTTCAGGTGAGAACGCCCCGCGCCGTCGAGCCTACCCGGTGTCTCATCGGCCGGAGACGCCGGTGATTTCAGCCCACCCGCCCGGTGGAGCTTCTGCACTTCGGCTATGCTCAGGCCGTCGGCGTGCAGCAATCGATGAATTGTGGTCAGGACGGCGATATCGCGCGGGCGATAGAACCGCCGCCCGCCGGCTCGTTTCATCGGCTTGATAAAGGTGAAGCGGGTTTCCCAGAACCGCAGAACGTGTTGGGCTACGCCGACTTCTTCGGCGGCTTCGGAGATCGTGCGGAACGCGTCCGGGCCCTTGGCCATTTCGCCTTGTGACCTATTTGGCCAGCGCGCGTTCGATGCGCGCTTTCAGCACCTGAGAGGCGCGAAAACCGATAACGCGGCGCGGTTCGATCGTCGCCGGCTCGCCGGTTTTGGGGTTGCGCCCGATGCGCTGGCGCTTAGCGCGGACTTGAAAGACCCCAAACCCCGAAAGCTTGACCGTCTCGCCTCGCTCCATCGCGTCCGCAACGAGTCCGAGGGTCCTTTCCACCAATCCGGTGCAGTCTTGTCGAGTCAGCCCGACCTCCTCGTGCAAGGCTTCGGTGAGATCCGCCCGGGTCAGTGTTTTGCTTGTCATTGATATTCCCATCAGCCTCTGTTGAATGGCCGAGATTAGGTCGTCAAGTCAATGGCTTCGCGCGCGTTTGATCATAGCCGCAAAACCACGGCGCCCCAGGTCAGCCCGCCGCCCATAGCCTCCATCAGCAGCATCTGTCCCGGTTTGATCCGCCCATCGGCGACTCCGCACGCCAGGGCCAGGGGAATCGAGGCGGCCGAGGTGTTCGCGTGCTCGGCCACCGTGGAGATCACCCGGTCGGCATTGATGCCCAGACGGCGCGCCACGCCATCGAGAATACGTTGGTTGGCCTGATGCGGAATGAACCAATCGACCTGGGACAAGGTGATCCCGGCCTGTTCCGCGGCGGCAATCACCGCCTCGGAGATATTCACCACGGCGTGCCGAAACACCTGATTGCCCTGCATGCGCAGCTTGCCCACGGTCCCAGTCGTTGATGGCCCGCCATCGACATAGAGAAGGTCCTGTTTGGTGCCGTCGGCGCGCAATGCGAAGCCGAGAATGCCCCGATCAGCGGTCGTTCCCTCCCCGGACATCGGTTCCAGCACAACTGCCCCGGCGCCATCCCCAAACAGCACACAGGTGCCGCGATCGGTCCAGTCCATCAAACGAGTCATAGTCTCGGCGCCGATCACCAGGGCGCATTTGGCCATGCCCCGGACGATGAAATTGTCGGCGACCGCCATGGCGTAAACGAATCCCGAGCACACCGCTTGGACATCGAAGGCGATTCCGACCGGCGCGCCCAGCTTACGCTGGACGATGGCTGCGGTCGCCGGAAAGGTCAGGTCGGGCGTGGTCGTGGCGATGATGATCAGATCGACGTCCGCCGCCGACCGTCCCGCCACCGCCAAGGCCTGCCTTGCGGCCGAGGTCGCCAGATCGGACGTTGGCATATCCGCGGCGGCGCGATGACGGGCGTGGATGCCGGTACGCTCGACGATCCAGGCGTCGCTGGTGTCGACAAACTTGGCCAGGTCATCATTGGTCACGATATCGGGCGGCAGTGCGGCGCCGACGCCAGTGACGACACTGCGCAGCACTTCGGTCACGCCTCGATGCTTTCCCGGTTGGGGCTTTCCCGATTGGGCGCCGACGCGGGCTTTCGCTGAAGATTGCGGTCGATCTCGGCGGCGATGTCGCTTCGCGCCAGATTTGCCGCCAGCACGATCGCATTGGCGAATCCGCGCGCATCGGCGCTGCCGTGGCTTTTCACCACGGTCCCGTTGAGCCCCAGAAACGGTCCGCCATTGACCGATCCGGTGTCGAGACGCTCCGCCATCGCCTTGAGCGCCGGCCTGGCAATCAGGGCGCCAAGCTTGGCCTGCATCGAACCCGTAAACGTCATTCTCAGTTGTGCGCTGAAAAATCGCGCCAGACCTTCGGCGGTCTTGAGCGCGACATTGCCGGTGAAGCCATCGGTGATGACCACATCCACCGTCCCCTTGGCGATATCATCGCCTTCGACAAAGCCGCGGTAGTCGAAATCGAGGGGCGATTCGCGTAGGAGGCGATCGGCGCCGCGCACATCGTCGTGCCCCTTCTCTGTCTCGGTGCCGACATTGAGCAGCCCGACCGACGGCCGGTCAGTCTTATGCACCGCGCGATGATAGGCCACGCCCATGACGGCGAATTCCACAAGACGCTCGGCGTCGCACACGACATTGGCGCCGACGTCCAGGACTGAGGTTACGCCACGCATGGTCGGCCAGTTGGCCACCAGGGCCGGACGATCCATGGCTCCCGCCATACGCAGCAACAGACGCGATATCGCCATCAGGGCGCCGGTATTACCCGCCGAGACGGCCGCCGCCGCTTCTCCCGAGCGCACGCTTTCCACCGCGTTCCACATGGAGGTGCCCTTGCCGCGACGCATGGCGTGCGCCGGCTTGGCTTCGCTGCTGATGACGCCGGTCGCGGGACGAACCTCGCTGGCCTTGGCGACGTCCGGAAAGCGCGCGAGCACCGGACCCAACGTCGCAGGGTCCCCGTGCAGCAGGAATCGGACCTCGCCGCCTGGCATCGCTTTCAAGGCCCGCGCCACACCCGGCACGACGACCGTCGGACCGTGGTCTCCCCCCATGGCGTCGATTGAAATCACCAAAAGATCCGGCACGGCGGCGCTGTCAGCTCCTCATACGGACCGGTTGATCCAAGGCGGTCGGACGATACAGCCGGATGCGCGCGATGCAAGCGGCCAGCCGGCGTCTTTTGTCCGACGCCGGCCCATGGTCATTTCAGCGGCAGATCGCGCAGGATTAAAAATGGCGAGGCGGGCGGCGTTTCGGCGGGCGCCTCAAACACCGCGCCGGGCTTACGAGGGAAGGGATCAAGGGCCAGGGCCAGGGCCTCGACGACATAGGCGGCGACATCGATGCCGCCGCCATCGACCACATCGGGGGGATCGTCGGCGTCGAGATCAACGATCACCTCGCCATCGTGCTCAACCGGCGCGTTCGGACTGCCGACCGGGACGAGACGCATGTGCAGCGGCGCGTCGACAGACTCATCAAACGCCTCGAGCGATACGCCGCACAGACGCGTCACAACCGCGACGATGCGCCCGTTCAGCTCCATTCCGTCCAGCCAGGCGCGCGCGCTGATGCTCGCCTCAAGCTTGCTCACCCCTTCCAGATCAAGAAAACGCGCCACGAGGGCGCGGTCGTCGGCGTCAGCCTGCAGATGCAGCCGGCTTTCGACCGTCCCCGCCGCCGACCAAGCGATCGGATGGCTCCACGGCGGCGGCTCAGTCATCGCGGGGCTCTTCCCAAGTATCAACGACGCCGCCCAACAGGCCGGCGTCCGGCAAAGCCGCCAATCGGAAGCGACAATCTATGACATAGCACGACAGAGTCTCCGCCGTCTTAGCAGGCTCTCCGGCCAGCGCCGTGCGGGCGATCAGCGCATTGAGCGGCGCGCGTTCCGGGAGGGCTTCAAGCGCCAGATCGAACGCTTTCGCGCGGCCATAGAACGCCTCGCCCAATTTTCGCATGCGCTTGCCCATCGCTAGATCGCCGACGCCCATCTCCCGCATTGCGCCATCGAGATCGCTCAAATAGACGTCAAACAGCTGTTGGCGCAGGACCGCCGCCGGCGCGCCCCCAGATTTCAACCGATCCATAACTAGCAGAACGTGTAGGGTCAGGAGCTCGAATCGGCCCTCCACCGTGTCCGGCGCGCCCATTTCGGCGTAAAGAGCCCCCGCCCGCGCATGCGCCACGGCCCAGGCGTGCAAGCCTTCCGCCGCCGTCAGCATCGGCGGTTTCTCACGTTTTAGTCCTAGCATAGGCTCTGGCGCCTCGTTTTCGCAGTGTGGGAAATGTTTACGTCTATCATTGAAACCCGCGACCAAGGCTTCTAGGTCAGGAGCCGTTGTTGAATCTTAAGCGAGACCCGTCGCCCATGCTCCGCAAGGCAGTCGCCGCCATCCTATCTGTCAGCCTGCTCGCGATCTGCGCCTGCACGCCTGTAGCCAGCTATCAGGGTTTTCAGGTGATCGATCAGGCGCCCGCCGACGTCAAGGTGGGAACGGACACCCGCTCGACGGTTCTGTCGCGGCTGGGCACGCCGACGGCCAAGTCGGCGATCGACAATGAGACCTGGTTCTACATTTCCCAGCTTTCCAGCAAGACCGGGTTTTACCAGCCACGCGTCAACCGGCGCGACGTGGTGGCGATCGCCTTCACCAAGGGCGGCGATCAGGTTAGCGCGGTTAACACCTATTCCCTGAAGGACGGGCGGGTCATCGCCTATAACGGTCGCGAAACGCCAACGCGGGGTCGCGAATTGACGGTGCTCGAACAGCTGTTGGGCAGCATCAGCGCGGCCGGCGCCCTGCCGCCCAACCAAGACCAAACTCCAAACTCTCACGGCGGCGCGCCCCACTAGACCATTGCGTTCCACGCGGTGCGGCCGCCAACGCAACCGTCGCGATCGACGTCGAAGACCTGCAAAGAAAAGGGCCGCCCCTATCGTGGCGGCCCTTTCCATGTGTCAACGGCGATCCAGATCTAGTGCGCGGCGCTGTGCGCCAGAACCGCCAAAAGAAGCAGAGCAACAATGTTGGTGATCTTGATCATCGGATTGACCGCCGGGCCCGCCGTATCCTTGTAGGGATCGCCGACAGTGTCGCCGGTGACGGCGGCCTTGTGGGCTTCGGAGCCCTTGCCGCCGTGATGACCCTCTTCGATCAGCTTCTTGGCGTTGTCCCAGGCGCCGCCGCCGCTGGTCATGGAGATGGCGACAAACAGGCCGGTCACGATCACGCCCATCAGCATGGCGCCCAGGGCCGAGAAGGCTTCCGATTTGCCGGCGATGAACTGGATGACGAAGAACAGCATGACCGGAGACGCGACTGGCAACAGGGACGGTACGATCATTTCGCGAATCGCCGCCTTGGTCAGGATGTCCACCGCGCGGCCGTATTCCGGCTTGACCTCATAGGTCATGATACCGGGGTTTTCGCGGAACTGGCGGCGAACCTCGGCCACCACCGCCTCGGCGGCGCGGCCCACCGCCGTCATCGACAGGCCGCCGAACAGGAACGGCAACAGCCCACCGAACAGTAGGCCAACCACGACGTAGGGGTTGGAAAGGTCGAACGCGACATTGTCCATGCCCGCGAAGAACGGGAACTGGTCGGAATTGGCCGAAAAGTATTTCAGGTCCTGGGTATAGGCGGCGAACAAAACCAGGGCGCCCAGGCCCGCCGAACCGATGGCGTAACCTTTGGTGACGGCTTTGGTGGTGTTGCCGACCGCGTCGAGCGCGTCGGTGGATACCCGCACTTCACCGGGAAGACCAGCCATTTCGGCGATGCCGCCGGCGTTGTCGGTCACTGGACCAAAAGCGTCCAAAGCGACGATGAAGCCGGCCAGTGACAACATGGTCGTCGTGGCGATGGCGATGCCGAACAGGCCGGCGAACTGAAAGGTGGCGACAATGCCGACGATGATCACCAACGCCGGAGCGGCGGTGGATTCCAACGACATGGCCAGACCCTGGATCACGTTGGTGCCGTGACCGGAGACCGACGCCTTGGCGATTGATTTGACCGGGCGAAAGTTGGTGCCGGTGTAGTATTCGGTGATCACCACGATGGCGGCGGTGACGGCCAGGCCGACGAGACCACAGTAAAACAGCGAATCGACGCTGATCGCGCGGCCCATAACGGTCACGCCCTCAGCCGGGACGAGCTGGTGGATGACCCACCAGACGGCCGGAACCGAAAGGACGCCGGTGACGATCAGGCCCTGATACAGGGCCCCCATGATGTTGCCGCTCTTGCCCAGACGTACGGCGAAGGCCCCGATGATCGAGGTGACGATACACACGGCGCAGATCGCCAGTGGCAGCAGCATCATCGGTTCGGCCAAATCGCCGGTGAAGAAGATCGCCGCGAGAACCATGGTGGCGACGGTGGTCACCGCATAGGTTTCAAAAAGGTCGGCGGCCATGCCGGCGCAGTCGCCGACGTTGTCGCCGACGTTATCGGCGATCGTCGCGGCGTTACGCGGGTCGTCTTCTGGAATGCCGGCCTCGACCTTGCCGACCATGTCGCCGCCGACGTCGGCGCCCTTGGTGAAAATGCCGCCACCCAGGCGGGCGAAGATTGAGATCAGCGAGGCGCCAAAGCCAAGCGCGACCAGCGAATCAACCACATCGCGGCTGGTGGGCTCCAGGCCCATGTGCCGGGTCAGGATCGCATAATAGCCCGCGACGCCCAGAAGGGCGAAACCCGCCACCAGCATGCCGGTCACAGCGCCGGATCGAAACGCGAGTGAGAGGCCCTTAGCCAGGCTCTCGGACGACGCCTGCGCCGTACGCACGTTCGCGCGCACCGAAATCAGCATGCCCGCGAATCCGGCCAGCCCCGATAGAACCGCGCCGATCAGGAAGCCGATGGCTTCGCGCCAGCCGATCAAGAAAAAGATGATGGCGAGAATCACCGCGCCGACCATGGCGATGGTGGTGTACTGACGGCGAAGATAGGCCTGCGCGCCTTCCTGGATCGCCGCGGCGATCTCTTGCATCTTGGCGTTTCCGGGGGAGGCCTTGAGCAGCATCCATGTTTGCGCGGCGGCGTAGGCGACGGCCAACAGTCCGGCCCCGAAAACCAACATCAGCACTGAATTCATCGGGAAATTGCCCCTCGTTCTCTCTGGCCGAACCCAACATCCGCGGTGCGGTTTGGATTTTTCGACGTTTAAAGCCTGTTCAGGCCGGTCCAGGCGACCCTATGGCCCCTGCGTGATTGGGGCGCTAACTGCCAAAACCGACGCCGCAAAGCAAGCGATGGCTGATATTCCCTTGATCCATGGTCTAAAAGCGACGCCAACGCCGACGACCCTTGAGGACTCTTAGACCGATGAGCCAGCCTTCCTTGGCGTCCTACCCCGCCCTTCGCCTTCGCCGTCTACGCCAGGCTGAATGGACACGCAGGCTGGTCCGCGAAAGCCGGCTCACGCCCAGCGATCTGATCTGGTCGATGGTGGTGCACGAAGGCGAGGGCCGCGTGCCGGTGTCATCCATGCCGGGAATTGAACGCCTTTCGATCACTGAGGCGGCCAAAGCAGCGCGCGAGGCCAAGGCTCTGGGCATCCCGGCCATCGCCGTCTTTCCGCATATTGACGGCGCCGGAAAGGATGCGGTCGGCTCGCAAGCCGCCGACCCCAACGGCCTGATCGCCCGCGCGGTGAAGGCGATGAAAGACGCCGCGCCGGAAGTCGGGATCATGTGCGATGTCGCCCTCGATCCCTTCACCGACCACGGCCACGACGGCGTGATCGAGGCCGGCCGCGTCATCAACGACGCCACCATCGCGCGCCTGGTTGACCAAGGTCTGATGCAGGCTCACGCCGGTTGCGATATCCTCGCGCCGTCGGACATGATGGATGGCCGCGTGGGGGCCCTGCGGGCGGCGCTGGAGGCGGCGGGACTGAAGGACACCCTGATCATGTCCTACGCCGCCAAATACGCCTCGGCCTTCTACGGCCCTTACCGCGAGGCGATCGGTTCAGGAAAACTCGCGACCGGATCGGTCGACAACCCCGCCGACAAGGCCACGTATCAGATGGATCCGGCCAACAGCGACGAAGCTTTGCGCGAAGTGGCCCTCGATATCGCCGAGGGCGCCGACATGGGCATGGTCAAGCCGGGCATGCCCTATCTCGATATCGTCCGCCGCGTGGTCGAGACATTCTCCATGCCGACGTTCGCCTTCCAGGTTTCCGGCGAATACGCGATGATCATGGCGGCGGCCCAAAACGGCTGGCTGGATGAAGAACGGGCGATCCTGGAGAGCCTGACCGCGTTCAAACGCGCCGGCTGCGCGGGCGTGATCACCTATTTCGCGCCCAGGGCGGCGCGGATGTTTGGAGAGTAACGTTCCAAATGTCGCCCATCGTCTACGCCATTCCCGTCTTTCTACTCTCCGTGCTCATCGAGGCTCTGATCGTCTCGCGCGTGCGAAAAGGGGCCTATGATCTAGCCGATGCGCTCGGCAGCCTCAATTTTGGGGTGATGAGCCAGCTCGCGGGCGCCGGGACGAAGCTGCTGAGCTTTGGGATCTACGTCGCGGTCTACCACTTCGCGCGCATGGCGACCTGGCCGGAGACGTCGCTCGCCGTGGGGATCGTAGCCTTGGTGTTCTATGATTTTTGCTATTATTGGGCCCACCGCATGGGTCACGAAGTCGCCGTGCTGTGGGCGGCGCATGTGGTGCATCACTCGTCGGAGTATTTCAACCTCTCGACCGCGCTTCGGCAAACCTCGACAGGGGCGTTGTTCGGGTGGATTTTCTACATGCCGATGGCTATCCTCGGCGTGTCGCCGACGCTGTTCCTGATCGTTGGCCTGATCGACCTGCTCTATCAGTACTGGGTGCATACCGAACTGATTGGCCGTCTTGGCTGGCTCGACCGAGTGCTGGTGACACCGTCCAATCATCGCGTTCACCACGGGCAGAACGACTATTGCCTCGACCGCAACTACGGCGGCATTCTCATTCTTTGGGATCGCCTGTTCGGCACCTTCGTTGACGAGCGCGCGGAAGAGCGAATCCTCTATGGCGTGCGCACGCCCTTGCGCGCCTACAATCCGATCTGGGGCAACCTTCACGTCTATGCCGATCTCTGGCGCTCCTCCGTTCAGGCCCACGGGATCAAGAGCAAGCTGGCCGTCTGGCTTGGCCCTCCAGGCGGCGGGGGCAAGGCGCCCGCGCCTTGGGACCGAAACGCATTCACGCGCTTTGGCGCGAAGAGTTCAAAGGGCGTCCGCTTCTATGTTGTGGCGCAATACGCCATTGGCAATCTGGCCCTGGTCGCTTTTCTGATCCAGGCGGGCGTCATGAGTGGCGTCGAGGCGCTGGCGTGGGGCGCACTCATCGCCGTGGGCCTGTTGACGCAAGGCGTGTTGTTGGAAGGCGCGGCGTGGGCCAGACCGGCGGAGACGGCGCGCCTCGTTCTGGTCGGCGTCGCGCTTGCGGTCGCGCCCCGCGTCATGGGCTCAGCTTTGGCGGTGCCCTGGCGCGTGACGCTTATCCTGGTTGCTGGTCTGTCGCTGACCGTCCTATGGCGATTGCAGTCGACGCCGACGACAACCCCTGAAACGGTTGGATTGGCGCGGTGACCGTCTTTGTCGCCCTACTCCCTGCCGTGAATGTCGGGGGGACAGGCAAATTGCCGATGACCGAACTCAAGGCGATATGCGAGGCTGCGGGGTTCAAGCAAGTTGAAACCTTCATCGCCAGCGGCAATGTGGTCTTTGAAAGCAGTGCGTCGGAAAGTGCGGTCATGGCCACTCTTGAGGACCGACTGCGGGCCTATGCCGGAAAGCCGGTTGGGGTGCTGGTTTGTACTCGCACCGAAATATCCGATGTACTCGCGAACAATTCGTTTCCCGAGGGGCCGGGAAATCGGACCGTGGCCATTTTCCTCGACGAACCGCCCCGGGTCGAAGCTTTGGATAGGTTGGTCGGGCAAACGGATGAGAAGGGCCAGCTTGGCGACCGCGAAATCTACATCTAGTACGGCGAGGGCATGACCGATTCCCGGCTCAAAATTCCCGCCGCCAAATCGGGAACGGCCCGTAACATGAACACCGTGGCCAAGCTCGCGGTTCTGGCGAGCGTGCGCTGACTGCGGTTAGCTATCCGGCCAAGCTGTAGAGCACCTGCAAATCGTAACTGGTTCCGACCTGGGTTGTATAATGGACGGAGGTGGAATCATCGAAGGTGATCACCACCTTGTTTCCCGAGCTCCGCGCCGCCGATTTT
Organism: Caulobacteraceae bacterium; assembly: GCA_025352085.1. GTDB lineage: Bacteria > Pseudomonadota > Alphaproteobacteria > Caulobacterales > Caulobacteraceae > Acaudatibacter. The sequence continues at coordinate 74,692 of JANXUA010000029.1, read as the reverse complement.
ATCGTGTCCATCCAGCTTTGCGGGTCGCTAGAGACTTGAAATTGCGTTTGGCTAAGCGTCTGCAGGATATTTGTCACCTGGGTCTGGGTACCGGTGGCGTTGGCTTGAGCGACCTGAAGATGGATAAGGCCACCGTAAAACTTTTTGCTCGACCATGAAAAGACGAAGACGACTCCGTCATCCCATTCGATAACGGGAGTGTCGCTCACGGTTTGGGTTGACATAAAAACACTCCTTTTCATTCCTTTTTATATTCAAAAGACGCAACATATATTTCGCGCTGTTGCTATTCATGCAGCATTCGCCATTTTCACGCTCAATTTCCCGGCAGACCGGCCTTGGTATTGGGTTTTGGGGCTTTGCCAACGAAAATTCAGCCCATAGGCAATTGCCATTTTTCCCGGGCAGTTGGACCGCCCCCGAATGCTCAGGCGACCACCGTAGTTACCAGCGCGGGCACTCGAACCTATTTCAGCAACCGTGCAGCCAGGCTGGAGGTGTCCCAGCGTCGCCCCCCCATGGCCTGCACCTCGGCGTAGAACTGATCGACCAGAGCGGTGACCTCGACCCGAGCGCCGTTGGCGCGGGCTTCGTCGAGAACCAGGCCCAGGTCCTTGCGCATCCAGTCGACGGCAAAGCCGAACTCGAACTCGCCCTGGGCCATGGTCTTCCAGCGGTTGTCCATCTGCCACGATTGCGCGGCGCCTTGTGAGACGGCCAGATAAACAAGGTTGGGATCGAGGCCGGCGGTTCTGGCGAAGGCGACACCTTCAGCCAAGCCTTGAACGACGCCGGCGATGCAGATCTGATTGACCATCTTGGTCAGTTGCCCCGATCCGGCTTCGCCCATGTGGCGGATCGCCTTGGCGTAGACGCCGATCACCGGCCGAGCGCGCGCGACGGCCTCCGACTCGCCGCCGATCATGATGGAAAGCTGACCGTTCTTCGCGCCGGCCTCACCGCCGGACACCGGCGCGTCGAGAAATTCGCAGCCCCGCTTTTTGACAAGAGCCGCCATCTCCCGTGCGAGCCTGGCCGACGTCGTGGTGTGATCGACGATGATCGTCCTTCTGGCCAAGGACGACAGCGCGGTGTTCACAACGGCGCGGACATCGCCATCATTGCCGACGCATAGCGCCACAAGTTCGGCTCCAACCACGGCGTCCTCGATCGTCGCGGCGGTCACGCCAGCGTAACCCTCCGCCCAGAGAATCGCCTTGTCGGGCGAGCGATTGAAGACGCTGACCGAATGCCCTGCCGCGGCCAGATGCCCGGCCATCGGAAAGCCCATCACGCCCAGTCCGATAAACGCGACCCGCATTGTGCCGTCCCTCTCTCACCCGCGCTCTGACGCAAACCACTCTTGCACTCTGGCGCGCCATGGCTCCTAATCATCGCCTAAATGCAAGACTCAGTGCAACCGTGACCCATCATACACCGACCCGGCAACTACGGTTCTTCCTGACGGCGCCCTCGCCCTGCCCCTACCTGCCTGATCGCAAGGAACGCAAGGTGTTTGCTCATTTGCCGATGGCCGGCGGACCCTTGGTGCACGATTCTCTGACCCATGGCGGTTTTCGCCGATCGCAGAACATCGCCTACCGGCCAGCGTGCGAAGGGTGCGCGGCCTGTGTATCGGCGCGCCTGCCGGTCAACGATTATGTGTTTTCCCGTTCCGAGCGGCGCGTGCTCGGGCGCGGCGCGCATGTCGTGCGCCATCTGGTCGAAGCCGAGGCCACGCGAGAACAGTACGATCTCCTCACCGCCTATCTGAACTCTCGTCACGCCGGCGGCGGCATGGCCGACATGTCCTGGTCCGACTATGTCGCCATGGTCGAGGACACCACGGTTCGCACGCACATGGTGGAATATCGGGCGCCATCGGCGGACGGCGGCCCAGGAGCCTTGTTGGCCTGCGCGCTGGTCGACGAAATGGCCGACGGTCTGTCGCTGGTCTACAGCTTTTTCGACCCGGCCATCGCGCGCGCCAGCCCCGGTTCATTCATCATTCTCGATCACGTGCGCCAAGCGAACGACACCGGCCTCGCCTATCTCTATCTCGGCTATTGGGTGCGAGGCAGCGCCAAGATGGATTACAAGGCGAAGTTTTCACCCATCGAGATTCTCGACATGACCGGTTGGCGGCTCATGTCCACGCGCGACCTGGCGCCGCAGAATGACTGACCGCGCCGACGCGGCCGTGTCCGACCTGCTTGATCTGATGGCCCGCCTGCGATCACACGACGACGGCTGTCCGTGGGACAAGGAGCAAACGTTTGCGAGCATAGCGTCCTATACCATTGAAGAAGCATATGAAGTCGCCGACGCGATCGCGCGTGACGACATGACAGACTTGCGTGATGAGCTCGGCGACCTGCTATTCCAGGTGATCTTTCACGCCCAGATGGCTAAGGAGGCCGGGGTTTTCGACTTTGCCGATATCGCGCGGAGCGTCGCCGCGAAAATGACCCGCCGGCATCCACATGTCTTCGCCAACGTCCAGGCCCGGACCGCCGGAGAACAGGCCCAGGCCTGGGAAGAGATCAAGGACAACGAACGTCAAGCCAATTCAAAAGGTTCGGATGGTATCCTCAGCGACGTTCCGCTTGGCTTCCCCGCTCTTACGCGGGCGGTGAAACTCTCAAAGCGCGCTGGCCGCGTCGGCTTTGTGTGGGCGCAAATCGACGAGGTGCTGACCAAGCTGCACGAGGAGGTCGGCGAACTGGAAGCTGAAATCGCCGTCGGCGACCGGGCGCGGATCACCGACGAACTTGGCGACGTCCTGTTTGTGTGCGCCAATATCGCCAGGCATCTGGAGATTGATCCGGAGAGCGCCTTGAGGGGCTCGAACGCCAAGTTCACCCGCCGGTTCGAGTTCATCGAGCGAGCGCTCGACGCTGACGGCCGCACGCCGGCCCAGTCGAATTTGGTGGAAATGGAGGACCTCTGGCAGGCCGCGAAGGCAGCGGAGAAACGGTTCCACGCTTAACCGGTCGCGCCGGGCCTCAACTGCTCGAAGCGACCGAGCGCCTGACGGTCCAGTCGCGCGACGATCGTCACCAGATCCTCGGTCTCGTTACGGGCGGTGACGCGGCCGTGTTGGTAGAGCCAGGCGAGGCCCTCGCCGTCCGAAGCGTCAAGCCTGAACGCCCGCTCGGGGTCTTCAGCGACGAGGGCGCCGATCCGGGTGAGGAGGGCCGACGTTCCCTCTCCGCTGATCGCCGAAGCCACAACCGCGCCGACCCTCGACGCTCGAGCGTCGACATCAGCGAGACCGTCGGGCGTCAGGAGATCACTTTTGTTCCATACCTCGATGAGCTTGCGCTGGCTGTCCGGTCCAATGCCGATCTGAGCCAGAACGATCTCCACATCCTGGCGCTGCGCGTCGGAATCCTCATCGGCGATGTCGCGCACATGTAGGATCACATCGGCTTCGCGCACCTCGTCGAGCGTGGCGCGAAAAGCCTCGACCAGTCCGTGGGGCAGATCGGATATGAAGCCCACGGTGTCGGACAAGATCGCCGGCCGGCCGCCCGGCAGAGCCAGCCGTCGCAGAGTCGGATCGAGTGTGGCGAACAACATATCCTGAGCCAGAACCTTGGCCGCCGTCAAATGATTGAACAGGGTCGATTTTCCGGCGTTGGTGTAGCCGACGAGGGCGACGATCGGATAAGGGACGCGTTTGCGCGAGCGCCGCTGCAATCCGCGTGTCCGCCGCACCTCGGCCAGTTCCGCTTTCAGCTTGACGATCCGGTTCATCAACAGCCGCCGGTCGGCCTCGATCTGGGTTTCGCCAGGCCCGCCCAGAAAGCCGAAGCCCCCGCGTTGCCGCTCAAGGTGGGTCCAGGTGCGCACGAGGCGCGAGCGTTCATAGTCGAGGCGCGCCAGTTCAACCTGCAAACGCCCTTCGCCGGTGCGGGCGCGGCGACCGAAGATCTCCAGGATCATGCCGGTGCGGTCGAGGACCTTGGTCTTCCAGGCGCGCTCCAGGTTACGCTGCTGGATCGGAGTCAGCGCATCGTCGACGACCACAACGTCGATGCCCTGCGCCTTGCACAGGGCGGCGATGTCATCCACCCGCCCTTTGCCGAACAGAGTTGCCGAGGCCATCGTCCGCAGGGGGGCGACCATGGCTTCGCTGACCTTAAGGTCCAAGGCGGCCGCTAGCCCCACCGCCTCCGCCAGCCGAGTCTCCGGCGCGCGGGTTGCGCCGCCACGCGGATGAACCGGATGGATGACGAGCGCCGCCAGATCGGGCGCGCGGTGATCGACGAGTTTGGTCTTCAATCGTCCTCGTCTTCTTCAGCCGGCTCGTAGAGCTGAACCGGCGCGCTGGGCATGATGGTGGAGATGGCGTGCTTGTAGACCAGCTGGGCCTGACCATCGCGTCGTAGCAGGACGCAGAAGTTGTCAAACCAGCTCACCACGCCCTGCAACTTGACGCCATTGACCAGGAATATGGTCACCGGCGTGCGCGCCTTGCGCACGGCGTTCAGGAAAGCGTCCTGCAAATTCTGCTTTTTTTCGTTGGACACAAAAGCCTCTCTATTGTGCTTGCCGCGCGTGAATATCGAGGGGCGCCGTTAATCGGCGCCGCGCCGCGCATGCTCGATATAGAGATGGCGCAGGCGTTTCGCCACCGGGCCGGGCGCGCCATTTCCCACATTGGCGCCATCGATCCGCACAATGGGCAAAACCAGGGTTCCGGCGCCTGTAATGAAGGCTTCCTTGGCGGATTTTGCCTCCGCCGGAGTGAAAGGGCGTTCCTCGAACGTGACCCCCAAGCCGTCGATCAACGCCAGCAGGCTCGCGCGCGTCACGCCGCGCAGGATGTTGGCCTGGATATCGCGGGTGCGCAGGACCCCGGCCGCGTCGACAATCCAGGCGTTGGACGAGGCGCCTTCGGTCACCAGGCCAAGATCGTCGACAAACCAAGCCTCGACGGCGCCGGCCTCTTTCGCCTTCTGCTTGGCCAGGACATTGGGCAACAGGCTGACGGTTTTGATGTCGCACCGCCCCCAGCGATTTTCGGGTGTGGTGACCACGGCGGCGCCCTTTTGCGCGCGCTGTTTGGCAATCGCCGGATCGACCGCCTTGGCCGTGATCACAATAGCGGGCACGGGCGGCGGATCGGGAAAGGGGTGATCGCGCGGCGCCACGCCGCGGGTCACCTGCAGGTAGACCAGACCCTCGCGAATGCGGTTCTTGCGCACCGTCTCGGCCAGAACGATCTTCAACGCCGCGTCGCTCATCGGGGCCGGAATGCGCAGTTCGCCCAGGCTGCGCTTCAACCGCGCGAAATGCCCCGCTGAATCGGCAAGTTTTCCGTCGAGAACCGCCCACACCTCGTAAACGCCGTCGGAAAACTGATATCCGCGATCTTCGATATGCACCGCCGCCTCGGCATGACGAACAAAGCGGCCGTTCACGTAAGCGATCCGTCCCATCAGTTGCAGGCTTCATCGGCCAGGCGCACGCCACCAAAGCCAAGAGATTTCAGTTTTCGGTGCAGGGCCGAGCGCTCCATACCGATAAACGCCGCGGTGCGCGAAATATTGCCACCAAAACGCATGATCTGGGCGTCGAGATATTCGCGCTCGAACAATTCGCGCGCCTCGCGCAGAGGCAGGGCGATGATCCGCTCGGCCCCGAGGCCCCCGGCTGGCGGTGTCGCGCCGGCTTCAGGCGGGAGCATGTCGCCGGTAATCGGTTGATCCGGATCTCCCGCGGCCAGGATTAGAATCCGCTCCACCACGTTGCGCAATTGCCGAACGTTTCCGGGCCACGCCTGAACCTGCAATGTGGCGTAAGCGTCCTCGGCCAGTCTCCGTTTTGGCAGGCCCGAGGCGGTGCTGAGGCGATCTAGGTAATAGTCGATCAGAGCGGGAATATCCCCGCGGCGTTCAGCCAGACCCGGCACGCGTAAAGGAACAACGTTAAGACGATGGAACAGGTCCTCGCGCAGACGCCCGGTCGCGATCTCCTCGGCGAGGTCGCGCGATGTCGACGACACCACCCGCACATCCACCTGCACGTCCTGGGCGCCGCCCACCCGACGGAATCGCTGTTCCACCAGGACGCGCAAGATGCGGCTCTGCGTCTCGCGCGGCATGTCGGCGATATCATCGATATATAGCGTGCCGCCGTGAGCGCGCTCGAATACACCGATTTTGGCCGGCCGGTCGCCCTCCCCTTCCTCTCCGAACAGTTCCAGATCCATCCGTTGCGGCGTCATGCCAGCCGCGCTGATGGCCACGAATTCGCCGCGCGCACGGGGGCTCGCGGCGTGAATCAGCCGGGCCGCCGTCTCCTTGCCGGCTCCGGGAGGACCAGAGATCAGCACTCGGCTGTTGGCGGGCGCGACCTTGCTGATCATGGCGCGGAGCTGCTGTGAGGCGACGGACGCGCCGACCATGCCGTCGGGCACGATGGCCTGGGTGCGCAGGCGCTTGTTCTCGCGTTTGAGATTAGCCGCCTCCAGCGCCCGTTCGATGATCAGCAGAAGGCGGTCCGATTTGAACGGCTTTTCCACAAAATCGTAGGCGCCGCGCTTGATCGCGCTGACGGCTGTTTCGATATTGCCGTGGCCGGAAATCATCACCACGGGCAGGTCGGTGTCCAAGGTTTTGACCATATCCAAGAGTTCAAGCCCGTCCATTCCGCCGCCGGTCATCCAGATATCGAGGACAATCAGCGCCGGTTTGCGCGCGCGGATGGCGGCCAGCGCCGTCTCGGCGTTGTGCGCCGTGCGCACCGCGTAGCCGTCATCCTGCAAGATGGCCGCCACGAGTTCGCGAATGTCCGCCTCGTCGTCGACGACGAGAATGTCACTGATCATGCATGCACCTGTGTGGCCTGGGCCGTGTTATCCTGACCGATCCGGCCCGGATCGCCGAGAGGAAACGACAGGACGATCCGCGCGCCCTCGACCGGTCCCTCGGCGCCGCGCGGCCTGTCGTTCAGCACCAGCCGGCCGCCGTGATCTTCCAGAATGCGCCGCACGATCGCCAGACCCAGGCCCGTTCCCTTGATCCGCGTCGTCACATAGGGCTCGGTCAGGCGGTCACGATCTTGCGCCGGCAGGCCCACACCGTTGTCATCGATGATGACGTCGACGCGCTCTTCACTCAGCGCCAGATGGACGTCGATACGACCTGGCGGCGCCGGCGTTGCGGCTATGCGGGCGTCGATTGCCTCGCCTGCGTTCTTGAGGACATTGGCCAGGGCCTGGCCGACGATCCGCCCGTCGCACACCAGCATGATCGGCGCGCTGTCACCGTGGACCTCGATCGCCACGCGTGGGTCAGCCACGCGCTGGGCGAATACGGCCTGGCGAACCAACTCGGCGGCGTCATGGCTAGCGAAGCGGGGGGCCGGCATGCGTGCGAATGCCGAGAATTCGTCGACCATCCGTCCGATGTCGCCGACCTGGCGAATGATCGTGTCGGTGCAACGATCAAATGTCTCAAGATCACTCGTAATCTCATCACGATATTTACGTTTCAGCCTCTCCGCCGAAAGTTGGATTGGCGTCAGTGGATTCTTGATTTCATGGGCGATACGGCGGGCCACGTCCTTCCAGGCCGCGTTGCGCTGGGCCGACACCAGGCCAGTGATGTCGTCGAAGGTCAGAACCACGCCTTCCGGGCCATGTCTGGCGTGTGCGCGCAGCCGCCGGGTTTCGCCGCCGCGGATGACATCGACGTCCGCTTCCGCTTCGCCTTCAACGTCCTTCGCGCGCGCGGCAACGTCGGCTAATTCCGGCGCGACCTCGGCGATATTCTTGGCGCGACTAGCGCCCGGTTTTAGAGCCAGAAGCTGATCAGCCTGGCGATTCACCGCCGACACCCTGCCTCGCGGATCAAGACCGATGACGCCCGCGCTCACGCCCAGCAGCACTGCCTCGGTGAACAGGCGTCCCGATTCAGCCTCGACGTGGGCGGCGCGCAAATCCTTCTGCTGTTGTTGAAGATCAATCGTCATCCGATTAAAGGCACGCGACAGGACCGCGATCTCCTCCGGGTCGCGCCCAGAATCCACCCGCGCGGTCAGGTCGCCGGCCGCGACCCGACCGGCCGCCTGCACCAAGCGCGCCACCGGTTCCGCGATCCTGGCCGCCGCGGCCATGCCGAACCAAACGGCGCCGACCAGTACCAACAGCACGGTTTCGAGGTAACTCAGATAGAACGCCGCCTTGATCCGAGCCCGCCCGGCCTTGGCCTTTCGATAGGCCGCCAGCGAGTCAGACGTTTCATGCAAATGCCGGAAAATGCCATGACTCAATGGATGAACGACGTAGAGATAGGTGCCGTCATATCCTGGCAGACGAAACAGGGCGCGATAGAGGTCGGTGGATTCAAACTCGCCCAGCGAAATATCGCCTTCATCCGCTGCCTGGAAGCTCGCGGCGGGCGGAGTCGCCAACTGGGCGACGCCGGCCGGCTCGGCGCGGGCGAAAACCCCGCCCTGACGATCGATGAGATAGGCGGACGAAAAACCGTTGTCGACGGTCAAGGCGCTCAAATAGCGGTTGTAGTCGGTCGGTGATTTGACCAGGATGGGCGCTGCCGGCTTCAGCGCCCCGGCCATTCTGGCCACCCGGTCACTGATCGACTTTTGTCCCTCCTCCAGATAGCTCCGCGCCACCGTCGCCGAGTTCTCAACCACCGTCTGCACGCGCGCGCTGAACCAGTTGTCGACCCCGCGCGTGACCAAAACACCAAAGAAGAACGCGACGATCACCGCCGGTGCGACCGCGGCCAGTGCGAACAGGGCTACAAATCGCAAGTGCAGACGAGCGCCGGCGTTGCGGTCCCGTTCTCCGAGCAAGCGCATCAATCGCCAGCCCAGTACAGCGGCGAGGGCTGCGATCAGCAGGAAGCCCAGGCCCATCAGCAAAAGAACGACAGGGCTTGCTGGACCAAGCGGCCCGATCAGGCTGGGCGAAGACCCCAAGCCGACCGACGTCGCCGTCAGGATCGCCGCCACGGCATAGCATCCGCCCATCAGCGCGCGCATGCGCCCGCCCGAGGGGTCAGACGCGTCCGCACTGGAAATGGAAGGCGATGGCGTCATCGTCATAGTGGCCTGTTTAGCCTGAGGTGTGCCCTAAACTCAACAGAGTTGTGGCTGGAATGATGCACTTCTGACGAGGCGCCGCCATAGCCCGGCGCCGGGTCTACCGCGCCGTCAGGGCCATCGCGGCGGCATACGCCAGAGGATCGAGATAGATCAAAGCGACTAGCACGCCCGGGAAGGCGAAAAAGGCCGCGGCGTAGGTCACCAGGCTCGCCGCGCGGGTCGGCGTGTCGGTCGGTCCTGGCGATGGGTCGAACCACATCAATTTGATCAGTTTGAGATAGTAGAAAGCGGCCACCACGCTGCCGACCAGCGCGGCGACGGCGATGGGGGCCAGACCCGCGCCCAGCGCGGCCTTGAACACATAATATTTCGCCCACAGGCCGCTGAACGGCGGCAGGCCAAGCGCCGAGAGGGCAAAAAAGGTCAGGGCGATGGCCATAGCCGGGCGCTCGCGGGCGAGGCCGGCGAAATCATCGAAGGTCTGCATCGGCTTGCCGTCCCGGGTCAGGGCCGTGAGGCAGGCAAAAAAGCCGGTCACGTCCACGACATAAAGCACCACGAACATCAGCATCGACTGAATCCCGGCCACGCCGCCAGCCGCCAGGCCGGTTAGGGCGTAGCCGATGCCGGCGATGGACGAATAGGCCCACAGGCGTTTGAGATCCTTTTGCGCCAGGCCCGCAAAGGCGCCGACGCCGACCGAGATCAAAGCCATGGCGACGAGCACCTGCCGCCATTGCTCCACCGCGCCACCAAATGCTTCGGTTAAAACCCGGGCCAATAGCACCATGGCCGCGAGCTTGGGCGCCCCGGCAAAGAAGCCGACGATCGGCGTCGGCGCGCCCTCGTAAACATCCGGCGTCCACATATGGAACGGCGCGGCGGAAACCTTGAAGGCGATGCCGCAGATCAAAAACACCAGGCCAAACAGGGCGCCTGGGCCCGCACCATTGGTCATCGATGCAGCGATCAAATCGAAACGGGTCGAGCCGGCGAAGCCATAGATCAACGAGGCGCCATAGAGGAGGATGCCTGAGGATAGCGCGCCCAGAACGAAATATTTCAGGCCCGCTTCGGAGGATTTTTCATTGTCGGTCTGTGACGCGGCCAGAACGTACAGGGCGAGCGACTGCAGTTCGATTGAGATGTAGAGGGCGATCAGGTCTCCGGCCGATACCATCATGCCCATGCCTAGGGCGGCCAGGATGACCAGAACCGGAAACTCAAACCGCGTCACGCCGCGCCGCTTGAACCACTGATCGGTGAGCGGAATGGCGACGGCGCTGGTAAGGTAGATCACCACCTTGGAGAAGACCGCGCCTGCGTCGACAATCAAGCCGCCGTCGAAGGCTCGTCCCAAAGGTCCAGTCGCCGCGACGATGGCGGCGGCTATCAACGCGCCGACGGCGGCGGCCGACAGCAAGATCGACGGGCGTTTCTGAAACGCACCCCAGATCAGCAGAGCCACAGCGGAAAAGGCCAGGATCAGTTCGGGAAGCGAAAGAATTTGGGCTGTGGGGGCCGTCATCGAACGTCTCTCATCGGCCCGTCGCCGCTTGGAAGGCGTCAACCAGATATTGGCTGGAGGCGTTGGTGATATCGAACATCACGCTCGGATGTAGGCCCAAGAGCAGGGTTCCAATGATCAGCGGCGCGAAGATCAGGATTTCGCGGCCGTCGATATCGGTGATCTCGCTCAGGGCTGGATTGGTGATCTCGCCAAACACGATGCGGCGATAGAGGGTCAGGGCGTAGACCGCCGACAGGATCATGCCGGTCGCGCCTACAATCGCCGGCCAGGTGGCCGCGCCATAGGTTCCGGTCAGGGTGAGTATCTCGCCGACAAAGCCGCTGGTGCCTGGTAGGCCGACATTGCCCATGGTGAACAGCATGAACACCGCCGCGTAGATCGGCATCAGCTTCACCACCCCCCCGTAGAAAGCAATCTCGCGGGTGTGCATGCGGTCATAGACCACGCCGACGCACAGGAAGAGGGCGCCAGAGATCAGGCCGTGGCTGAGCATCTGGAACAAGGCCCCCTGTTCGCCCTGTAAGGTGCCGGAGAATATGCCCATGGTCACAAAGCCCATGTGCGCCACCGACGAATAGGCGATTAGCTTCTTCATATCAGTCTGCCGGTAAGCAACTAGCGAGGTGTAGACGATGGCGATCACCGACAGGGCGAAGATCAGCGGTGTGAACTGAAGGCTGGCGTGCGGAAACATCGGCAGCGAAAAGCGCATGAAGCCGTAGCCGCCCATCTTCAGGAGGATGCCGGCCAGGATCACCGAACCGGCGGTGGGCGCCTCGACGTGGGCGTCGGGCAGCCAGGTGTGCACCGGCCACATCGGCATCTTCACCGCGAACGACGCAAAGAAGGCCAGCCACAGCCAGGTCTGCACGCCGGCTGAGAACTTGTAGGTCATCAATTCGGGAATGGACGAGGTATGGGCGATGCCGATCATGGCCAGGATCGCCGCCAGCATCAGCACCGAGCCCAGCAGGGTGTAGAGGAAAAATTTGAACGCGGCGTAGACCCGTCGCTTGCCGCCCCAGATGCCAATAATCAGGAACATCGGGATCAGTTGGGCCTCGAAGAACAGGTAGAACACCAGCAGATCGAGGGCGCAGAACACCCCGATCACCAGGCTCTCGAGCACCAGGAAGGCGATCATATACTCGACCACGCGGGTCTCGATCGATTTCCAGGAGGCGATGATGCAAATCGGCAGGAGAAATGCCGTCAAAAGCACGAAGAGGACCGAAATCCCGTCAATGCCCATGTGATAGTGCAGGCCCGCGAACCAGGGCTTGTCCTCAACAAATTGGAAACCAGCCTGGCTGGGATCGAATTTGGCGACCAGCAGGGTCGATAGGGCCAGCGTCACCAGGGTCGTCAGAAGCGTGATCCACTTGGTCGCCGTGACCGTGCCCGCGTCCTCCGCCTTGGCGAACATCCGCAACAGCAGGATGGCCGTCACGCCGATCAGCGGCGCGAAGCTGGTGAGCGAGAGAATACCGGCCATCCTAGTGGAACGCCCACAGAGCGAACGACAGCAGGCCGGCGACGCCCAGCAGCATTACGAACGCATAGTGATAAACATAACCGGTCTGAACCTTGCCGGTCGCCTTGCCGACGGCGTAGGACGCCGCCGAAACGCCATCGGGACCGAGGCCGTCGATGATACGCTGGTCGCCGACTTTCCAGAAAAGATCGCCAAGCCGCGCCGCGCCGCGCACGAAGGTCGCGTCGTAGATCTCGTCGAAATACCATTTGTTATAGAGAAGCGCCCAGGTCGGTCCCTTCCGCGCCGCGATCCGCGCGCCCATGCCTTCGTGGCGGACATAGACATACCAGGCTCCGAATAGACCCAGCGCCGTCACCGCCAGCGGCGCCCACACCTCCCACGCCGGAAGAACCGCCGCCGCTCCGGTGGCGATCGGAGCGCTGGTGATCGCGCCGCGCCAGAACTGAGCCTTGTCCGGGCCGATGAACTGTTCGGCGAACACGCCGCCGGCGAAGACGGCGCCGACGGCGAGAGCCGCCAGCGGAACCAGCATCACCCATGGGCTCTCGTGCGGCGTATGGCCATGAGCGTGATCGTCGTGGCCGTGATTGTAGGCCGCATGCGCATCGTGCGCGCGGCGGTCATCGGCCCATTTGGCGTGGCCGTGAAAGGTCATGAAGATCAGGCGCCAGGAATAGAACGAGGTGAGGCCCGCCGCGAGCAGGCCCACGACGAAGGCGAAATAGGAAATCCCGTCGCTCCCGCCGGCCAGGAAGGCGGCGTTGATGATGGCGTCCTTGGAATAGAAGCCGGCAAATCCCAGATCGATCCCCGGAATGCCTACGCCGGTGATCGCCAGGGTGCCGATCACCATCACGCCGTAGGTGATCGGCATCAGCTTCCACAGGGCGCCCATTTTGCGCATGTCCTGCTCGTGGTGCATGCCGACGATGACCGATCCGGCCGACAGGAACAGCAGGGCCTTGAAGAAGGCGTGCGTAAAGAGGTGGAACATGGCCGCGTGATAGGCGCCCACGCCCGCGGCGAAGAACATGTAGCCCAGTTGAGAACAGGTCGAATAGGCGATCACCCGCTTGATGTCGTTCTGCGCGAGACCGACGGTCGCGGCGAAGAGAGCCGTCACCGCGCCGATGATGGTGACGACGTGCCGCGCGACGGGGGCGAATTCGAACATCGGCGAGAGCAGGCAGACCATATAGACCCCCGCCGTCACCATGGTCGCGGCGTGAATCAGGGCGGACACCGGCGTCGGGCCTTCCATGGCGTCGGGCAGCCAGGTGTGCAGGAAAAACTGCGCTGACTTGCCCATGGCGCCGATGAAGAGAAGCACACAGGCCAGATCGACCAGTGGCCAGGACCGGCCCGCGAAGCTCCACGCCAGATGGGTGTGGCCGGCCACCTGCGGAAATATCTCGGCAAAGCGGATGGTTCCGAACGCCCAATAGACAGTCATGATGCCCAGCGCGAAGCCGACGTCGCCGACCCGATTGACCACGAACGCCTTGATCGCCGCGGCGTTGGCGGTGGCCTTGTGATGCCAAAAGCCGATCAGGAGATAGCTGGCCAGGCCCACGCCTTCCCAGCCGAAGAACAGCTGCATGAAGTCGGTGGCGGTGACCAAGGCGAGCATGGCGAAGGTGAAGAAAGACAGATAGGCGAAGAAGCGCGGCTTGCCTTCGTCCTCGGCCATATAGCCCCAGCTATAAAGGTGAACGAGGGCCGAAACCGTCGTCACCACGACCAGCATGACCGCCGAAAGCGTGTCGATCCGCACCGACCAAGCCGATTTGAAGGTCCCGACGTCGATGAATGGCGCAACGGTCGCGGTGAAATGCGCCGGCATGCCGCCGCCCACCACACCGATGAAGGTGGTCCACGATAAGGCGCAGGCGACAAACAAAAGACCGGTGGTGATGGCCATCGACGGTGTATCGCCGATCCGCTTGCCCAAGGCGCCGACGATGCACGCGCCGGCAAACGGTGCGAAGACGAGCAGGGTGACGAGGAGCTGGGGTGTCATGGAAAAGGCGCCCCCTACCCTTTCATGACCGATGCGTCGTCGACGGCGATATTGCCGCGCACGCGATGGAAGGTGACCAGAATGGCGAGTCCCACGGCGGCCTCGGCGGCGGCGACGGTCAGCACGAACAGGGCGTATATCTGGCCCACCACGTCATGCAGGAAGGTCGAGAACGCCACCAGATTGATGGTCACCCCCAGCAGGATCAGCTCGATCGACATCAGGATGACGATCACATTCTTGCGGTTCACGAAAATGCCCAGCACCCCGATGGTGAACAGCGCGGCTGCGACCGCCAGATAGTGAAAGAGACCGATGATCATTCGTCGATCCCCTCGCCGGACTTGATCGACACCATACGCATGCCGGCGGCGGGGGTGCGGGCGACCTGGGCGGCGATATCCTGGCGGCGCACGCCCTCGCGATGCTTGAGGGTCAGCACGATGGCGCCGATCATGGCGACCAGCAGCACCAGGCCGGCGGCCTGGAAGAAATACACATAGTCGGTGTAGAGCACCCGGCCGATCGCCTCGACATTGGTGACGTTTGGCATGGGCGTGGCCGGACCGGTGGATTTCGACGCCGCGCCGGAGTGGGCGACTGTCCAAACCACGAAAATCATCTCGATAGTGAGTAACCCCGCCACTAGCGCCCCGATCGGCAAATAGCGCGCGAACCCCTGGCGCAGGGCGACGAAATCGACGTCCAGCATCATCACCACAAACAGGAAGAGGACCGCGACGGCGCCGACGTAGACCACCATCAGGATCATCGCCAGGAACTCGGCGCCCAGGAGCACGAACAGGCCGGCGGCGGAAAAGAAGGCGGTGATCAGGAACAGCACCGAGTGCACCGGATTTCGCGCGGAAATCACGGCCACGCCGGCAACCAAGGTAGTCGCCGCGAGCAGGTAAAAGGCGATGGCCTGCAGCACCATGGGGTTCGTCAGCTCTCCGTCGTTCGTTTAGGCGGGTCGCCTCGGAATCGCGCCCGTGTTCTAGCGTATGAAACGCGCCTAGCGATAGGGCGCGTCGAGTTCCAAATTCCTGGCGATCTGGCGCTCCCACCGATCGCCGTTATCCAGCAGGCGGGCCTTGTCGTAATAGAGTTCCTCGCGGGTTTCGACCGCGAACTCGGTGTTGGGGCCCTCGACGATGGCGTCCACCGGGCAGGCCTCCTGGCACAGGCCGCAATAGATACATTTGACCATGTCGATGTCATAGCGGGTGGTGCGCCGCGAGCCGTCGTCTCGGGGTTCCGCTTCAATGGTGATGGCCTGAGCCGGGCAGATCGCCTCACACAGTTTGCAGGCGATGCAGCGCTCTTCGCCGTTGGGATAGCGGCGCAGAGCGTGCTCGCCCCGGAATCTGGGCGATTGCGGGCCGCGCTCATTGGGATAAAGCACGGTCGCCTTGGGCCGGATCATGTATTTCATGCCCAGGCCAAAGGCCCCGATGAAATCCATGAGGGCCGCGCCCCTGATGGCTTGTCTGATGCGCTGGAACATGGTCGCCCTACCTCACCTGGCAAATCGGAGTCACGCCCCCGGCCCGAACACGCGCCAGGCCCCGATCAGCACCACCGAGGCGATCGACAGCGGCAAGAATACCTTCCAGCCGAGGCGCATGAGCTGATCATAGCGGTAGCGCGGGACGATGGCCTTCACCATGGCGAACAGGAAGAAGAAGAAAATGATCTTGATCCAGAGCCAGAAGAAGCCAAACAAACTGACCCAGGTCGGCGCCCATGCGGCGGTGAATGGTGTCGGGAACGGCGCCTGCCAGCCGCCAAAGAAGAGAACGCTGATCATGGCGCACATCAAAAGGATGCTGCACAGCTCGGCGATCATGAAGAGGAGGAACGGGGTGGAGGAGTATTCCACCTGATAGCCGGCGACGAGTTCGGACTCCGCGTCCGGCAGATCGAACGGCGGGCGATTGGTTTCGGCCAAAGACGAGATGAAAAACACCACCGACATCGGGATCATCACCAAGGCCGCCGGCAGGTTCTTCCACCCGCCGCCGCCCAGAATATTCCAGTTCCAGAACCCGCCGGCCTGTTTTGCGACGATGGTCTGCAGATTGAGCGACCCGGACAAGAGGATCACGGTGACGATCACGAACCCGATCGAGACCTCGTAGCTGACCATCTGCGCCGCCGAACGCAGGCTGCCGAGAAAGGGGTATTTCGAATTCGACGCCCAGCCGCCCATGATGATGCCGTAGACGCCGAGCGACGAGATGGCGAAAAGATAGAGCACGCCGACATTGATGTTGGACACCACCCAGCCAGGCGCGAGCGGGATTACCGCCCAGGCGCCGAAGGCCAGGGTGAAGCTGATCACCGGCGCCAGCAAAAACACGAACTTGTCCGACCCTGACGGGACGACAATTTCCTTGAGCACGAATTTGATGAGGTCGGCGAATGACTGCAGCAGGCCGAACGGGCCGACCACGTTGGGGCCCTTGCGCATCTGCACCCCGGCCCAGATCTTGCGGTCAGCCAGCAGGAAGAAGGCCTCGGACAAGAGGAGCCAGATTAGAACAGCGAGGATTTGCAACACGGTGACGACCGGCCAACTCGTGAAGAATGCGACTAACCACGCCCAAAATTCATTCATGCCCCCTACTCCGCCGCGTGTTTCAGGCCCGCCGTGAGGGCGGCGCACTCGGCCATGGTCACGCTGGCCCGCGCGATGGGATTGGTGAGATGGAAGGCCTTGATCGGGCTCGCGAACGGCGCGTCGCCGACCTTGCCCTTGGCGCCGAGCTTGGCGAGATCCAGCGCCGCCGGGATCGAGCCTGGCGCAAAATCGATCTGGCCGAAGGTCGGATGATCGGCGAACAGCTTGCCACGCAGTTGATCCAGCGTGTCATAGGGCAGCTTCGCGCCCAGATGTTCCGACAGGGCGCGCAGAATGGTCCAGTCTTCCTTGGCCTCGCCCTTGGGGAACACCGCCCGCTCGCCACGCTGCACCCGGCCTTCCGTGTTCACGTAGAGACCTGGCTTCTCGGTATAGTCGGCGCCCGGCAGGATCACGTCGGCGCGGTGGGCGCCGGCGTCGCCGTGCGTACCCAGATAGACCACGAAGGCGTCGGTCTTACCCAGATCGAGCTCGTCGACCCCCAACAGGAAGAGGACGTCCAGGGCGCCCTTGGCGGTCATGTCGCGGGCGCACAGACCGTCTTGGCCGGGGATGAAGCCCATATCCAGCCCGCCGACCCGCGCCGCGGCCGTATGCAGCACGTTCCAGCCGTTCCAACCCTCACGCACGACGCCCAGCGCCTTGGCCGCCTCGCCGATGAGTTTCAGCACCGCAGCGCCGTCGTCCCGACCGAGCGCGCCTTGTCCAATCAGGAAAGCCGGCTTCTGCTTTGAAATCGCGCCTTGTTTGACAAATTGGCCGATCGCGTCGGGTCCCGCGCCCAAATAGTTATAGTCATAGCCAAGATCGGCCCGTTCTCCGATCACGCCCACCAGAAGCTTGCCCGATAGCCAGCGCCGGCGGATGCGCGCATTGAGCACCGGCGCTTCTAGCCTCGGATTGGCGCCGATAATCATCAAGGCGTCCGCCTCGTCGATCCCGGCGAGGGTCGAGTTGAACAGCCAGGATTCGCGCGGTCCGGCGCCCAGCTTCACCCCGTCCTGGCGACAATCTAGGTTGGCCACGCCCAGCGATCGGAACAGATCCAGCGTCGCCTTCATCGATTCGGCGTCCTGCAGATCGCCGGCGATGGCGCCGATCCTTTCCAGCTTGGCCGCCATGATCCGCGCCGCGACCAATGCAAAGGCCTCCGACCAACTCGCCGGTTGCAGCTTGCCCTTGACCCGGATCATCGGCCTGTCCAGGCGTTGACGAGAGAGGCCATCACAAGCGTAACGGGTCTTGTCGCTGATCCACTCCTCGTTGACCGCGTCGTTGGTGCGCGGCAACACGCGCAGCACCGCCGGGCCGCGCGCGTCGATGCGGATGGCGCTTCCGAGCGCATCCATGACATCGACGCTCTCGGTCTTGGTCAGCTCCCATGGCCGGGCGTTGAAGGCGTAGGGTTTGGAGGTCAGCGCGCCGACGGGGCACAGGTCGATCACATTAGCCGACAGTTCGCTCATCACCGCGGAGTCAAGATAGGTGGTGATCTCCACATCCTCGCCGCGCGAAATCAGGCCGATTTCCGATACCCCGGCCACCTCGGTGATAAAGCGTACGCAGCGGGTGCACTGGATGCAGCGGGTCATGACCGTCTTGATAAGCGGACCCATGTATTTTTCTTCGACGGCGCGCTTGTTTTCGTCATAGCGCGTGGCGTCGCGCCCATAGCCGATCGACTGGTCCTGTAGATCGCACTCGCCGCCCTGGTCGCAGATCGGGCAATCGAGCGGATGGTTGATCAGCAAGAATTCCATCACGCCTTCGCGGGCCTTCTTGACCATCGGCGAGTTGGTGATGATCTCCTGGCCCTCGGCCGCCGGCAGGGCGCACGACGCCTGCGGTTTGGGCGGCCCCGGCTTCACTTCCACCAGACACATCCGGCAATTGCCGGCGATCGACAGCCGTTCATGGTAGCAGAAGCGCGGAATCTCCTCGCCCGCGAGTTCGGCGACTTGCAGCACGGTCATGCCGTTCTCGAACTCGACGTCCACGCCGTTGACCTTGGCTATGGGCATGGGCGGCTACCGTGACGGCGAGAGGTCGGGCGAGGCATGGCCGGGGCGATAGCCCGCTACTCCGCCGCGATCAAGGTTGCGCCGGGTACATTGGCGCGGCGGGTGCGATAGTTGGCGATACGCGCCTCAATCTCGGGCCGGAAATGGCGGAACAGGCCCTGGATCGGCCAGGCGGCGGCGTCGCCCAGGCCACAGATGGTGTGGCCCTCGACCTGGCTGGCGACGTCGAGGAGCATGTCGATCTCCTTCGGCTCAGCCTCGCCGGTGACCATGCGCTCCATGATCCGCCACATCCAGCCCGTGCCCTCGCGGCACGGCGTGCACTGGCCGCAACTTTCGTGTTTGTAGAAATACGACAGCCGGGCGATGGCCGCGACGATGTCGCAGTCCTTGTCCATCACGATCATGGCGGCGGTGCCGAGGCCCGATTTGCGCGCGCCTAGGTCATCGAAATCCATCAGGGCGACCTCGGCTTCTTCGGCGGGGATCATCCGCACCGATGAGCCGCCGGGGATCACCGCCTTGAGGTTGCCCCAGCCGCCGCGCACCCCGCCGAAATGGTCGTCGATCAGTTGGCGCATGGGGATCGACATAGCCTCTTCGACCACGCACGGCTTGTTGACGTGGCCCGACGCGCTCATCAGCTTGGTGCCGCTGTTCTTGGGTCGGCCGAAGCCTAAGAACCACTCGGCGCCGCGGCGCAGGATCTCCGGCGCCACGGCGATGGATTCGACATTGTTTACCGTCGTCGGACAGCCGTAGACGCCGGCGCCGGCTGGGAACGGCGGCTTGAGACGGGGTTGGCCCTTCTTGCCCTCAAGGCTCTCGAGCAAAGCCATTTCGTCGCCGCAAATATAGGCGCCGCCGCCGTGGGTGACGCGGATATTACAGTCCCAACCGTGGATATTGTCCTTGCCGATCAGTTTGGCCGCACGCGCTTCAATCAGCGCCGCCTCAAGATGTTCGCGCTCGCGGACGTATTCGCCCCGAATGTAGATGAAACAGTCATGGGCGCGGATGGCGTAGGACGCCACCAGGCAGCCCTCGATCAGACGATGCGGATCGCCGCGCATGATCTCGCGATCCTTGCAGGTTCCCGGCTCGGATTCGTCGGCGTTGACCACCAGATAGTGCGGCCGTTCGCTCTCTTGTTTGGGCATGAAGGTCCATTTGAGACCCGTGGCGAACCCGGCCCCACCGCGGCCCCGCAGGCCCGACGCCTTGATCTGATCGCATACCCATTCAGGCGAATAGCTGAGCATCTCCGCCGTGCCGTTCCACACCCCGCGCGCCCTCGCGCCTTCCAGCCGCCAGGCGCGCAGGCCGTAAAGGTTGGTGAAAATGCGATCCTTGTCTTCAAGCATGCCGATCATGAGCGAACTTCGGGTATCGGTGGATTGGCGCGCCGAAAGGCGACGGCCTTGAATATGCTAAGAGTGAATAGTCCCCATCCAAAGACAATGACCGCAAATCCCGCATACGGCGCCCAACGCGGAAATTCCGCCACATATTGCCCCGAAACCATCAGCAAGAGGCCGATCAGACAGGTGACAACGCCGGCGTTTGTCGTGCTGCGTTGGTCGGCGCGGAAGGCTTTGAGCCGCGCGGTGTATCGATCATGAGATTCCGTCACCTCGGTCACGACGCCAACACTTTCTCGGGTGCGTTCGGGAGCTTGATCGCCTTGGCGCGAGAGCAGTCATAGAGCGCCAGATCGGTCAGCGAGAGCGGACCGCCCTCCGGCGCGCAGCCGGTGCGACCGATCGACGATCCGGGCGGCGGGGCGTTGCCAGCGGCGAAATCATCCAGCAGGCCGCCGAGCGATTCCGGCGTCAGGTCTTCGTAATAATAGTCGTTAATCGCGGCCATAGGCGCATTGGCGCAGGCGCCCAGGCACTCGACCTCCTCCCAGGAAAGCCGCCCGTCCGGCGAGGGATGGTCGCGATGGCCGACGCGCGCCTCAAGCACTGTCTTGAGGGCGTTGGCGCCGCGCAGCATGCACGGCGTCGTGCCGCACAGCTGAACATGCGCCACCGTTCCCACTGGCGAGAGCTGGAACATGGTGTAGAAGGTGGCGATCTCAAGCGCGCGGATCACCGGCATGCCGAGCATTTCGGCGACGACCCGCAGCGCCGGCTCGGGCACCCAGCCTTCCTGCTTCTGCACCAGCCACAGCAGGGGAATCACCGCCGATTGCGCGCGGCCCTGCGGGAATTTGGCCATCCACCACTGCGCCTGTTCCAGCGCTTCGGCGGAGAACGCGAAAGACGCGGGCTGGTCCTTGGCCAGACGACGAACACTCACCGGTCGATCTCCCCAAACACGATGTCGAGCGAGCCCAGGATGGCGCTGATGTCGGCGAGCATATGACCCCGGTTCATCCAGTCCATCGCCGCCAGATGGGGAAAGCCGGGCGCGCGGATCTTGCAGCGGTAGGGCTTGTTGGAACCGTCGGCGACGAGATAAACGCCGAACTCGCCCTTGGGCGCCTCGACCACGGCGTAGACCTCGCCGGCCGGCACGTGAAAGCCTTCGCTGTAGAGCTTGAAATGGTGGATCAGCGCTTCCATTGATTGCTTCATCTCGCCCCGGCGCGGCGGCGCGACCTTGTGATCGTCGGAAAGAACCAGACCGGGGGTTTTACGCAAGAGATCAACGCACTGACGGATAATTTTCACTGACTGACGCGACTCTTCGACCCGGCACAGATACCGGTCGTAGCAATCGCCGTGCACGCCTAGCGGAATGTCGAAGTCCAGTTCGTCGTAAATCTCATAGGACTGGTTGCGGCGCAGATCCCAGGCCACGCCGGATCCGCGCAGCATCACGCCCGTAAAGCCCCACGCCAGCGCTTGCTCTTTGCTCACCACGCCGATGTCGACATTGCGTTGTTTGAAGATGCGGTTGCCAGTGATCAGGGTCTCGATGTCGGCGAGATATTGCGGGAAGGCGACCGCCCAGGCGTCGATGTCATCGATCAGCGCCTCCGGCAGATCCTGACGCACGCCGCCCGGGCGGAAATAATTGGCGTGCATGCGCGCGCCGGACGCCCGTTCATAGAACACCATCAGCTTTTCGCGCTCTTCGAACCCCCAAAGCGGCGGGGTCAGGGCGCCGACGTCCAACGCCTGGGTGGTAACGTTCATCAAATGGTTGAGGATCCGCCCGATCTCGCAATAGAGCACGCGGATGATCTGGCCCCGGCGCGGAACCTCCAACCCCATCAGCCGCTCAATGGCCAGCACGAAAGCGTGCTCCTGATTCATTGGCGCGACATAGTCCAGGCGGTCGAAATATGGCGTATTCTGCGTATAGGGCCGCGCTTCGATCAGCTTTTCAGTGCCTCGGTGTAGCAAGCCGATGTGCGGATCAACCCGTTCGACAAGCTCGCCGTCCAGTTCCACAATCAGACGCAATACGCCATGCGCGGCGGGATGTTGCGGACCAAAGTTGATGCTGAATTTGCGAACCGGCGTTTCGGGAATGGGAGCGACGGCGGACGCACTTGGCGTGACGGTTTCGAGGCTCATGCCTTTACCCCCGCCTTGTCGTCGCCGGGCAGTTTATAGGGATAACCCTGCCCCGGCTTGGCGTATTCCGCGCCTTCCCAGGGCGACAGGAAATCCCAATTGCGAAATTCGACCGAATTCACCGGCTCATAGACGACGCGCTTGAGCTCGTCGTCGTAGCGCACCTCGACATAGCCGGTCATCGGGAAGTCCTTGCGCAGGGGATGGCCGTGAAATCCGTAGTCGGTGAGCAGGCGGCGCAGGTCCGGATGGCCGGAAAAGAATACGCCGTACATGTCGAACGCCTCGCGCTCGAACCAGTCGGCGACCGGAAACACCCCGGCGACGGAGGCTACGGCGGTGTCTTCATCGGTCTGGATTTTGACCCGGATGCGCCGGTTCTTGGTCATCGAGAGCAGGTGATAGACCACGTCGAAGCGCAGCGATCGCTGCGGATAGTCCGCGCCGCACAGATCCATGAGCTGGTGGAATTGCAGCGACGGATCGTCGCGCAAATAGGTCAGGGCCTCGACGACGCGTGCCGCCGGCGCCGTCACCGTCACTTCGCCGTGGGCGACGAAAAAATCGCCGATCGCCCCGCCGCCGCCGGCGACGACCTGTTCGCCCAGAGCCGTGAGGGCGTCGTCGGCCACCCGCCAGTTCATCGCTCTATCGTCCCGGTGCGACGGATCTTTTTCTGCAGCTGCAGCACGCCGTAAACCAAGGCTTCCGCGGTCGGCGGGCAGCCGGGAATATAGATATCCACCGGCACAATGCGGTCGCAGCCACGCACCACCGAATAGCTGAAATAGTAATAGCCGCCGCCATTGGCGCAGCTGCCCATGGAGATCACATAGCGCGGCTCTGGCATCTGGTCGTAGACCTTGCGCAAGGCCGGGGCCATCTTGTTGGTCAAGGTGCCGGCCACGATCATCACATCCGACTGACGCGGACTGCCGCGCGGTGCGAAGCCGAACCGTTCCAGGTCATAACGCGGCATGGCTGATTGCATCATCTCTACCGCGCAACATGCTAAACCAAAGGTCATCCACATCAGCGAGCCGGTGCGCGCCCAAGTGATCAGATCGTCGGCGGCGGCGACGATGAAACCCTTGTCGGCCAATTGCCCGGAGACACCGTCGAAATACGGGTCGTGCTTGGTCGGGTCATAGCCCTCGACGCCGGCGCGGGCGCCCATCAAGGCGAGCGTTTCTATTCCCATTCCAGCGCGCCCCTCTTCCAAACATAGACATAGCCAAGGGTCACATCGACCAGAAAGGCCAGCATGCTCCAGAACGCCCATTGGCCGGTCGCGTGGGGCAGCTTCATTAACGCCACCGCCCAGGGAAACAGGAACGCTACTTCCAGGTCGAAAATGATGAACAGGATCGAAACGAGATAGAAGCGCACGTCGAACTTCATCCGTGCGTCATCGAAAGCGTTGAATCCGCACTCGTAGGACGACAATTTCTCGGCATCCGGCGCCTTGGGCGCGATGATCGACGCGGCCACGATGAAGCCGATCGCGAGGGCGCCGGCTATCCCCAGAAAGATCAAGATCGGCAGGTACAGAAGCAGAAGGGCGTTCATGACGGCTTTCGCGCGAGAGAGTCGGCGGTGTTCTAGCGCAGCGGCTTGGAGCGTTCAAACGCTGCAGTGCGAAAAGTTGGTCCCGTTCACCAGCCAGGACGCCTGATTCATCGTCCTGACGGTCGGCATGGGTCGCCTCGGTCGTTTCTGGAAGCGGGTCTATCGCGTTCGAGACGATCAGGAAGGCTGGTCGACGCGGCGGATTGAAGCTAGCCGCCCTTTCTGTCCCGCCCCGTCAGTCCTTCTGATAGTGGGCTTTGTGCCAGTCGCAGAAGGCCGCGACGCCCGTCTGCAGATCGGTGGCGGGTCGATAATCGATCAGGGCGGTCAGCAGGCTGGTGTCGGCGAAGGTCGTTGGCACGTCGCCGGCCTGCATTGGCAAAAGATTGAGCCGCGCCTTGCGCCCCAGTGAGCTTTCGATGGCGCTAATAAAGGCCGTCAGATCGACTGGTCGGCCGCCGCCGACATTGACGGCCCGCCACGGCGCCACGGGACTGAGCGAATCACGGACGCCGACGAGCGGAGCCTCGCGCTTGGGCGGTGCGGCTGTCAGACGCGACACAGCTTCGACCAAGTCATCGACGTAGGTGAAATCGCGCTTCATCTCACCATGATTGTAGACATCAATCGGCTCATCGCCCAGAATCGCATCGACGAACTTGAACAAGGCCATGTCCGGGCGGCCCCACGGCCCGTACACCGTGAAAAATCGCAGGGCCGTCGTCGGGATGTCCCACAAATGGCTGTAGGCGTGGGTCATTTCCTCGGTCGCCTTTTTCGTGGCGGCATAGAGGGTCATCGGGTGATCGGCGCGATCCGTCTCGGCGAACGGGATGGCGGCGTTGGCGCCGTAGACCGAGCTGGTCGAGGCCACCAAAAAATGGCGGACGTCGTGGCTCTTGGCCACCTCCATCACGTTGAACGTGCCCACGAGATTGGCGTCGATATAGGCGCGCGGATTTTCAAGACTGTAGCGAACACCAGCCTGCGCCGCCAGATGGATGATCACCTCCGGGGGGTCCTCTTCGGCCACCGCGGCCAGGGCGGCCATGTCTTCAAGCATGACGGTGTGGCCGGAAAAGGCGTCGTGTTCGTCGAGTATGGAAAACCGGGCCGTCTTTAGGCGCACATCGTAATAGTCGGTCATGCCGTCGACGCCGACGACCTCGTGACCATCGGTCAGCAGACGCGCCGCTAGGTGAAACCCGATGAAGCCGGCGGCTCCGGTGATCAATATACGCATGGCCGCATCGATAGCGGACCGGCGGAAAAAGTCACCTCAATCCGCCGAACGCGACATGCCGCAAACTATTGTTTGGGTTGTCCGGCCGCGTCGCGCTCCTTGGCCGCAGTGCGCATCGCCTCCCGGCGCGCGGCGTCCTCCGGGCTGACCGCGACCGGCTTAGGAGCGGCCTTCCGCGCTTGAGCCTGAGCCAGATGAACGGCGGTCTGTTGCTGAGCCACCTGCTGACGGGCCTGCTCGGCCTGCAACTGTTGCTGACGAGCCTGAGCGGCTTGCGCCGGACGAGCCGCCTGCTGCTGGGCGGCCAATTGCTGAGCCGCTTGTTGACGCGCCTGCTCGGCCTGCATCTGTTGCTGGCGAGCTTGGGTGGCTTGCGCCTGACGAGCGGCCTGCTGCTGGGCCATCTGATGACGCATCTGATCGGCCTGCGCCTGTTGGCCTCGCGCCATCATCGCCGCCTGTTGCTGTCGGGCGAGGTCAGATTGGGCCTGTTGTTGATGCGCCTGAGCGACGGCTTGAGCCTGCCGGGCCGCCTGTTGCTGCTCCATCTGACGCCGCATCTGATCGGCCTGCGACTGCTGACCGCGCGCCATCATCGCCGCCGGTTGCTGGCGGGCGAGGTCAGACTGCGCCTGTTGTTGATGCGCCTGAGCGGCGGCTTGAGCCTGCCGGGCTGCCTGCTGCTGAGCCATCTGGTCAGACTGTGCCTGTTGGCCACGGGCCATCATGGCGGCCTGTTGTTGGCGGGCCAGATCGGATTGGGCCTGTTGCTGGCGCGCCAAGGCGACCGCCTGGGCCTGCTGGTCGCCGTTCGCATATGGTTGGCCATCATGCTGATGGTGTTGGGAGCCAAGCAGCCACCCGGCCACGCCGGCCGCGCCCGCGGCGGCGGCTACCGTTCCGACGCCATATCCCTGGCGCTGGCTGCGATCATCACGCCAGACCGCCTGTTCGCGCTGACTGTTCTGGTCGTGCCAGTCACGCCATTCGGCGTCCCTTTGCTGCTCGTCGCGCCATTGCTGGTGCTGGGCGAACTCAGCCGATTGGCGAGCGCGCCAATTCGCTTCATAGGCCGCCTCGCGGCGGTTGTTGAGCGCCGCCAGATAGAGCTGACGGGCGTAGTAGAGATAGCGGCCGGCGTAGGACGCCTGAGCCGCCGCGACATCGGGCGACAGGGGGCGACCGTAGCCGTCGTACAGCTCAACGAACTGCCCCTGGTCATAGGCGTAGGTATATTGCGGATCGCGGATCAGGTAAGGCTCGGAAGCCCCTTGATCATAATAATAATAGCGTTCGCCGCCCGGGACCTGTTCAGCGACGCGATAGGCGCCGTTGTGAGCTTTCCAGACCCAAGGTCGCGTACCTTGGTAGTCGACGGCGTAGTCGGGCGGGCTCTGCGCGAAAGCGTCGTTCATGGCGGCGGCGCGCTCAACATAGCGGTACCGCTGGTTTCTCGGCGCCGGCGCGAACCGCGCCATCGGCGCGGCCGGCAGGGCGCTTGGGGTCGGCGCCGGAGCGGCGTAGCCGGGCGGCGGCGCCTGGTTCAACGGCAAGGCGCCCGGCGGCAAGGCGTTCGGATCAACAGCCGCGGTCTGTGCGGGCTTTTGGCACGCCGCCAGCGACAGCGCGGCGACGGCCGCGGAGACGAACAGGTTGAGTCTGCGTGTGTTTTGCGGTTTCATAATGCAATAATCCTCGCCTGAGCGCTTGGTTCCGTTTGCGGGAATGGGGTTTGCGCCTTGGCGGATGAACGGCGCTTGAACCTGGAGCCTGACGCGTTTGCACGGAAAAGACGCAAACACTTCAATCAGGCTCTACACGTTTAAATCCAGAGTAAATCATACCCTTTCGGACGAAACCGTCCGCGCGGGGTTTGCTTTAGCGCATCATCGACCGCGCGCCGCCATCCAGGATTGAAACATCAAAAGGGTCCAGATCTGATGGTCGGCCGAGGAATCGCCGGAGAGATAACGACGCCAGACCCTCGCCACCGGCTCTGGGTTGAGCACGCCCTGGCGAACAATCACCACCGGATCAAGCAGGCCCTCCGCCCAATCGCGTAAATCCTTGGTCAGCCAATCGTGCAGCGGCACGGAAAAACCCATCTTGGGGCGATCGATCAAGGCGCGAGGCACATAACGATCCAGCACCCGGCGCATCAGCCACTTGGTCTCCCCTTCCCGAATTTTCATACCGTCCGGGGCCCGCCAGGCCAGTGCGGCGACGTTGTGGTCGAGCAGGGGGACGCGGGTCTCCAGAGCGACCGCCATGGCGGCGCGATCAACCTTGCACAGGATATCGCCCGGCAGATAGTCGACCGAGTCTCGCCACAGCATGCGTTCCAGCGGACGCGCGAGACGCGGGGAGTCGGGCCGCCACGCCGTCGTCGTCACCGCTCCGCCAACCAGAAGGGCCGCGGGATCGGGCCACGCGGTCATAGTGCGCTCATAGAGGTCGTCCAGATCACGCGCCGGCAGCCACCGCGCCACCTTGCGCAGGGCTGGCCCCAAACGGCCGCGCGAGGTGTATTGCCGCGCCAAAGGTCCAAGCGCCGCCAGACCGGTTTCAACCAGACCCATGGGCAGATCGGCCAAGAACCGGCCCGCGAGCCCGCGAAACGGGGCCTTGCCGATCGCCTTCCATAGCCGCGGAACGCCGGGGTAGCGCACGTAGCCGGCGAACATCTCGTCGCCGCCATCGCCGGTCAGGCTTACCGTCACATGCTCGCGCGCCATCTTGCTGATGAGGTACGTCGGTATCTGCGAGGCGTCGGCGAAGGGTTCGTCATAGAGGTCGCCGAGCTGGGGCGCGATCGCCTGGGCGTCCTTGACGGTGACATAGTGCTCGGTGTGGTCGGTCCCCAGGTGCCGGGCGACCGCCTTGGCGTGTTCGGCCTCGTTAAACACCGGCGATTCAAAACCGAGGGTGAAGGTCTTGACCGGTCGATCCGACAAGGCTTGCATCACGCCGACGATCAGCGACGAATCCACGCCGCCCGAAAGAAAGGCGCCCAACGGCACGTCGGCGACCATCTGGCCGCCGACCGCCGCGCGAAGAGCCAGGTCCAACGCCTCGATGGCCGACTCATCGTTGGTCAACGGGTCCGCGCGACCGGCTTCGACCAGGTCCGACACCGAAAAATACGGGGTGATCGCCCCGGCCTCTCCCGCTCGCCAGGTCAACACGCAAGCCGGAGGAAGTTTGCGCACGGACGAATAAATTGCGTAGGGCGCCGGGATGTAGCCGTAGCGGAAATATAGCGAAAGTGCGCCGGGATCGAGGTCGAGGTCGAGGTCGGGCAGTTGTTCAAGGGCCCCCAGTTCAGATGCGAAGCTAAGAGTCTCCCCTTTCAGGTTATAATATAAGGGTTTTTCTCCGAATCGGTCCCGTGCGAGCTGCAAGGTTCGACTCTGGCGGTCCCACAGTCCCAGAGCAAACATGCCCGCCGCCCGTCGTAGCGCGGTGACGAGCCCCCAGCGGGCGATGGCCTCGAGCAACACCTCGCTGTCGGAATGTCCCCGCCAAGCGATCTTGCCGGTCGCTTCAAGCTCAGCGCGCAAGGTGACAAAGTTGTAGATTTCGCCGTTTATGGTGGCGACATATCGACCGCACGCCGAGACCATCGGCTGATGGCCAGCCGGCGACAGATCGATGATCGACAGGCGCCTTTGGCCGAGCCAAGTCCCGCCCTCACCCCAAACGCCCTCGTCGTCCGGTCCGCGATGTCGGATCGCGTCCAGCATGGCGCGAACGAGGCCCTCGCCACCGGCGCCGACCGCGACACGACCGGCTATGCCGCAGATAACCGGCCTCGATTCACCCGCGCTCGTGAGTCTTCTAACGGCAGTGCTGCACCCAATGACGATGCACCATCACGCTTTGACACAACGCGGCGTGGCGGCGACCGTCTTGAGCAATGGCGACCTTAGCGTGGTGACGATGATGTGCTGAGGCCGCCTTTTCCACCGGCGCGCCATGGTGGTGGCGGTGGCGGTGGCGCGTCGACGTCGCTTCGACCGCCTGGTTGTGGCGATGGTGGTGATGACGTCCGGTCGGCGCAGGCTGGACCGCCTGGGGATGGTGGCGGTGTCGATGATGTCGTCCCGTGGGCGCGGCAACCTCGGCCGCCTTCACCGCATGGTGGTGGTGGCGGCGTACCGCGGTCGGCGGCGTCTCGGCCACCTTCACGATGTGATGATGACGATGATGATGAATCGGCGCGGCGGTCGCGGCCGGGGACCCAAACACCGTCGCCGAAAAGGCGAAGGCGGCCACAAGGGCGATCTTGATGGCGTGTCTCATAAATCCCACTCCGTTCATGGCAAGGCGCTTCACGCCCGCGCGACTCGCCCCTGCAGGTGCTTCAACACCATGGGCACGAGGTCGGGCAAGTCCTCACTGATCAAGCCGGGGCCAAATTCTTCGGCGCAGGCGGCGTGGATCCACACGCCGGCGCAGGCGGCCTCAAAACTATCCATGCCCTGCGCGATCAGGCCGCCGATTAGACCGGCCAACACATCCCCCGATCCGGCGGTGGCCAGCCACGACGTTCCGTTCAGATTGACGGCGGCGCGGCCGTCCGGCGCGGCGATCACCGTATCGGGACCCTTGAGCACCACCACGGCCTGCGCGCGCGTCGCCGCGTCGCGCGCGGCGCTTACCCGTTCGGGCGAACGCTTGAGCACGCCCGGGAATATTCGTTCAAACTCGCCTGGATGCGGCGTGAGGACGTCGTCGCGGTCGAGCACCGAGAACAGTTCGTCGGGATCGTCGCGAAAGACGCTCAAGGCGTCGGCGTCGACCACCAGGGCGGCGCCGGTGCGCGCGAGGGCCAGAACGTTCGACAGGGTCGCCTCACTGATACCCGCCGCAGGTCCGATGATCACCGCTTCGACGGCGGAGGCGGCCGCCTCCAATTCCAACTCCGTTTCGAACGGACGCAACATCACCGCTTCAAGGTGCGCGGCGTTCACCATCAAAGCTTCGGGGGGCGATAGCATGGTAACCAGACCTCCGCCGACCCGCAGGGCCGCCCGCGCGGCCAGACGCGCCGCGCCCGTGCTCCACGCCTCGCCGCTGACAACGATCAACCGGCCCCGCGTGCTCTTGTGGACCGAAACGGCCGGCCACGGATAGCCGGCGAGCCACAGGTCGGGGGTGTTTTCGAACAGATCGGTCGGCGCCGAACTCAGACCAATGTCCTTGACCACCACCTCTCCGCAGATGGACCGGCCGGGCTGCAGAACATGGGCGAGTTTCCGGCGATGGAACGTCACGGTGACGCCGGCGCGAAAGCTCACCGCGCCGAGCGGCGTGGCGAGATCTCCGGACAGGCCGCTGGGCACATCCACCGCGACCATCCGCTCCGGCTTGCTTTCGAGACGCCGGGCGAGCCGGGCGAGTTCGACGCTCAATGGTCGATTGAGTCCCGCGCCAAAAAGAGCATCGATGATCAGGTCCGAGCGCGCCGCGTGATCGCTCAAAGGCGAGGTTTCGCCGTCCCACAAGGCGGCGGCGGCGATCGCGGAGGGGGTCATTGGAGGCCCGAAGGCTTCGACCCGCACGCTCCAGCCCCGCGATTTTAGGAGGCGGGCGACAACATAACCGTCGCCGCCGTTGTCGCCCGGACCGGCGAGGACTACGGCAGGGCCCGGCGTGAAGCGCGCGGCGACCGTTTCTGCAACGGCCTCCCCCGCCCGCTCCATCAGAACCGAGGTCGGCGCGCCGGACGCCACCGCGGCCGCGTCGGCGGCGGTCATTTGCGCGACGGTAAGGATGTGGCGACGCGGGTCGCTCAAAGAACCCCCGTCGCCGCTTCGGCGCCGCGATCGACCAACTCTAGTCCGCTCACTCCGACCCGTAGCGTGGTTATCGCGGCATGGTCCGGTCGATAGGTGATGACGCGTGCATCGCCGCGGAGGGTTGAAAGTACGCCGTTGATGGCCACGAAGTGGCTGAACACCGCCGCGCCCGGGTGGGCCGCCACAGCGGCTGCGGCGGCGCGGCGCCACCCATCGTAATCGAGATCGCCGATAATGTCGGTCCAGTGTCCCTGCATTGCCGCCCGCAGCCAGGCTGGTCGGTCCGTCTCCGCCAATCCGGCCGGCGTCGGAATTTCGCCGACCGCAGGGTCAATCTGGATCTCCACGCCGAGCGCGCGGGCCGTGGGTTCGGCGGTCTCGCGGCAACGGCGTAGCGGCGAACTGATCACGCTCGTCGGGCGGTCAGCCCGATCCAGGGCAGTCAGCCGGTCCGCGACCGCCCGCGCTTGCGCCCGCCCAACCTCGTCCAGTCCGGGATCGTGGTCCGCGCCGCCCCAAGCCGATTGCGGTCGGCCGTGGCGAATGAGGTAGATCAGCGTCATGAATCGTTTTCCGCTATTCCGGCGTACGGTCGCTTGATCCTAAGCGCCGGCCCGGGGTTCACAAGGGAAATTGGCGAACCAATTTGCCTAATATTCCGTCAGACAACGCCCAATTTTTGTGCTGACAACGAACACGCAGGTGATTGACATCGCCCCCTTGGAATGGGTTCTTGCGCCGCGAAGACGGCTTGTGCTCGGTCCCCCCGACTGAGTGTCCAGACACCTCGGAATCTTGAGTGCATGAAGAAAATTGAAGCGATCATCAAGCCGTTCAAGCTCGATGAGGTCAAGGAAGCGTTGCAGGAGCTTGGTCTCCAGGGGATGACCGTGCTCGAGGCTAAGGGTTTTGGTCGTCAAAAAGGCCAGACCGAACTCTATCGCGGCGCCGAATACGTGGTCGATTTCCTGCCTAAGATCAAAATCGAGGTGGTCCTCGCCGATGACCAGGTAGCCGGCGCGGTGGAAGCAATCCAGACCGCGGCGCGAACCGGGCGGATCGGCGACGGCAAGATTTTCGTCTCCGACGTCAATGAAGTGATCCGCATCCGCACCGGCGAGACCGGCCCCAACGCCATCTAATCCTACGCTCAAATATCAATCGTCCATCACAGGGGAAATTTCACGCATGACCACGCCCAAGGATATCCTTGCCCAGATCAAGGAACAGGAGGTCAAATATGTCGACGTCCGCTTCACCGACATTCGCGGCAAGATGCAGCACGTCACGTTTGATATCGATCTTGTCGACGATGATTTTCTGTCGGACGGTACGATGTTCGACGGCTCGTCGATCGCCGGCTGGAAGGCGATCAATGAATCGGACATGAAGCTGCGCCCCGATCTGAAGAGCGCCTACATTGATCCGTTTTACCAGCAGACGACGCTATGTCTTTTCTGCGACGTGCTCAATCCCGACACCAATGAGCCGTACAATCGCGACCCGCGCTCAATGGCCAAAAAAGCCCTCACGCACGTGCAAGCCGCCGGCGTGGGCGATACGGTTTATTTCGGTCCCGAGGCCGAGTTCTTCATCTTCGACGACGTGCAATGGTCGACCGCGCCGCACGACACCCGTTATTCCTTCGATTCCATCGAGCTTCCGGTGAACACCGGCAAGGCCTACGACGAAGGCAATATGGGCCATCGCCCAGGCCCCAAGGGCGGTTATTTTCCGGTCAATCCAGTGGATTCGGCGCAGGACCTGCGCGGCGAAATGCTGGCGGTGATGGGCGAGTTAGGCATGCAGCCGGAAAAACACCACCATGAGGTAGCACCGGCGCAGCATGAGTTGGGCCTGAAGTTCTCCGACCTGATCACCATGGCCGATCGTTTGCAGCTCTACAAATACGTGGTCCAGAATGTCGCCCACGCCTATGGCAAGACCGCGACCTTCATGGCCAAGCCGATGTTCGGCGACAACGGCTCGGGCATGCACGTTCACCAGTCGATCTGGAACAAAGGCAAGCCGCTCTTCGCCGGCGACAAGTATGCCGGTCTGTCGGATCTGTGCCTGTGGTACATCGGCGGCATCATCAAGCACGCCAAGGCGATCAACGCCTTCACCAACTCCACCACTAACAGCTACAAACGCCTGGTGCCCGGCTATGAAGCGCCGGTGAAGCTGGCCTATTCGGCTCGCAACCGCTCCGCCTCGATCCGCATCCCGCACGTCGACAGCCCCAAGGGCAAACGGATTGAAGTCCGCTTCCCCGATCCGATGGGCAACCCTTATCTCGGGTTCACCGCCATGCTGATGGCAGGTCTCGACGGCATCGCCAACAAGATCGATCCGGGCGGACCGGCCGACAAGAACCTCTACGACCTACCGCCGCGCGAGCAGAAGAAGGTTCCCGAGGTCTGCGGCTCTCTGAAAGAGGCGCTCGACGCCCTCGACAAGGACCGCGCTTTCCTGAAGGCGGGCGGGGTCATGGATGATGATTTCATCGACAGCTATATTGAGCTGAAAATGGAAGAGGTCATGCGCCTGCAACTCCACCCGCACCCGGTGGAATTTGATATGTATTACAAATGCTAGACGCGATCATCGCGTAGTGGTTATTTGGCGACGCTCCGATTTTGTCGGGGCGTCGTTTCAATTGGGGTCGCGCCTTCGCAGCGATGGATCGAAAGGCCGGAGGCCGACTTGAAGCCTGAAATTATCGACCGCAATACGGCTTATGGAGGCTACCTCACGGTAGAGCGCCTGGTCATCGGCTTTCCCGACGGCGGGATGGTGGTGCGCGAGATCGAAAGCCACGGAGATTCGGTGGCGGTGCTGCCCTACGACGTCAAACGACGCTGCGCCCTGACCGTCAGCCAGCTGCGCGCTCCTGCGTTGGCGGCCGCCGGCAAGGACTCGGTCATCGAGGCCTGCGCTGGCATGATCGAAGACGAGACGGAGCGCGCGACCGCCCTGCGCGAGGCGGACGAGGAATTGGGCGTGAGGCTGAACTCCGTGGAGTTCATCGCCCGCGTGTGGTCCAGCCCCGGCGTCTCCACCGAACGCACCTCTCTGTTCCTGGCGCCCTATCGCGCGGCCGACCGCCTCGGCAAGGGGGGAGGCCTCAAGGCTGAGCAGGAACACATCACTGTCATCGAGACGCCCCTCGCCGACCTTGCCGCAGAAGCCGACAAGGGCGAGATTGTCGATGCGAAACTGCTGACTCTGGTCTTGGCGCTGCGATTGCGACACCCGGAACTGTTTGCCTGAACACGGGCGCGGACTTCCCCGCATTGACTTGCGGGCTGTCTCCCCTATGGTCCGCCTCGCCCGAGACTTGGGGGTTCGAGCGCGCATCTTTCGCGCCGGACGCACCTCTCGCTCGCTGCATTTCAAGGCATGACAGATTTTTCCGACCTGGGGCTGAGCGCTCCGACCCTGCAAGCGGTGGCCGATACGGGCTATACCGTCGCCACCCCCATCCAGGCGCAAGCCATTCCGGTGGCCCTTGCCGGTCGCGACGTTCTGGGCATAGCCCAGACCGGCACAGGCAAGACCGCGGCCTTCACCCTGCCGATGATCGATCGCCTGGTCGCCGGCCGGTCCAAGGCGCGGATGCCGCGCTCGCTGGTCATCGCGCCGACGCGCGAACTGGCCGATCAGGTCGCCATGGCCTTCGACAAGTATTCCAAGGGCCAGAAGCTCTCCTGGGCGCTGCTGATCGGCGGCGTGTCGTTCGGTGACCAGGAGCTGAAGCTGGATCGCGGCGTCGACGTTTTAATCGCCACGCCGGGGCGCCTCCTCGATCACTTCGAGCGCGGCAAACTGTTGATGACCGGCGTGCAGATCATGGTCGTCGATGAAGCCGATCGCATGCTCGACATGGGCTTCATCCCCGACCTTGAGCGGATATTCAAACTCACCCCGGCGAAGAAACAGACCCTGTTTTTCTCCGCCACCATGCCGCCGGAAATCACCCGGCTGACCAAGCAATTTCTCAACGATCCGGTGCGGATCGAGGCGTCGCGTCCGGCGACGACCGCCGAAAATATCACGCAGCATCTGGCGCGCATACCGGCGTCTGATCCGGGCGCCAAGCGCTTGGCCCTTCGCGCCCTTATGGGGGCGGACAATGTGCGCAACGGCATAGTGTTCTGCAATCGCAAGTCCGAAGTCGACGTGGTCGCCAAGTCCCTGCGCAAACACGGCTTCGACGCCTCGCCGATCCACGGCGATCTGGACCAAAGTATGCGCACGCGCACGCTCGAGGCCTTTCGCAAAGGCGAGCTGAAATTCCTTGTGGCGTCTGACGTCGCCGCGCGTGGCCTCGATATTCCCGACGTCAGCCACGTGTTCAACTATGACGTCCCCCACCACGCCGATGACTATGTGCACCGGATCGGACGCACGGGCCGAGCCGGCAAAATGGGCGACACCTACATGCTTGTCACGCCGACGGACGCGCGATCGCTCGACAAGGTGCTCAAGCTGATCGGCCAAAACCCCGATGAGGTCACCCTCGATCTCGACTGGGCGTCGGTGAAGACCGAATCGCGGTCGCGCGGCGACAAGGGACGCCGACCGGAGCGCTCGGACAGTGGACGTGGCGGCCGGGACCGTTCGCGCGGGCGCCCGGCGTCGGAAACCTCGGTCGTCTCCATGGAGCCGCTGACGCCCAACCCGGACGCCGTCGCGGCCCCGGTTGAGGCCCAGCCCGCCCGAGAGGCTCAGTCCGAAGCCAAATCGAACCGCCCTCCCCACCGTCGCGAGCGCGGCCCACGCGAGGCCGTCGCCACACCGACGCCGGCGCCCACGCCTGTAACAGAACAACCCCGGGCCGCCGCGGCTCGGCGGGGTGTCCAGCCGGTGGCGCCGCGGGACGACGACGATCCGCGCGTGGTCGGCTTCGGCGCTGACCTGCCCGCCTTCCTCGCCCGCCCGATCACCGTTGCGTCACCGGCTGACGAATAGCGCTTGCGCCTCTGTCCGGCGAATCCACCGGACGTTTTATAAATTTCGCTGGCCTTCCGCTAGGTTGCCGGGCTTTAGGTCATAATCCGCTCGAACCTTAAGAGGACGCCATGACCTATCAAAAGATCAAATTTGCGGTCGCCGATCGCGTGGCCACGATCACCCTGTCCGACCCGGGCACCATGAACGCCGCCGGCATAGACTTGGTCGAAGAACTGGCCGACGCCTTCGCTCGGGCGGCCAAATGTGAAGACGGCGCGCGGGCGCTGATCCTCACCGGCGAGGGCCGCGGCTTCTGTTCGGGCGCCAATCTTTCCGGCGGCGGACCGGCGGCGCGCGCGCCGGAAGCCGACGGGCGCCCCGACGCCGGCGCCGCGCTGGAATCGCACTACAACCCCTTTATCACCTCGATGCGCGATTTTCCCATGCCGATCGTGACCGCGGTCAACGGCGCCGCCGCTGGCGTGGGCTGTTCGCTGGCCCTGATGGGCGATCTGATCATCGCTGGCGAGAGCGCCTATTTCCTGCAGGCCTTTCGGCGAATCGGCCTAGTGCCCGATGGCGGTTCGACGTATCTGCTACCGCGCCTGATCGGGCGTGCCCGCGCAATGGAGATGACCATGCTGGGCGAACGCGTGGCCGCCGCCAAGGCTCTCGAATGGGGCCTGATCAATCGCTGCGTTCCCGACGCCGAACTAATGACCGAAGCGACTAAGCTGGCGCAGGAAATGGCCAATGGCCCGCGCGCTCTCAGCCTGATCCGCAAGCTGATGTGGCAGAGTCTCGACGCCGAATGGACGGCGCAACTCGACACCGAGCGCTGGACGCAGCGCATCGCCGGCAAGACCGATGACTTCATCGAGGGCGTCGCCGCGTTTCAGCAAAAGCGCCCGGCGGCGTTCAAGGGCGTCTGACACCCGTGGCCCTGACGATCCTGGGCGACAGCGCTTCAGGAAATTGCCTGAAGGTGAAGTGGACGGCGGCCCATCTCGGTCGGGCGTTTGTCTGGCGGGAAACCAGCGTCTTGTCGGGGGAATCCCGCACGCCGGAGTTCCTTGCGCTCAATTCCGCCGGTCAGGTCCCCGTTGTGATCTTCGAGGACGGTCGGACACTGGCGCAATCGGGCGCCATCATCCTGCATCTGGCCGAAGGTTCGGCCCTGGTCCCCGCCGACGCGTACGCGCGGGCGAAGATGCTCGAGTGGATGTTCTGGGAGCAATACAGTCACGAACCGTATATCGCTGTGGCGCGGCTCCAGATGAAGTATCTGCGCAAACCGGTCGCTGCGCTCGATCCGAAGCTGATCGAGCGCGGCGGCGCCGCGCTCGCGCGGATGGAGGCGGCACTGGCGGGATCGGCGTTCCTGGTGGGCGAGACGCCAACCCTCGCCGACATCGCCCTGGTCGCCTACACCCGCGTCGCGCGCGAGGGCGGCTTTGACTTGGCGGGATATCCGTCGGTGGCGGCGTGGGTGACGCGCGTTGAAACGTCGATTGCGATCCGGGATTGAATATCCGGGGTTACTTCAGGGATTGTCCCGCCTTCTGAAGCGCGGCGCCGGTGGTTTCCGCCGCGTTCTTAAGCGGGGCGTTCACGGCATGGGCGGCCGTTTCCAGTTTCTGGTCGACCACGGCGCCGCCGCTACTGAACGACCCGGTCCTTGCGGCCAGATAGATCAAGGCTCCGCCCGCCACCACCATAATCAGAATGAGGAACGTGAGGATGGGCGAACCGCGTCCGGTGGCGCGTCCACGCGCGCGACCGCGTTCGTAGGCCAGGTCGATTTCGGCGCGATTGGGACGGGTCGGCGTCCCCGGCTCGACGTTGACAGTACGGCGTTCATCGGCCCGGCCCTCAATAGGAGCGTTGGCCGTATTGGCATTGTCGATACTGGCCGGTTGTGCGCGAAATACGTTTCTCACGGAGAGTCTCCCAAAGCTCAGCCAATAAACGAAGATGTCGGGCTTCGGTTCCGCCGGGGTCGGCCCAGGGGGGGCGAACCGCTCTCTATCCGCGCGCCCTAGTGTTCCGCCGCCTCCACAATCGTCACGCTCTCGCCGCAGCCACAGGCGTCGGTTTGATTGGGGTTACGGAATACGAACTTCGAAGCGAGCTTGGTGGTCTCATAGTCGATCTGGGTGCCGATCAGGAACAGCACCGCCTTGGGTTCGATCAGGATCGTCACGCCCTTGTCCTCGACGACCTCGTCCAAAGGGCTCACCTCCTCGGCGTATTCCAGAACATATTCCGAGCCCGCGCAGCCGCCATTTTTCACCCCCACGCGCAGGCCGGCGTAGGGCTTTTCGGAGCGGTCGATGATTTCGCGCACACGCGTGGCGGCGGCGTCGCTCAAGGTGACGACTTGCGGGCGGGGGCGACGGACGCGGGGCTGGATTAGGTTTTCCATCGCTTAAAACATATTCAATTCGAGTTTGGCTTCATCGCTCATCAGCGATGGGTCCCACGGCGGGTCAAACACCAGATTGACCTTGCATGAGGTCACTTCGGGAATCTTCACCACCGCGTCATGCACCCATTCGGGCATTTCACCGGCGACCGGGCAGCCGGGCGCGGTCAAGGTCATTTCGATGGCAACGGCCTTTTCGTCGGACACATCGACCTTGTAAATCAGGCCCAGCTCATAGATGTCGACCGGAATTTCCGGATCAAACACCGTCTTGAGCTGATCGATCAGCCGGTCGGTCAGGGCGTCAAGCTCCGCCTGCGGAATGGCGGATACCGTGGGGTCGATATGGGGGGCAGCGTCGTCCATCAGGCAAAAAATGTCCGGGTTTTGGTAAGGGCCTCAGCGAAGGCGTCGGCCTCCTCCAAGGTGTTATATAGGGCGAAAGAGGCGCGCGCGCTCGCCGTGACGCCAAATCGGCGCATCAGGGGTTCCGCGCAGTGGGTTCCGGCGCGCACGGCTATGCCGTAGCGGTCCAGAACCTGAGCGACATCGTGGGCGTGCGCGCCGACCATGTTGAACGCGAAAATCGCCCCTTTGCCGGGCGCCGTGCCCATCTCGGTGAGCCAGTTGGCTCCGTTCAGGCGTTCCTTCACCCGCGCGTAGAGGGCGTGTTCGTGCGCGGCGACGGCGGCGCGGTCTAAGCCGTCCAGCCACGTGATCGCAGCGCCCAGACCGATCGCTTCCAGGATCGGCGGCGTGCCGGCTTCAAAACGATGCGGCGGATCGGCGTAGGTTACGGTCTTCAGCGTCACCACGTCGATCATTTCGCCACCACCTTGATAAGGCGGCATTGATTTTAGGATGTCCGTCTTGCCGTAGAGGGCGCCGATGCCGGTCGGACCGTAAAGCTTATGACCTGAAAACACATAGAAATCCGCGTCCAGGGCCTGCACGTCGACCACGCCGTGCACGATCGCCTGGCAACCGTCGATCAGCGTCAGGGCCCCGACGGCATGGGCGGCGGCGATGATCTCGGCGACCGGATTGACCGTGCCCAGCACATTGGACATGTGGCTGACCGCCACCATCCGCGTCCGAGGCCCCAGCAGGCTGTGCAAGGCGTCCATGTCAAGACGCCCGTCGTCGGTGACGGGGATGAATTTCAAAACCGCACCCCGGCTCTCGCGCAGGAAATGCCAGGGCACGATATTCGCGTGATGCTCCATTTCGGAGAGCACGATCTCATCGCCGGCGTTCAGCGAGCGGCCAAACGACGCGGCGACCAGATTGATAGCCTCGGTGGCGCCCTTGGTGAAGACGATCTCCTGCCCACTGGCGGCGTTCAGCAGGCGCCGGACCGATTCGCGAGCCGCTTCGTAGGCTTCGGTGGTTTCGTTGGCCAAAGTGTGCAGGCCGCGATGGACATTGGCGTACGAACCTTCCATTGCGGCGGTTATCGCCTCGATCACCGCGCGCGGCTTTTGCGCCGAGGCGGCGCTATCGAGATAGACCAGCGGCTGGTCGTTGACCTGGCGGCTGAGGATTGGAAATTGGGCGCGCGCGGCTTGGACGTCGAAGCTCATGGCCGCGTTCCCAATTGCTCCGCCAACCACGCCCGGGCGACCCCCCGCGCGCCGTCGTGTTCAATACGATCGACCACTTCGCCCAGAAAGGCGCCGATGAGCATGGCGCGCGCTTCGGCTTCGGGGATGCCGCGCTGGCGGGCGTAGAACAGGGACTCATCGTCCAGCGCCCCGACCGTATTGCCGTGCGCGCAGGCGACGTCGTCGGCGTAGATCTCCAGCTCCGGTTTGGCGTCGACCTCGGCTCGGTCCGACAAAACCAAGGCGTGATGCCCCATCTTGGCGTCGGTCTGATCGGCTCCCGGCGAGACCACGATCCGCCCCTGAAACACGCCGCGCGCCTGACCGTTGACGACACCCTTGGTTAGTTGATCGGTGACGCCGTTCGCGCCGGCGTGGGTGACGACGGTGGTGAGGTCGGCGTGGCGCTTGGCGCCCAGCACATAGACGCCGTCCAGCCGAACCGACGCCTCGGCCCCGGGGTGGGCGACGTGGGTTTCGAGGCGCTGGCGTTTGCCACCGTGGGTCAGCACCGTCTGGGCAAGCGTGGCACCGGGGCTGAGATCAATGTCGGCTCGCGAAACCGAGACGGCGTCCTGATCATCGCCGGCGATGATCACGCGCTCCAGCCGCGCACCCTTGGCGACAGAGATAGCGAGATCCCTCTCGACGACATAGTCGGTCCCCTCACCTTCATAGGACTCCAGCAGAGTGAGCGTCGCGCCCGCGTCGACCTCTATGGCCGCGCGCGCGACATGAGCGCCGGCGTCGCGGGCGGCGATGAAGCGCAGCGCCAAAGTCTGCGTCTCGCCCGCGGCGACCTTGATCGCCGCCGGCCCGTAACCGTTGACGATCACGACCTCGCGGTTAGCCAACCCGGCGAATGGTCCCGGCGTTCCCGCGCCGATGTGCGCGGGCGACGGCGCCGGCAGAACCCGGATCAGGCCGCGCAGGTCGCTCCAGCGCCAATCCTCGTCCCGGCGCGACGGCAACTGGGTGAGGTCACCCGTGGTTATCGCGCGCGCGAGGCTCATGCCGCGACCTTGGCGTATTGATCGTAGCCGCCACGTTCAAGTTCGTGCGCCAGTTCGGGTCCGCCGGAGGCAACAATCCGACCTGCCGCCAGCACGTGAACGCGGTCGGGGCGAATGTGGTCGAGTAGGCGCTGGTAATGGGTGATCACCAGCATGGAGCGATCGGGCCCGCGCATGGCGTTCACCCCCTCCGCGACGATGCGCAGGGCGTCGATATCCAGGCCGGAATCGGTTTCGTCGAGAATGGCGAGCTTGGGAGAAAGCACCGCCATTTGAAGAATTTCCATGCGTTTCTTCTCGCCACCGGAAAAGCCGACGTTCAAGCTGCGCTTGAGCATATCAAAATCCATCTTCAGCCCGGCGGCCTTGGCGCGGACAAGTTTCAGGAAAGCCGGCGCGGTAATCTCGGCCTCGCCCCGTGCTTTTAACTGCGCATTGAGCGCAGTGCGCAGGAAGGTCAGGGCCGGAACGCCGGGGATTTCGATCGGATATTGGAACGACAGGAACACCCCCCTTGCGGCGCGCTCATTGGGTTCGAGGGCCAGAAGATCGTCGCCGTTGAGCGTCGCCGAACCGGCGGTGACCTCATAGCCCGGCCGCCCGGCCAAGGCGTAGCTCAGCGTCGATTTGCCTGCGCCGTTGGGGCCCATGACGGCGTGCACTTCGCCGACGGGAACGTCGAGGGTCAGGCCATCGAGGATGGCTTTTCCGTCGATAGAGACATGAAGATTATTGATAGAAAGCATTGTAGTCATTGAATGTTAGTTTTCCACGGGCCGGAGAAACTCCAGCCGGTTACCGAAAGGATCGAAGATGAACACCCGCTCGTGCCCAGGGAGTTCGTGGTCGTTCATCACCTCAAAGCCGTTTTCCCGCGCGCGTTCGGCCAAGCCGGCCACGTCGTCCACGCGAAACGCGATGTGCGCCTTGCGCGCCGGCGTGAAGGGCTCCTCGACGCCGAGGTGCACCTTCAACCCGCCGCGCTCGAACCAGCACCCGCCGCGTTTGGCCATGTCCACGGGTTTGGGCTGCTCGTAAAGGCCCAGAAGAGTGCTGTAAAACCTCCGCGCTGCATCTTCGCCGCCGGGGGGGATCGCCAACTGGACGTGATCGATGGCTTCGAGCGTCATCCCACGCTCCCCTCCAGCGAGATCGCCACCAGCTTCTGCGCTTCGACGGCGAATTCCATCGGCAGTTCCTGCAGAACGTCTTTCACGAAGCCGTTGACCAGAAGCTGCACCGCCTCTTCCCGCGAAAGGCCCCGCTGCATGGCGTAAAACAGTTGATCGTCCGATAGCCGCGTCGTCGTCGCCTCGTGCTCGAATTTGGCCGAGGCGTTGCGCGCTTCGATATAGGGCGTGGTGTGGGCGGCGCAGTGCTTGCCGATCAGCAGGCTGTCGCACTGGGTAAAATTGCGCGC
Source organism: Caulobacteraceae bacterium (assembly GCA_025352085.1). GTDB lineage: Bacteria > Pseudomonadota > Alphaproteobacteria > Caulobacterales > Caulobacteraceae > Acaudatibacter. The sequence continues at coordinate 32,336 of JANXUA010000029.1, read as the reverse complement.
GCCCTTGGCCTTGGGGTGGGCCGAAACCAGGCCGCGATAGGTGCTCGATGATTGGCCGGCGGAAATGCCCTTGGCGATGATGCGCGAGCGGGTGTTGGCGCCCAGATGGATCATCTTGGTGCCGGTGTCGGCCTGCTGGCGATTATTAGTGATGGCGATGGAGTAGAATTCGCCGCTGGAGCCGTCGCCGCGCAGCACGCAGGACGGATATTTCCATGTGATCGCCGAACCGGTCTCCACCTGCGTCCAGCTGACTTTCGCCCGATCGCCCCGGCAATCGGCGCGCTTGGTGACGAAGTTGTAGATGCCGCCCTTACCGTCCTTGTCGCCCGGATACCAGTTCTGCACGGTGGAATATTTGATCTCGGCGTCGTCCATGATCACCAGTTCGACCACGGCGGCGTGCAGCTGGTTTTCGTCGCGCATCGGCGCGGTGCAGCCCTCCAGATAGGAGACGTACGACCCCTTGTCGGCGATGATCAGGGTCCGTTCGAACTGGCCGCTTTCAGCGGCGTTGATGCGGAAATAGGTCGAAAGCTCCATCGGGCAGCGCACGCCCGGCGGCACATAGACAAAGCTGCCGTCGGAGAAGACCGCGCTGTTGAGGCAGGCGAAATAATTGTCCGACACCGGCACCACCGAGCCCAGATATTGGCGCACCAGATCGCCATGATCGCGGATTGCCTCGCTCATTGAGCAGAAGATCACCCCGACCTGCGCCAGTTCCTTTTTGAAGGTGGTAACCACTGAAACGCTGTCGAACACCGCGTCCACGGCGTATTTCGGCGCGCCCTTCACCCCGGCCAGAACCTCCTGTTCCTTCAAGGGAATTCCGAGCTTGGCGTAGACCGCCAACAGCTCCGGATCGACCTCGTCGAGGCTGCCGAGCTGCGCCTTTTGCTTGGGCGCGGCGTAATAATAGGAGTCCTGATAGTCTATGCGCGGAAAGTTAACCCGGGCCCAGGTGGGCTCGTCAAGGACCAGCCAGCGGCGATAGGCCTCCAAGCGCCAATCCAGCATCCATTGCGGTTCGTGCTTCTTAGCGGAGATGAAGCGGACGATGTCTTCGGACAGGCCCTTGGGCGCGAATTCCTGATCGATGTCGGTTACGAAGCCGTGCTTGTAGCGCTCGACCTCGGCAACATGCTCGATGGTCTGTTGAACGGCGGCCATCACGCATACTCCCGTCGGCGGGCCGACTTGGTTTGATAAGCGTCCAGCCAGATCTCGCCGCAACGCGCCCAATCGGCGGCGCTCGAGGCCCAGCCGCCACTAACGCGAATGGAGAAGGGCGCCAGATCGGGCCGGCCCATGGCTTCGATCACTGGGCTGGGTTTGACCTTACCCGACGAACAGGCCGCCCCGGCGCTGACCATCACCCCGGCCAGATCAAGCGCCATCACCTGGATCTCGGAGCTGAAGCCCGGCGTCGCGAAACAGAGAGTCTGGGGCAGGCGCGGCGCGCGCGCGCCGAGAACTTCGGCACCCGCCGCGACCGCGATTCGCGCCACGGCATCGCGCCAGTCCGATTGAGCGGCAAGTTCGGGCAGAGCCTCGGCCGCCGCGCGAGCCGCAGCCCCGAAACTACTGATTCCGGATACATTTTCCGTTCCCGCGCGCCGACCGCGCTCTTGCCCGCCGCCGTGCAGGCGTCGAGTCAACACTGCGTTCGACCCAGCAATCAAGGCGCCGACCCCTTGCGGTCCGCCGAGCTTATGAGCCGAAAACGCCACCGTGTCGGCGCAAAGATCGGTGATATCGATGGCAATCTTGCCGGCCGCCTGGACAGCGTCGACGTGCAGCAGGCCGCCAGAGTCGCGGACCCGCCGCGCCGCTTGGGCCACCGGTTGAATAACGCCGGTCTCATTGTTAGCCAGCATCAGGCAGACCAGAGTCCGGGGACCCTGCGCCAGTCGATCATGCAGCCAATCAAGATCGGCCACGCCGTTGGCGTCCACCGGCCAGACCTCCAAGGCGCATCCGGACGCCTGTGCATTGGCGCGCACCGCATCATGCTCGGTCGCGCCGACGATGATGCGGGTGATCCCGGCCGCCACGGCGCTTTCGATCGCCAAGGCATTGGCTTCGGTGCCGCCGCTGACGAAGGTCACCGCCTCGGGCCGAGCCGCGACCAGCGCCGCCACGTCCGCGCGCGCGGACTCGACAAAGGCGCGCGCCGCGCGGCCGTCGGCGTGGGTCGACGAGGGATTGCCGCCCAGATCCAAGGCCCGCAGCACCGCCTCGCGCGCCTGCGGGCGCAGCTTGGCGGTGGCGTTATAATCTAGATAGACCGGCACGGTCATGTGGCGCGCTCCGCACCGGGGCGCAAGCGCCCGGCCAGCACATCGGCCAGCGACACCGCCGCCAGATAGTCGTGGATCTGCCGACCGGTCTCTTCCCACAAATCGTGAGTCAAGCAGCGCGCGCCGCCCTTCATGCAGCCGGCGCCGTGGCCGGCGCAACGGGTCGCGCGCAAGGGCTCGTCCACCGCCATCACGATCTCGGCGACAGAAAGGTCGCAGCCCGGCTTGGCCAGCCGGTAGCCGCCGCCCGGCCCGCGCACCGAACGCACTAGGCCCCGTCGGCGTAGTCGCGAGAACAATTGCTCAAGATAAGGCCGGGAAATCTGCTGGTTCTCAGCGATCGCGGCCAGCGGAACGGCGCGCAAATCCTCGCGGGCGCCCTCACGCTTGGCCAGTTCGGTCATGGCCATGACCGCGTATCGTCCCTTGGTGCTCAGCTGCATGGGTGTGACGTCGCTATTTTCTCGCTTTTAGCGTCGGCTTTTTGCTACAAGCCGCCGCCTTGCGAATGACCGGTCGCCAAAGGGACCGTATAGCCGCATATACGAAAACCAAGCTGCACGGTCAACTATTACCGCGCCGGCGCCCGACGAATTAGGTGATCATGCCCGACATTATTCTACCCGGCAGCGCCGGCCGTATCGAAGCCCGCTACTCTCCTCGCAAGGACGATACCGCGCCGATCGCCCTGATCATGCACCCGCACCCCAAAGCGGGCGGTCACATGAATCACCCGGTCACCGTGCAGTTATTTCACCTGTTCATGAAGCGCGGCTTCACCGTCTTACGCTTCAACACCCGTGGCGTCGGCCGCAGCCAGGGCGAATTCGATTCCGGCATAGGCGAACTGGCCGACGCGGCCACGGCGCTCGATTGGCTTCAATCTACCCATCCGGCCGCCTCGCAGTGCTGGGTGGCAGGCTTTGATTTCGGCGCCTGGGTGAGTATGCAGCTTTTGATGCGCCGCCCGGAAACCGATGGTTTTATCTCGGTTTCGCCGCCGGCCAACATGTACGATTTCAGCTTCCTCGCCCCCTGCCCCGCGTCCGGCCTATTCCTGCATGGCTCGGCCGACACTGTGGTGCCGTTCGCCGACGTAGAAAAGGTCGTCGCCAAGCTGCGCACGCAAAAGGGCATCATCATCGACTATGAACTGGTCGAAGGCGGCGGTCATTTCTGGACAGACAACCTTGTCGAAGTGGAAACCCGCGTCGGCGCCTATCTCGATATGCGCATCGCGAAGGATCCGATTTAGCGCGAGAGCGAACGCGATGGCGCCTGTCTAGCTCGGCTTGACTATCGCCCCGCCGGATATCGCCTTTTCCACCCCCGTCGTCGTTGGAAACGAGGTCGGCAGGCTGTTCGCGGCTCTCGCGGCGAGGTAGGCGAAGGCTTCGGCTTCGATGGAGTCGCCGCGCCAGCCGACAGCCTCGGCGGCTTGCACGGGGATGGGCAATCTTTCGCTGATCGCGGCCATCAGCACCGGATTGTGTCGGCCACCGCCGCAAACGACCAGTTGGCGTGGCGCGAGAGAACAGGCGCCGACGCCGAGCGCCACGGCTTCGGCGGCGAACGCGGTCAGCGTCGCCGCGCCGTCTTCAAGCGACAGATCCGCGACCGGATCCAGAGAAAAATCAAACCGATCCAGCGACTTGGGGCTGCGCGCCGCAAAGTATGGGTGGGCCAGATAGCCCGCGAGGACGGTCTCTTCCACCCGGCCCGCGGCCGCCAGCGCGCCGCCCTCGTCGCAGCGCGCGCCCGTGCGCGCCTGAACGAAGAGGTCGATCATGCCGTTGGCCGGACCCGTGTCGAAGGCCTCCAGCAAGCCGTTCGCGCCGACCAGGTTCACATTGCCCACCCCGCCCAGATTGAGCACGGCGATGGGCAAATCGAGCTTCGACCAATGCGCCAGGGCCTGGTGATAAATCGGCACCAGGGGCGCCCCCTGGCCGCCTGCCGCGACGTCAGCGGTGCGAAAATCATGGATGACCGGAAGGCGCAGACCATCGGCAAGGTGTTGGGCGTCGATCAACTGCGCGGTGCGGCCGGCGGCGCGCGCGGGCGCCGGCGGCTCGTTCAGGACGGTCTGGCCGTGCACGCCGATGAGGTCGAGATCGTTCGCCGTGCCCGTGCTCGGCCATGAAGTCACGCGCGGCAGAGAGGTGCTCATCGGCGATGGCGACGGCGGCGGTTTCGAACACGTCCGGCCTTGGCGCATCCGAATGCCAGGCAAGCGCGGCGCGGGTCGCCTCTTCAATGATCGCGCGCGTGGCGGGGCACAGCTTGCGCTCGCCCGCCTGGCCAAACGCGCCGATGGTTTCGCCATCGGTCTCCAGCACGGCCATATCGACCGCGTCGAGAGAGGTTCCGGTCATAAAGCCCAAGACTCGCATGTCGTATTGACTGCCACGGCGCCGGCCCGGTAGCTAGCACCCATGCCGACCCAACATCCTCAAGGCGGCTTTAAACCCCGCTCCGACCTTGTTCGCACCCTGATCGAGCGGGGGCATGTCTATCAGGCCACCGATCTGGAGGGCCTCGACGCCGCCGCGCTCGCCGGGCCTATCAGCGCTTACATCGGCTTTGACGCCACAGCCTCCAGCCTGCACGTCGGCAGTCTGGTGCAAATCATGACTCTGCGACGCCTGCAGCAGACCGGTCACCGGCCGATCGTATTGATGGGCGGGGGCACGACCAAGGTCGGCGACCCGTCGGATAAGGCGGCGCAACGGCCCATGCTGTCGGACGCCGACATTGCCGCCAACATCGCCGGCATCCGCAAGGCGTTCGCGCCCTTCCTCAGGTTCGGCGAGGGGCCGACCGACGCGGTCATGGCCAACAACGCCGACTGGCTGGACAAGCTCGGCTATATCGAATTCCTGCGCGATTACGGTGTGCATTTCACCATCAACAAGATGATTTCGCTGGAGTTCGTGAAGACGCGGCTGGCCAACGAACAGCCGTTCACCTTCCTGGAATTCAACTATGTGTTGATGCAGGCGGCGGATTTCCTGGAGCTCAATCGCCGCTACGGCTGCACCCTGCAGTTCGGCGGTTCGGAGCAGTGGGGCAATATCGTCAACGGCATTGACCTGATCCGCCGCATCGAGGGTCGCGCCACCTTTGGCGTCACCGCGCCGCTGGTTACCACCGCGTCCGGCGCCAAGATGGGCAAGACCGTCGAGGGCGCGGTGTGGCTCAACGCCGATATGCGCAGCCCATACGAATACTGGCAGTTCTGGCGCAACACCGAGGACGCCGATGTCGGCCGCTTCCTGCGTCTGTTCACCGACCTGCCGCTCGATGAGATCGGCCGGCTGGAGACGCTCGGCGGCGCCGAGATCAACGAGGCCAAAAAGATTCTGGCAAGCGAGGCCACAACCCTGCTGCACGGCCCTGCGGCGGCCGAGGCGGCGGCGGGCGCGGCCAAGGCGGCGTTCGAGGAGGGCCGGTTGTCGGACGACATGCCGACGGTAGAAATCGCTTCGAGCGACCTGGCCGCGATGACCTACACCGCCTTGATGATCGCCACCGGCTTCGCGACCTCCAACGGCGACGCCCGTCGGCAGATCGCCGGAGGCGCCTTCCGCATCGACGGGGTCAAGGTGGCCGACGCCAACGCCGTCGTCGACGTCTCAGCCGCGCAGGCCGAATTGCGCAAGGGCAATACCCGCAAACGCCTCGTCGTCACCGGATAGTTGAGGGGCGAATGTCACAAGAATTTCCGCCAATTCCATTTTCCTCGAGAAGGTGGGGGCCCAGCCTTTCGTATTGTTCCCAACGCAGAAAACCTGGACCCGCCTTCGCGGGGACATGAATTTTGGGGTACGGATTTTAGAGACAAACAGGAGCGGCATGACCATGACCATCGACCTCAAGCCCGGCGACCCTGCGCCTGATTTTAACATGCCCGGCGACGGCGGGCCCGTTGCTCTCACCGCGCTGAAGGGCCAGACGGTCGTCCTGTATTTCTATCCCAAGGACGACACGCCCGGCTGCACCACCGAGGCGCAGGGCTTCACCGCCGCCGCGGCCGAGTTCGCCGCCGCCGGCGCGGTGGTGGTGGGCGTCTCCAAGGATACGGTCGCCAAACACGGTAAGTTCCGCGCCAAATACGCTCTCACCCCCTTGCTCGGCTCCGACGCGGGCGGTGACGTGGTAGAGCGCTACGGCGCTTGGGTGGAGAAGAGCCTGTATGGGCGGCAGTACATGGGTATCGAGCGCTGCACCTTCCTGATTGACGCCGTCGGCGTGGTGCGGCGGGTGTGGCGAAAGGTGAAGGTCAAGGGCCACGTCGCCGACGTGCTCGAGGCCGCGCGAGCGCTCTAATTTCGCCCGCATTGGCATATATTCCAAGTTTTAACCTTTTTTTAGGGTTTCCAAACCGGGGGGCGATCACGGCACGTCGCCGTCGTCCCTCCTGCCGGAATTCGTCTTCATGCTCACGACCCTCATCAGCCGCCTGCGTGATTCCGTCGAGAAGCGCTTTCCCGAACGCCACATCTACATCCGTACGCACGGCGAGGTGCGCGGGCTCATTCTGACTCCGACGCGACAGCTGGCGTTCGCAACAGCGGCGGGTGCGATCGGCTTGTGGACGAGCGTGTCGGTAGTGGCGATGCTGATGGCCATGTCGACCGACCCGAACGGCGTCCACGCCCAGCACGCGCGCGCCTACGAGCGATTGATCGCCGACAGCCGCGGGCGTCTCGCCCACGAAGGCGTGCCGGTGATGGCCAACGCCGACGCCTTCGAGGCTTTGACCAATGTTGTCGAGAAGCGCCAGGAGACGCTCGTCAAACTATACGCGTCGGTGACCTGCCATTCAGACCCTGTGCAGGGCGCCGCGATTTCGCCGAAGACCTCCGCCGCGATGACGCCGACCGCACGCCTGCGCGCCGTCCAGGCCAATCAGGACAAGCTTGTGGGAACGTTGGATTCCGCCGCCAAGCCGTGCGCGGATCGGGTGCGTCAGGCCATTCGCGTCGCTGGCCTCAACCCCGACACCTACGCGCCGCCGATTCCGGCCGCCGCGCCGACGGCGCCCCGCGCGCAATCCTTCACCGAGCGGGTCCAGCGCGCCTTCGCCGATATGACAACATTGCAGGTGCTGGCCGACGCGGCGTCCAGCCTACCCTTCAACCGCCCGACCAACACCACCGAAGAATCGAGTGGTTTTGGACCGCGCATCGACCCCATCACCGGAGAACATTCCAATCATCCGGGCGTTGATTTTCCCGCGCCGCGCATGACCGCCGTCTTCTCAACCGCGCCCGGGGTCGTCTCCTTCACGGGCGTGCGCCCGGGCTATGGCAATACGGTGGAAATCGATCACGGTCGTGGCGTCACGACGCGGTTCGCCCACCTCGCCGCCCTCATGGTCAAGGCCGGCGAGAAAGTCGGCCTCCACCAGCAGATCGGCGGCATTGGCTCGACCGGCCATTCCACCGGACCGCATTTGCACTACGAGGTTCTGGTCGATGGCCGACCGCGAAACCCCGAACACTTCCTCAAGGCGGGCGACTATGTTCGGCAAACAGGCTAACCCGGACGCGAGTGACGCGGTGACCCGATCGGACCACAATGGCGGCAGGAAATCGCTCAAGGTGGCGTCGCTGGTGTGCGACAGCCTGTCGATCACGGGCGACCTCTCGGGCGAGACCGAATTGCATGTCGATGGCGCGATCATCGGCGATGTCGCGGTGACCCGACTTCTCATCGGCGTACAGGGCAGGATAGAAGGCGCGGTAAGCGCCGATACCGTCGATATCCGCGGCAAGGTGGTGGGGTCGGTCAAGGCCAAGCAGGTCCATCTGTTCGCCACGGCCATCGTATCGGGCGATATAACTCACGAGCAATTGACCGTCGACGCCGGCGCCGAGTTCGAGGGCCGCAGCCTCAAATTCCAAAGCGCCGCAGTCCATGTCCTGGCCGATGCGGTCGCTGGTGAGGCAAAATCGTCTTAAGATCTTGCCGCGACTGGCCGTCACGGTCGCGCGGGTTGCCGTTTGCCGTCGGGTTGGAGATTATCCGCCCGACAATTCCTCCACGGACGGCCAACGCCATGAGCGACCCGCTACCCAAGACGCTCGCCGATCTCCTCATCGCCCTGTTTCCCGAACGCCGCTTGCAGGTGAGCGCGGGCGAGGAAGTCCGCGACTACATGCTGACCCCGGGGCGCCAGGCGATCATCGCCCTTGCCGTCGCCGTGACGCTGTTGTGGATGAATGTTGCGGTGTTCTCGGCGATCGCCCAGGGACTATCGCGATATTCCGCCCCCCGACCGACCTCTGCCCCACCGGCCTTCACGGCCGATCGCACCGCTGCGCCGGACGATACCTTGTCGGACGTGATCGCGCCAACCGATCCCAGCGCGGCGCTCGCCGACAAGATTGAGCGGCGCCACGCAGCCCTCGCCATGCTACTGTCGGAGGCGCGGAATGATCCAGGCGCCCTGGCCGAACTGCAGCCGGCCTTTCCAGCTTTGACGACATCCGGCGTCGCCACGCCGGCCGAGCGGATCACGGCGGTGGTGGCCGATCAGGATCGGTTGGTCGCTGCGGCGTCATCCTTCGCCCGGCAGCGCGCCGTCCGGTTGCGTAACGGGCTGGTGTTGGCGGGATTGGATCCGCTCAATGTCAGCCGGGCGCCCAGTCCTTTGCACGGCGCCCTGATCACCGCGCACGATCCGCGCGACCTCGCGTCCGAGATGCGGGTGGGAGTCGGGTTCGCACGACGGGTGCTAAACGCGGCCACGGACCTCTTCGACCTGCGTGATTTAGCCGATGAAACCAATCGACTTCCCCTCGCTCACCCCGTGGACCACATGGTCCAGAGCAGTGGTTTTGGTCTGCGCCGGGATCCGATCAACGGCTTGGTGCACTTCCACGCCGGACTCGATTTTCCAGGTCCGGTGATGTCGACAATCCGCGCCACCGCGCCTGGCGTGGTTGTGTTCACTGGCCCCCGCGGCGGTTACGGCGAGACCATCGAGGTCGATCACGGCGGCGGCTTCTGGACCCGATACGCGCACCTCACTCAAATCGGCGTCGCCGTGGGCCAACGCGTCGCCCGCGGTGATCGAATCGGCGGCATGGGCTCAACCGGGCATTCGACCGGAAACCATCTGCACTACGAGGTCTGGCAAAACGGCCGCGCCCAGGACCCAACCCGTTTCCTGCGCGCCGGCGAATTCGTCGAACACGCCGGCTAGAACCTGATGCGTTTAGACGGAACAGATCTAAACGCTTAAATCAGGCTCTACACGTTTGCTTCTAGAGCAGGATTCAGATTTTGGACGGTTCCGTCTAAAATCATCCCGCTATAGAGCGCGGCGGCTCAATCGCCGCGCGTCGCCCCGACCCGTTGCGCCAGGGAGGCGGCCATGAAGCGATCGAGGTCGCCGTCCAGAACCCCCGCCGTGTCGGAGGTTTCAACGTTGGTGCGCAGGTCCTTGACCATCTGATAGGGTTGCAGAACATAGGATCGGATCTGGTGACCCCAGCCGATGTCGGTCTTCTGGTCCTCCACCGCCTGGGCGGCGGCCTCACGTTTCTGCAATTCAACCTCGTACAGGCGCGCGCGCAGCATTTTCCAGGCAGACTCGCGGTTCTGGTGCTGCGAGCGCTGGTTCTGACAGGCGACAGCTATGCCGGTGGGAATGTGGGTCAGGCGGACCGCCGAATCGGTCTTGTTGACGTGCTGGCCGCCCGAACCACTGGCGCGATATGTGTCGACGCGCACGTCCGACGGATTGATCTCGATCTCGATCTTGTCGTCCACGACCGGATAGACCCAGATCGAGGCGAAGCTGGTGTGGCGCTTGGCGGCAGAATCGAACGGCGAAATCCGCACCAACCGGTGCACGCCGGCCTCGGTCTTGAGCCAGCCGTAGGCATAGGGGCCACTCACCTTGAAAGTCGCCGATTTGATGCCGACCTGTTCGCCTTCGGTTTCTTCGATGAATTCGACAGTCATGGCGTGGGCGTTGGCCCAGCGGGTGTACATGCGCAGCAACATGTTGGCCCAGTCGGTGGATTCGGTGCCGCCCGCGCCGGAATTGACTTCCACATAGGCGTCGGCGCCGTCGGCTTCGCCCGACAGCAGGGCTTCGAGTTCGGCCTTCGCGGCGAATGTCTTCAGCGCCGCCATTTGCCCCGCGACGTCGTTCAGCGAGCCGACGTCGCCCTCGGCCTGGGCCATTTCGGCGAATTCGAGCGCGTCGCTCAGCTCGCGTTGCAGGCGTTGAACGGCCTCGACCTGACCGGCGAGCTGGGTGCGCTCGCGCATCAGTGATTGCGCCGCGTCGGCGTCGTTCCAGAACGACGGGTCCTCGACCCACGCGTTCATCTCATCCAGGCGCCTTAAGGCGGGCTCCCAGTCAAAGACGCCTCCTGAGCAATCCGACGGATTGCTCGATATCTGACGCCAGGGCTTCGATATCCGCACGCATGGGGAAATGGACTTTCAGGCCGGGGTGGGAACGTAGAGGCGGGGCGATAGCGCGCTCGCCGGTTCAATACAATCCGCCAAGCGAGTCCGGCGCCTTGGCCGGCTTGGCGACTTTGACAGGCGCTTGCGGCGGCGCGGCGGCCGGTTCGGGTCCGCCCGGAACCGCCGGGGTGATGGCGTAGGACTGATCCGCCCTGGCCGCCCTATTGACGGCCATAACCGTCGGTCGAGGCTCCGTGCCCGGGCGGAAGGCTTCGCGATTGGGACCGACATTGGCGAACTTGGTGTTCGGCGGCGCCTTAAACTCCAGGGGTGAGAAGCCTTTTTGAGCCTCCTGCATGAACTCGATGAAAACCGGCAGGGCAGCCACGGCCCCGGTCTCGCCCTTGCCAAGCGTATGGTTGTCGTCAAAGCCGACGAACACGCCGACGACAATCTGCGGCGAAAACCCGACGAACCAGGCGCTGCGAAATTCATTGGTGGTGCCGGTCTTGCCGCCGATCGGTCGACCGAGCACGTGCGCCGCCGCCGCCGTGCCGCGAATGACCACGCCTTCGAGCATGGTCTGGATCTGATAGGCGGTGATCGGATCGATCAGCTGGTCGCCGGCGGGCGCCATTTCCGGCCCATCGGCGCCTGAAAAGTCGCTCGCGCAGGTCGGACACTCACGCTGGTCATTTCGGTAGAGCAAGGTCCCGTCGCGGTTCTCCACCAGTTCGATCAGATGTGGCGTGACCTTGCGTCCGCCGTTAACGAAAGAGGCATACGCGCCAGTCATCCGAAATGGCGTGGTCTCCCCGGCTCCCAAGGCCATGGCCAGGACCGGATCCATCTTGTCCACCACGCCAAAGCGCTTGGCGGTATCAACGATCCGGCGCATGCCGACCTGCTGGGCGATGCGCACGGTCATGGTGTTGAGCGAAAGTTCAAGCCCGCGGCGGAACACCAGGGGACCCAGGAACTTGTGCTCATAGTTTTCGGGCTTCCAGTCTTCGCCATTGAAGCCCCTTAGGGTGATCGGTGCGTCCATCACCACGCTGGCCGGGGTGAACTGGCCGCTCTCCAAGGCGGTCGCGTAGACGAAAGGCTTGAACGATGAGCCGGGCTGGCGATAGGCTTGGGTCGCGCGGTTGAAGTTCGACAGAGAAAAACTGTAGCCGCCCATCATCGCCAGAACCCGCCCGCTGTTGGGCTCCATGGCGACGATCGCGCCGTTGACGAGGGGAATCTGGCGCAGACGCCAGCCGCCGCCGTCGGCCGCCTCGACGAACACCAGATCGCCGACGCCCAGCCACCGCCCGGCGCGGGCCCACGCCACGTCCTTGGCCACGATCAAACCGGTCGAATTATCGTCGGCCAGTTGCACTGTCACGCCGCCGCCGACCTGGGTGACCACCGCCGCGCGCCAAAGCTTGCGTTCGGACGGCGGGGTCTTGTCCAGCGCCGCCGCTTGCCAGCCGGTGGTGATCGCCACATGCCCCCAGGCGCCGCGCCATCCATGCCGATGGTCATAGGTCTCCAGCCCGTCCATCAGGGCGATCCGCGCGGCGGTTTGCAGGCGCGGGTCAAGAGTGGTGCGCATATAGTAGCCACCCTTGTTGAGATCGGCGCCGACCGACTTGAGCTGCAGGGCCTGCCGCCGCGCTTCATCCACGAAATAGTCGGCGTCGTGATATTTGCTGCGCGCCGGCGCGGTCTCGACCTTGAGATCCTCGGCCATGGCCGCCTTGGCCTCGGCGGGCTTGACCCAGCCCAGCTCGGCCATGTTCTCCAGGATCATATTGCGCCGACGAAGGGCGGCGGCCTTCTGCTTGATCGGCTGATAGTTGTCCGGCCCCTTGGGCAAGGCGGCCAAGTAGGCGCACTGGGCCAGACTGAGATCGGAAATCGACTTACCGAAATAGTTATAGGCCGCCGCGCCGACGCCGTAGGAGCGATAGCCCAGCCAGATTTCATTGAGGTAAATCTCAAGAATCTGCGTCTTGCTGAGAGTCTCCTCCAGCCGCGTGGCGAGCACGGCTTCCTTCAACTTTCGGCCGACCGACACCTCGTTGGTCAGGGCGACATTCTTGGCCACTTGCTGGGTGATGGTCGATCCGCCCTCGGGCCGCTTTCCCTGAAGAACGTTGAACACGTCCTTGATCATCGCCCGCGAGGCGCCGCCGACGTCCACGCCGCCGTGCTGGAAGAAATTGTGATCCTCCGCCGCCAGGAAGGCGTAGATCAGCTGCGGCGGCATTTGATCGTAGGGCACATAGATGCGCCGCACTTTGGAAAATTCGCCGATCAACGTGCCATCCCAGGCATAGACTCGGGTTGCTGTCGGCGGATGATAATCAACAAGTTGCGACGCGCTGGGGATTTGGTGAAACAGCACGGCGATGTAAACGCCTGCCGACACGCCCGCCGTCAGGGCCGCGGCCAATATGGCGAGCCCGGCAATGGCTATCCGACGACCAAAGGGAATCAAAACCAGCGGACCTCCGCGGATCGCACGCTCCGCTGACGCGATGCTCTAGCAACCTTCGCTCAGGGCGCCAACACGCCTGGTGCGAGATGACGTGAGACGGAATCGCCTCGTGTGTGAATCGTGCATTAGATTCAAAAGTATAGAGCTCGATTCAGACGTCGAAACGACGTCATCATGCTCAATGCGAGACTAAGATTGCGCCGCCAGTTCCGTGGGGGCGGCGAAATAGCCATCGATAGCGGCGGCGACGCCGTCCATCAGCCGGCGGCGTTGCGCCGCGTCCGTGAGGCGCGCCTCGTCAGTGGGGTTGCTGATGAAACCCATCTCCAGCAGGGCGGCGGGCACGTCCGGCGCCAGGAGGACGAAATAACCGGCGTCCCGGTGCGTTCGCGGCAGCAGATCAACCCGATCGGACAAATGTTCGACGAGCAGGCCGGCGAAGACCGACGAGCGATTGCGGGTGCTGTTCTGGGTAAGATCGAGCAGGATCTGGCCCACCGCCGGATCGGATCGCCTGCCGGTATCGTTGAACCATTCATGGCTTCCCAGCACGGTGTTGACCCGCGTCTCCCCGTGGTCGGACAGGGTGTAGATGCTCGCGCCGTGTGTGGTGGGATCGGCGCCGGCGGAATCGGCGTGGAGGGATAAAAACAGGTCCGCGCCGGCCTTGCGGGCGATCTGTACGCGCGTTTCAAGCGGGACGAACACATCCGACGAGCGGGTCAGCACCACCTTGTAACGTCCCGACCGTTCGAGACGGGATTTCAGCGCCAGGGCGGCAGCCAGGGTGACGTCCTTTTCGTTGTGGGTCTGGCTCTGCGCGCCCGGATCATGGCCGCCATGACCGGCGACGATGACGATCACCTTGACCAAACGCGCCGCGAGGGCACGCGGATGGGATTTCACGGCGTGTGTCAGTTTCGGCTCGGCGCCCGTGGCCGTGTCGGCAACGACCGGCTCCGCCCGCGTCACATCGACCACTAGGCGCCAGTTCGTGGCCCCGAGCGACGGCGCCAGCAGAAATCGGTGGGCGACTTTCTCGCCGTCCGCCAGCTCCAGGACCAGGCGCGCGCCGGATTCGCCCGGACGCAAACGCCAGGATTTGATGGCGCCGTGCCCGTTTCCCTGGAATAGATTGCCGGCATCGACCGGCGACAAAGCGATGGATACGCGATTGGCCGCGTCCGCCGACGCGATCAGGCTGGACGAGACAACGCCGTCCAGATCGACCACCAACCGCGTCGTCGCCGCATCACCGCCGAACCGGACACCCAAAACCTTGGTGATCTGCGAGATGCCGGCCGGGTCGGCCGCCAGATCGGAAGACTTGGCGAAGGCGGTGGGCGCGCCGGCGCCGGCGAGCAGGACCGCCACAATCGCCCAGACTCCCCAACTCCGCCCAAACCTGGTCGCATCCACGCCCATTTTCGCCCCTTACAGCCGACACGCGCCTGAGCGAATCAGCGGGCATATGCTGCAGGGAAAATGGACAAATCGTTAAGATGAACGATAATTTCGCGCGCGGGCGACGCGAACCGGACGCTTCCCTTTCGCCCGCCCTTCGCCTAGTGTGCTTCCCGCGCATGCGCCGTCTTTACGACTTATCGCGACGCTGCGCGCCCATAGCGTCGGGCAAACGCCTTTACGGCCAAAGACGCCGCCATCCGAACCGCGCCTCTCGAATCCTTGAGCGCGACCCTTAGAGAAAAACCCATGGGCTGTGCCGCCTTCGTTTCGATTTTGACCCTGCCAGCCGCCGCCGTCACCGGCCGCGCGGCCCATTCGGTCAAGATCGCGTCGTGCGTGCGCGCCCGCATTCGGCGCCCGGACCTCAGGTCCGCGTCGCGCCACGGAGAAACGATATATGTCGAAGAAAATGTTGATCGACGCCGCCCACGCCGAGGAAACGCGGGTCGTCGTCATGAACGGAAACCTAGTCGAGGAATTTGATTTCGAGAGCCGCGCCAAAAAGCAGCTTCGCGGCAATATCTATCTGGCCAAGGTCACCCGGGTCGAACCCAGCCTGCAGGCGGCGTTCATCGAATACGGCGGCAATCGTCACGGCTTTTTGTCGTTCAACGAAATCCATCCCGACTATTACCAGATCCCGCACGCCGACCGCGAAGCGTTGATGCGCGAAGCCGAGGCCGACGGCGAGGACGACGATCACGCCCCCGCCAACGGCTCCGAGGACCATACCGAGGCCCTGGGCGGCGATGACGACGACGAGATGGACGAAGAGGTCGCCCGCCGCCGTCGCCGGCTGATGCGGCGCTACAAGATCCAGGAGGTCATCAAACGCCGCCAGATCATGCTGATTCAGGTGGTCAAGGAAGAGCGCGGCAATAAGGGGGCGGCCTTGACCACCTATCTCTCCCTCGCCGGGCGCTATTGCGTGCTGATGCCCAACACTGATCGCGGCGGCGGGATCAGCCGCAAGATCACCACGGCCACCGACCGCAAGCGCCTGCGCGGCATCGTCGCCGATCTCGACGTACCGCAAGGCATGGGATTGATCGTGCGTACCGCGGGCGCCAAGCGCACCAAGGCCGAGATCAAGCGCGACTATGAATATCTGTCGCGCGCCTGGAGCAATATCCGCGACACCACCCTGCACTCGATCGCGCCGGCCCTGATTTACGAGGAAGAAGACCTTGTCAAACGCGCCATCCGCGATCTCTACGACAAGGATCTCGAGGGGATCTGGGTCGAGGGCGAAGCGGGCTTTCGTGACGCGCGCGACTTCATGCGCATGCTGATGCCTTCGCAGGCCAAGAAGATTCAACTCTATCGCGGCGGCGCGCCTCTGTTCGTGACGCACAAGGTCGAAGGCCATCTGGCGCAGATCTATTCGCCGACCGTGCCGCTCAAGTCCGGCGGCTATCTGGTGATCAACCAGACCGAGGCTCTGGTCGCCATCGACGTCAATTCCGGCAAGGCCACGCGCGAACGCAATATCGAAGCGACCGCGCTGAAAACCAATCTTGAAGCGGCCGAAGAGGCGGCGCGGCAGCTGCGCCTGCGCGATCTCGCCGGTCTGATCGTGATCGACTTCATCGACATGGACGAGGCCAAGAATAACCGCGCCGTGGAAAAGGTACTCAAGGACTGCCTGGCGTCGGACCGCGCCCGTATTCAGATGGGCCGAATTTCCTCCTTCGGCCTGATGGAGATCAGCCGTCAGCGACGGCGCAGCGGCATTCTGGAAGGCACGACGCAGATCTGCCCCCATTGCGGCGGCGCCGGACGCATTCGTTCCGTGGAATCGAGCGCCCTGGCCACTCTGCGCGCGGTGGAGATGGAGGCCCTGAACGGCGGCGGCGAGGTCGTGGTGCGCGTGCCGCGCGACGTCAGCCTCTACATTCTCAATCACAAACGCGAATACCTCACCCGGCTTTTGCAGACGCACGGCCTGTTCGTCAGCGTGGTGATCGACGAGGCTCTCACCCACGCCGATCACGCGATCGACCGGATTTCCAGCGTTCCCCACACGCCCGACAAGAGTTGGGAAAGCCCCACGCCCATCGACGACGACTATGACGACTTCGTCGCCGATGAGGACGAGGAAGAGGACGAAGAAGAAACTGTCGATAGCGGCGATGCCGGCGACGATGATCTCGAGAGCGACGGCGCCGATCAGGATTCCGAACGCGCCGGCGCGGGACGCGACGATGATGGCGGCAGACGGCGCGGGCGGCGGCGGCGGCGCGGTCGCGGCGGAGACGAGCCTCGCACCGAGGATGCGCCGGCGCGCGCCGAACCAGCCGCACGGGTCGAACAGGACCTCGATCCGGACGGATCAGGCCGTCGACGCCGGCGCGGACGGCGCGGCGGACGGCGCATGCGCGACGACGCGCCGTCGACCGACGTCTACGCCTGGGCGTGGCCCGCGCGTCTGAGCGGGGAGGATCCCTATGAATGGCGCGGTCCGGTCGAACGCCCGGTGGACGAAGTCGCTCCGATCGCAACGCCTATGGCGCCCGATGTCGTCGAGGACCCCGAAACGGTCGCCCTGACTGAATATCATCCCACGCCGGTCGTCGTCAGCGGCGCCGAGGAGATCTGGGTCGAGTTGCCACACGAGGAGGCCAAACCCGTGCGCGCCAAACGGTCCCGGCGTCGATCCGGCAAGACCGCCGAGACGGTCACCGATGAGGCCATCGCTACGCCAATCGACACGGCTCCGCCTGAGAGCGCCCCTGCCGAGCCGCCGCCTCCCGCCCCCGAACCCCAAGCGGCGGTCATTGAGGCGCCCGTCACGACCAAACCGCTTGTCGCCGATGAGGCGTCCGAACCGGTGGTCGCCGCGATCGATCCGACTGAAATCGCGTCTCCGCCAACCAAGCCAAAGCGGGGCTGGTGGCGCCGGGGCGGGTGAGCAGCTAGATTGCGCTTAAGGGTCGGGGGTTTGTTCGGAGACGCGACATGACCACCTGCCACCGTCTTGGCCTGTTTCGGACCGCCGTCGGCGTGGTCGCGACGGTCGGCCTGTTGGCCGCGCCGGTCGGGACGGCCTTTGCCCAGAACGATCCCGGCGTCTCGCTGATCCGCGACACCGAGATCGAGGAAATCCTGCATCAGGACGCCGACCCGATTTTCGCCGCCGCCGGTCTCAATCCCAAGTCGGTGCAGATCCACCTGATCGCCGACAAGGAGTTGAACGCTTTCAGCGCCGGCGGTGAACAATTGTTTCTTAACACCGGCCTAATCCTGGAGACCAAGACCCCCAATCAGCTCATCGGGGTGATGGCGCACGAGACCGGCCACATCGCCGGCGGCCACATCGCCCGCTCGGGCGCCGCCGGCCACGCCGCTCTCGGGCCAATGCTCCTGAGCGTGGGCCTCGGCGTCCTGGCGGCCCTCGCCGGCGCCCCCGATGCGGCGGCCGGCCTGGTGTTTTCGGCCGGCTACTTTGGTCAGATTTCCGTGCTCGGCTATTCGCGTGAACAGGAATCCAGAGCCGACCAGGCCGCTGCGACCTATCTGGAAAAAGCTGGCATGTCCGGTCGAGGACTGGTCGAATTCTTCAATAATTTCCGTTACCAGGAAGTCTTCGACGACGAGAAGAGGTACCCCTTTTTCCGCGACCATCCGCTTACGGATGATCGTATCGAGGCCCTCGCCGCGCGCGTCGAGCATCAGCCGCACGTCGATGTGGTCGACGGCCCGGAGGCCATTACGCGCCATGCCCTGATGCACGCCAAGCTGGAAGGCTTCATCGCCGGACCCGGCCAGACGTTCGCCGATTATCCTGAAACCGACCAATCCTTTCCCGCCCGCTACGCCCGCGCCATCGCCTATTATAAAGAAACCGAAACCGATCACGCCCTAAAGGCCATCGACGCCCTGCTCGCCGAACAGCCCAACAATCCCTACCTATGGGAGCTGAAGGGCCAGGTTCTGTTCGAAATCGGCCGTGCCAAGGAGGCCGAGCCCGCGCATCGCCGGTCGGTCGAACTCAAGCCCGAAGCGCCGCTGCTGCGCGAAAACCTGGCTCAGGCCCTGATCGCCATCGGCGGTCCGGCCCGGCTCGACGAGGCCGTCCGCGATCTGCAGCGTTCGCTGCAGCAGGAACCGGATTCACCGCTCGGTTGGCGACTGCTCTCAGAGGCCTATGACGCGAAGGACGAGCCAGGCCTCGCGCGGCTGGCGGCGGCTGAGCAGAATTTCAATCTCGGCCAGTTGCTTGAGGCGCGCACCTTCGCTTTCAACGCCCGCAAACTCCTGGCCAGAGACTCGCCCGAATGGCGCCGGGCGACGGATATCATCCTGGCCTCTAAGCCGTCGCCGACCGAGCTCAAAGATCTGGGAGGCGTTTAGTGATGCGTGGACTTGGTGTGTTGGCGATCGCTCTGGCGACCGCGCTCCTGGCCGGATGTCAGGACAAGGCGGCGGACGACGCCGCCTTCGGCCAAAAGGTGCGCGCCTATCTGCTCGCCCACCCCGAGGTTCTGCAGGAATCGGCGCGCCGCCTGGACGCCAGGTTGGTGGATGACGAAATCGCCGCCGAGCGCCAGGGCGCCGCGCGACTTCCCCGCCTGCGCGCCGCCGTCGAGCACGACGGGGCCGATTTCGTCGCCCATCCCGACGGCAAGATTACCGTCACCGAATTCTACGACTACCGTTGTCCGCATTGCGTCAACGCCGCGCCGCGCGTCGTCGCCCTGATCCGCGATCATCCGCAGGTCCGCTTTGTGTTCAAGGAAATGCCGATCTTCGGCCCTGTCTCCGAACACGCCGCCCGCGCCGCCCTGGCGGTGAAGGCGGCCGGTGGCGACTACGTGGGCCTCTACGGAGCCTTCATGGGCACACGCGGCCTGGATGACGCCGCCATCGACACCCTGGCCCGGCAAAAGGGTGTGATCAGCATTCCGGCCGCCAACGCCCATCTGGCCAGCACCGCCGCTCTGTTCACGCAGCTGGGCCTGGGCGGCACGCCGGCTTTCATCGTCGGCGACAAGATCGTCTACGGCGAGGACATGGACGCCGTCGAAGCCGCCGTTGCCAAGGACGAGGCCGGCGTTCGGACGCGGGTGGCGGCGATCGAACAGCCGGACGCCCACAAATCCCGCTGATACGGCCCGTTGGGCGCGGACGTGGTTGACGGATACGCCGACGCCACCTATCAGGAGCCGCCTCGCGCCGAATGTGCTTTTGAGAAGCGCGACCGAATGCGGGTGTAGCTCAGTTGGTTAGAGCGCCGGCCTGTCACGCCGGAGGTCGCGGGTTCGAGTCCCGTCACTCGCGCCATTGGCGCAAAGCATCACTCCATTATCTGGCGGTTACAGCCCTGACCGGCAACGGCATGTTGCAAAGGTCGATCCGGCCCGCCGCGCGCTTGTACCAGTCGTCGCTGCGGAAGCGCCGGTTTTGCAACAGCGCCGCAAAGGTCGGCGTATTGGTGCGCAGGGCTTCGAGGGGGGTGCGTTCCGCGGGCGGGAGGTCGGCGGCGAGACGGACCCTGATGATGGGCGTGCGCTCGGCCGGGGTCTTGTAGAAACCCAGGTCGCCCGTTCCGCGCGGCAGGGCGGACAAGAGCTCGATCCCCCGCACCACCCGCCCGACCAGGGCGACATTGCGGTCCAGATGGCGCGGGGCGTGGCCGATCACCGCGTAGAGCTCCATGCCGCTGCCCGAATCGGCACTAACGTCGCGCCCGACGCCGACCATGCCATAACAGTGCGCCAACCACGCGCGGTGCGCGGACGGATCGCGCGCGGTGGGAAAGCCGTCCGAGAACCCGACCACCGGCGCGTAGACATCCTTGTCCGGAAGGGTCGTAAACAGGAGCCGGGGCGCATAGCTACGGTCGAATTCCGCCTTAAGGCTTTTTTGCGCGCCGCCGAGCGGCTTGGCGGCGTCGGAATCGCCCCATTGGGCGACATAGTTGTCCTGCACCCGCACCACCGCGAGACCGTCGAAAAAGCCGGCACGGACCAGGAGCTTGATGTTGTCGACATGATGCGGCGCGAATGCGGGCGCGAGCTCGATGATCACCCGTCCGGCCGGCAGGTCGAGGTAGAGGGTTTCCGCCGGATCGATCGCGCGCCAGGCGCCCGGCGGCGAAGCTTTGAGAATGTCGCCCATCGACGGCGCCGGAGCCGACGTCGCTCCCGTCGCCATTGCGAAAATGATCACCGCAAACAGCGCCAGCCGGTTGACCATGGTCATATCCTCAATGTCAGTCCGCCGTCGGCGGCGATGGCCTGGCCGGTGACGAAACCGCCGTCTTCGGAGGCGAGAAACAGGGCCACCCGCGCGACGTCGATGGGTTGGCCCAGCCGCTTCAGCACCGATTTCTTGGCCCACACCTCGGCGATGGCCGGATTGGAGAAATTGGCCTGGGTCATGCCGGTGAAAATGGCTCCCGGCATGATGGCGTTGGCGGTCACCCCATGGCGGCCAAGTTCCAAAGCGAGAGAGCGGGTCAGGCCGACCACTCCGGCCTTGGACGCGCAATAGGCCGCCAGCCCCCAGTCGGTCCCCTGCGCCATCACGCTGGCGGTGTTGATGATCCGTCCATAAGGCGAAGCGATCAGATACGGAATGGCCTCGCGGCTGAGGCGAAACACCGCGCGCAGATTGACCGCCTGCACGGCGTCCCACGCCTCGTCGGTCATGTCGGCGGCCAAGCCTCCTCCCCCGACGCCGGCGTTGTTGAAGAGGACGTCGAGCTTGCCGAAGCGCTCGATCGCGCGGGCGACGATCGCGCCCGGCGCCGCGGCATCGGCCAGATCGACCGCCAGGGTTTGGATGGCCGCATCCTCGAATGTGAGATCCGCGCCCGGCCGATCCACCACGAGCACCTTCGCCCCCTCGCCCGCGAACAGGGTCGCGCTGGCACGGCCTATGCCCGAGGCGCCGCCGGTAACGATCGCCACGCGATCGGTCAATCTTGTCATATTGGGTCGCTCCCGCACATTTGCGGTTAGACTGCCGCGATTGACGCGGCGGCGTCCAACACTTTGTGCAGGCGGACATTCTGATGATCAAGCTGACCTTCGCCCTGGTGCGGCGCGCGGATTTCACCCGCGAACGCTTCCAGGCCTATTGGTTTGACCGGCACGCACCGCTGGTGGCCTCGGCGCGCGAGGTTCTGCGCATCCGCCGCTACGTGCAGCTGCACAGCCTGCCCGACGAAGTGTCGGCGGATCTGCGCCAGTCGCGCGGCGGCCCCGAAGGTTTCGACGGCGTCGCTCAGTTGTGGTGGGACAATCTGGACGACATGGCCGCGACGGCAACCGACCCCGCCGCCGTCGCCGCCGGACGCTTGCTGCTCAAAGACGAGCGCAAATTCATCGATCTGGCGCGCTCACCGCTGTGGTGGGGCGAGGAGAAGGTAATCTTCTAGCCAGGCAGCGCGAAGCGGTTGAACCACCTAGAGCAGGATGATTTTAGACGGAACCGTCCAAAATCTGAATCCCGCTCCAGATTGAAGAGTGTAAATCCTGATTCAGCGTCCGCATCTGTTCCGTGCATACCCATCAGGCTCTAGTGCTTTGGCGACGGCGGCGTGGGCGGCGGCGGCGGGGTGACGACCGGCGGCGGGGGCGTGGGCGCCGGGGGCGGAGGCTCCGCTTGCAACGCCGGAAAGGATTTCTCCGGATCGGCGGACATGTGGCCGCGAGCAAGGCCCGACTCTGGCACGGGCGGGGTGTGGTCTGGGTCTGAACCCGGATCGGGGCCACAGAAAATGCCCAGAAGGTCACACAGAAAGCTGCTGTCGTCTCCCGGATCGTGTCGAGGCGGCGCCGGCAAAGCTGTCGCGGGAAGGCAGATCACCAGGGCAAGAATCGGCGCGACGCTGGCAATCCGGCGGTGTCTTGATGGCGTTAGAAGCATTCGGCAATCTCCCGCAATTGATCGCGCACGGCTCTGCGCACGCTCAACCGGCTTACGCAGGACTTGTCAGTCCCACACAGTTTGAGCTCGGCGGCATAGACCGCGGGCGCCCCGCTGACGAGCTCTCCCATCACCACGAACCCTCGCACCGATATGATGACGCCGACCACCAACACCGACAGCCAGGCGGTCCGCGCCGCCCCAAATGTGTGTTTCACCGGGTGTTCGGTCGGCGGCGAGTGATCATATTCGACATAGCGCGCGACCGAGATCGGCAGGAACATCAATATGATGGCCGTCTCGGCCAGGGTCAGCACCGAGTATCCCCACCACGCGGCGCACGCCGAATTGGCGAACAGGCGGGCGATCTGGGCGACGACCGCGGCCGCGTAGGTGCTGAGCATGAAGGCAACGGGGAGGACCCGCAGCACGATGGTCAGCGAGGGGCTGAAGCCGATCCGAGTGCGCGAGCGAAAATTGAGACCAACGTAGAGAAGCACGCCAATGAACAGCCAGGTCGAGAATACCCGCACGACGCGATCGAGCATGTCGCCTTGCGAGAAACCCGCATGGCGGACAAAGCGGTCGAACAGAAAGCTGCCGAAGATCACACTGATCAGGCTGAAGTTGATGAGCTTGGGATCGAAATCGCCGGCTTCGGCCTTGAACGCCGATCGGCTGGCGACCGACAGCACATAGCGGATATATTCCCGCGCATAGGTGTCGATCGTCTCAAGAAGTTCCGTGAAATTCACCGCCGCATCCCGCTAACCACGCGACTGTTTGCTCATCGCATGGCTATTCGACATGAAAATATCACAGTATTCAAAAGAATACATTCATTTTCAGGTGAACATCCGCGGTCGAAATCCGCGCTCAGATCAATCAGTGCTAGCCGAGCCAACCGCGTTTGAATGCCAGCCCCGCAAGCCATATCTGCGCGACACCCACCGCCGCGATGAAGGCCGGAAACGCCATCGACGATGGACCGAGCTTACTCGCGCCCTGATAGACGCCAAACACCCAACCGAACTGCACCACGACGCCGATCAGCGAGACGATGAAGGCGATCTGCGCGGGCGCCTTGCGCATCAAGAGCAGAATCCCGCCGATCAAGCCGCCGGCCACCGCGACAACATAGGCGCCTTTGACGAAAACCGGCATGGCGGTGAACGCGTCGCTTTGAGCGGCCGGCAACGCAGCCAGCTGCGCGGCGCTCATGCTCAGCTGGCTGTAGCAGGCGTAGACCCCGGCCAGCCCCCACAGTATGGCGACCACCGCCGCAATCTTGAACCACAATGGCGGGGTGTTTGAACCGGAGTCAGGCATAGTGTCCTCCCCAAAGGATGGGCCGCGGAAACTCCACGGCAATGTCGACGAACGTCAAACGCATCACAACCCGTCCAGCCAGGCGATAAGGTCGGCCTCCACCTGATCGCGGCAGGTTTCGTTGAACATTTCATGCCGACCGCCCGCATAGACGCGATGATCGATGTGCGTCAATCCGGCGGCGCGATAGCTCTCGATCAGCGCCTTGCTGAACGCCTGATCGGCGCCCGTGACCGGATCGAACTGGCCGGAAATGATGTAGATCGGCAGATCCTTGCGCACGTTGGCCAGCCGCGGATCATGGCGCGCGCCGGCGCCGGTCTGAAACACCGAGCCCATGGCGGCGTCGGCGAGGGTGAAGCCGCACAGGGGATCGGCGATATAGGCGTCGACCTCGGCGTCGTCGCGCGACAGCCAGTCGAAGCTCGTCCGCGCCGGCTCGAACGGGGCGTTCAAGAGCTCCAGAGTGACCGGCCCGCCGCCGGCCAGCAGGGTCTCCACCAGCTTGTCCAGCGCCGCCGTCCCCGACAAAACCAGAGCGGTCAGTTCGGAGGCGTGATCGAGCAAATAGAGCTGTGAAGCGAAGGAGCCCATGCTGTGACCCAGCAGGATCAGGGGCTTGCCCGGGATTTCCCGTTTGGCGGCCTTGGTCAGGGCGGCCATATCGTCCACCAGCGCCTGGAAACCGCCCGGCCCAAACTCACCCAGGCCGTGCGCGCCGGCGGATTGGCCGTGGCCTCGATGATCGTTGGCGTAGACCGCATAACCGGCGTCGTTCAATCGCTCCGCCAACCGCCTGTAACGCAGGAAATGCTCCGACATGCCGTGGGCGATCTGGACGACGCCACGGACGTCGCCGCTCGGCGCCGACCGATAGGCGGCGATGGCGGCGCCGTCCGACCCCTTAAGCGTGAACGACTCAATGCCCCGTGACCCCATTGCGTCCTCCAGTCCCCTGCTCTTGGATCAAGGCCCTTTCAGAAATGGCCCAAAGCGTCAATGAATGCATTGCGCCGATCGGCGTTTGACATGACCGCGTTCAGCGGCACGAAAAATCCGGGCTAAGGGCTGCGAGGATGATTTCCAGCGCATTAGGTCGGTTGACCATCAGCCGCGGCAGGTTCGTCGAGATCGCGACGGTCTGCATCGTCCTAATAC
Source organism: Caulobacteraceae bacterium (assembly GCA_025352085.1). Taxonomy (GTDB): domain Bacteria; phylum Pseudomonadota; class Alphaproteobacteria; order Caulobacterales; family Caulobacteraceae; genus Acaudatibacter. Next base: position 7,283 of record JANXUA010000029.1, on the reverse strand, counting down.
TGTTGGCGCTATTCGTGGTGTTTCGACCACAAATTCCCACCAATCACATCCTCACCTGGAACAAGCTGGATTCGATCATCGTTATGGTGGTCGGAGGTCCGCTGTGCCTGTTCTGGATCGCGTCGGCCAAATCCTTCACCCTGACCCTGCTGGGGTCGGCCAATCGGGCGACCTACAAGGCGTCCTCTTTCACCATCGAACCGAGCGACATGTGCGACCTAACGGCGATCGCCGAAGTCCGCATCGAAACGACACGGAAGGCCAACAACAGCTTCATGTTCGAGACCATGTACTTTGTACTGCACGACGGTCGTTTGATGCGGGCCTCGCAGAGAAGCTGGAAAAACGGCGGCCACGACGAAGCGGCGCGCGCCTGCGGCGAGTTCCTGGGTCTGGGGGTTAAGGTGACCCGGGTGGACACGGCGCGATAGCGGCCGAAGACTAAGGGGCAAAGGAAACGGCGATGCGCGGTTCCCAGCGCCTGCAACGGGGGCGCCTCTCGCCGGGTTCTCGGAGCGAGACAAACGCCCTTTCTTCTACGGGAGCCACCCCCGCTGCTGAGCCACAGTCGCCAACCATATCTCCGCCCCGCAAAGCGCCGCCGTGACAAGGGGAATGGCCAGATGGCCGAACAAAAGGAATATCGGTTGGAGACTACCCCCCAGGGCGACGATGAAAGCGGCCCGCGCCCACTTCTTGCGCAGAATCATCAGAACCCCGCCGATCAGACCGACGCCCGCCGCTGCGACAAAGATGTACCTCGCGATGAGGCCGAGATTGTCGAAGATGTCGGGTTTCACGTCGGAGAAGATAGGCAGTGAACTGGGCGCGCTCAATAGACCGTAGCCGGCGTAGATTTCCGCTAGTCCACAGAGAATTGCCCCGATCGCAATAACGGTGAACCACATCGGCGGAGTCGCCGACCCAACGCCGTCCCTAGACGAATCCTTGGACAGCATCTCTCCCCCCGATCAACGACAGATTGGCAGAACAGGAATACTTTATGCTTCTCAATCGCCTGGATACAGCGGTACGAGAGACAGGAAAAGCGGACGCACACCTGTCTCCGAACAGCGGCGATGTGCACCTTCGTTGCGAACATATTTGTTCTTCGTTTTATTCAATCTCTTCCATCGAGGCGACGGTCCGGCTCCGCGTCGGGGTATCGCGCCGCGTCTTCCGGCTCGGCCCAAAGCGGCAGGTTCCTGGCGTAAATGTGCGCCTGGATCTTTAGATCCGCCGGCGGATTGTCCACGCTTCCCAGACGTAGGCGGAGCAAAGCCGGAGCGCCCAGCCGCCTCGAATAGAGCGGAGAGCCGGCGGTCACGGAAAATCCCGCCGCCAAAGCCGGCGCGACCGCCGCGCCATAGCCGTGCGCCTTGCGGCATTGACCGCAATGGCAAAGCGTTACGGCGCCAAGCGACCCGCCGATCGGGCCGTCATAGCAATATCGGACCCCGCCGCATAAACAGCCGCCTTGCATGTCCGCACCACCTATAAATGCAGCACCTTCCCAAACGCGTCCAACACCGCCTCGTGCATGGCTTCGCTCATGGTCGGATGCGGGAAGACGGTAGCCATGAGTTCGGCTTCGGTGGCCTCCAGAGTCATGGCCAGGGCGAAACCCTGGATCATTTCGGTGACCTCGCCGCCGACCATGTGCGCGCCGATCAGGGCGCCGGTGGCGGCGTCGAACACCGTCTTGACCAGGCCCTCGGTCTCGCCCGCCGCGATCGCCTTGCCGTTGACCCGGAAGGGGAAGCGGCCGACCTTGACGGTCAGGCCCGCGTCCTTGGCCTGGGCTTCGGTGAGGCCCACCGAGGCGACCTGTGGCGTGGCGTAGGTGCAGCCGGGGATCGGCGCGGCAATATCAGGGCCGGCGACGCCGGCGATATGCTCGACACAGTGCACGCCCTCGTGGCTGGCCTTGTGCGCGAGCCAGGGCGGTCCGGCGACATCGCCGATAGCGTAGAGCCCCGGAACATTCGTCTCGCCGTGCGCGCCGGTGACCACATGGCCGCGATCGATCTTCACGCCCAGGGCCTCGAGCCCAAGGTCCTCGACATTGCCGTCAATGCCCACCGCGACAATGGCGCGTTCGGCCTCCAGGGTTTCGGTCTTGCCGTCCGTCTCCAGCGTCAGCGTAACGCCGGTTTTGGTCGCGGCGAGTTTGGTGACCTTGGCGCCGACATGGAATTTCAGGCCGCGTTTCTTGTAGGCCTTCAGCGCCACGTCGGAGATTTCCGCGTCTTCGACCGGCAGGATGCGTGGCAGAGCCTCGATCACCGTCACCTCCGAGCCGAGGGCGCGGTAGAAGCTGGCGAACTCGATGCCGATGGCGCCCGAGCCGACCACCAGCAGGGATTTGGGCGCAGTCTTGGGAACCATGGCCTCGCGATAGGTCCAGATGCGGTCGCCGTCCGGCGCGAGGCCGATGGCCGGGATCACCTTGGCTCTAGCGCCCGTGGCGAGGATCACCGACTTTGCGGTCAGGGTCCGCGTCCCTCCCGCCTTCAGCGAAACCGCAACGGAGGGCGCCCCCTGCCCTTTTTCCAGCTTGGCGGCGCCGTCGACCACCTCGATCTTGTGCTTCTTCATCAAAAAGGCGACGCCGGCCGAGAGCTGCTTGGCCACGCCGCGCGACCGCTCAATCACCTTGGTGAAATCGTAGGCGCGGCCTTCGACGCTCAGGCCATAGTCGCCCAAATGGCCGAGTTGTTCGTAAACCTCGCCGGATTTTAAGAGCGCCTTGGTCGGGATGCAGCCCCAATTGAGGCAGACGCCGCCCAACGCCTCGCGCTCGACGACGGCGGTCTTCAGACCCAGCTGACTGGCGCGGATGGCGGTGACATAGCCGCCCGGCCCCGCGCCGATCACCACGACATCGAAGGCGTCGCTCATCTAGAGCAGAGCCTCGATGGCGCTTTCCAGCGACTTGGGGGTATCGGTGGGGGCGAAGCGCGCGACCGCTTCGCCGGACTTGTCGACGAGGAACTTGGTGAAGTTCCATTTTACGTTTTCGCTGCCCAGGAGGCCCTTTTTCTCCCGCTTGAGCCAGGCGTAGAGCGGGTCGGCGCTGGGGCCATTGACGTCGATCTTGCTCATCATCGGGAACGACACATCATAGGTCAGAGAGCAGAAATTGGCGATTTCGGCGGCGTTTCCCGGCTCCTGCGCGCCGAACTGATTGCAGGGAAACCCGAGGATGACCAGGCCGCGATCCTTGTACTTGCGCCACAGTTCTTCGAGGCCGCTGTATTGCGGGGTGAAACCGCACTTGCTGGCGGTGTTGACGATCAGCAGGACCTTGTCCCGATAGTCGCTCAAGGGCGCGGGCTTGCCGTCGAGGGTTTCAGCTGTGAAGTCGTAGGCGTTCATGAGGTGGTTTCCCGTTTCGTCAGTTAAGCCAGCATAATCACCGGATTGTCGATCATCCCCTTGAACACCTGCAGCCAGCGCGCGCCGATGGCGCCGTCGACCACCCGGTGATCGCAGGTCAGGGTGACCGACATAACCGTGGCGATGGCCAGGACGTCGCCACGCGCGACCGGGCGTTTTTCGCCCGCGCCCACCGAAAGGATGGCACCCTGCGGCTCATTGATGATCGACGCGAAGGATTTGATCCCGAACATGCCGAGATTGGAGACCGAAAAGGTGCCGCCCTGAAACTCTTCGGGTTTGAGCTTGCGCGCCCGCGCCCGCGCCGCGAGATCCTTCATTTCGACGGCGATCGCACTGACGCCCTTGGTCTCGGCCGAGCGGATGATAGGGGTGATCAGGCCCCCGTCGATAGCGACGGCGACGGCGACGTCGGCGTGATGATGGCGGGCAATGCCTTCAGGACTGTAGCTGGCGTTGGCGTCCGGCACAGCCTTGAGCGCCATGGCGGCGGCTTTGATCACCAGATCGTTGACGCTGACCTTGACGCCTGACGCCTCCAGCGCCGCGTTGATCGCCACCCGGGCGGTCAGCAGGGTGTCGATCTCGATGTCGATGCTGAGCGGGAAGTGCGGCACATCGCGGAAGCTCTCGGTCATCCGCCGGGCGACGACCTTACGCATCATGTCCAGCGGGGTGAGATCGTAGGAGCCAGGCGCTATGCCCATCTGCTCGAGCGACAGCACCTGACGCGCCGGGGCGGCGCCCGCGGACGCGGCGGTGGGCATGGCGGACGCCGGGGCGCCGGCGGCGGCGTCGAGATCGCGGCGAATGACCCGGCCATGCGGTCCGGACCCTTTAACCGTCGCCAGATCAATCCCCTTCTGTGCGGCGAGGCGCCGGGCAAGCGGGGATGCGGCGATGCGGCTCGCCCCCTCCGTCACGGCGCGAACGGGCGCGGCGGGGACGGCTTCGGACTGAGGCGGCGCAACTTTCTCTGGCTCCGCTGTCGGCGCGGAAGCGGTCGGAGCCGTCTTCGCGGCCGGCTGAGGCGGCGCGGCGGCCCCGCCCTCCCCGCTCAGCCGCGCGATCGGGGCATTGACCTTGACGCCCTCGGTTCCCTCGGCCACCAACAGGGCTTCAACGACGCCTTCGTCGACGGCCTCGACCTCCATGGTCGCCTTGTCGGTCTCGATTTCGGCGATCACGTCGCCGGATTTGACCGTATCGCCGACCTTGACCAGCCATTTGGCCAGCACGCCCTCCTCCATGGTCGGCGACAGGGCCGGCATCAGTACGTCGGTCATTGTGCCTCCTTGGAAAGGTGCGCGAGTTCGTGACCGTGACGCTCCCAGTCTCGTCCGTCGAAGGCGGTCAGGTCGAGATCGAGGCTGTCGGCGTCGTCGAGGCAACGGGCATTGACCGACCAGCCGTCGGGGTTGGAGCGCGGGCGGTAAAAGCTCTTCACGCCGCAGACCGCGCAAAAGAGATGTTGCGCGGTATGGGTGCCGAAGCTGTAGCGGGTCAGGCGATCGACGCCCGACGTCTGCCGAAACCGATTTTGTGGCACGATGACGTGGATGAAGCCGACCTTGGCGCACATCGAGCAGTTGCACGTCTGCGCGGCGATGCGGCCCGGCAGCGCCGTCTCGAACCGCACCGCCCCGCAATGGCAACCCCCCGCGCGCCAAACAAGCTCGGTCATCGATAGCAAACCGCCCTGGCCGCGGCGACGATCTTGTCCACCGACGGTAGTGACAGCACTTCCAGATTGGCGGCGTAGGGCAGAGGCACGTCTTCCTGGGTGACCCGGACCGGCGGAGCGTCGAGATAGTCAAAGGCGTGCTCGACCACCCGCGCCGCCACTTCCGCGCCGACGCCCATCGGGCCCCAGCCTTCCTCGATGGTGACGAGGCGATTGGTCTTCATCACGCTTTCGACGACCGTCTGGTGATCCAGCGGCCGTAAGGTGCGCAGGTCGACGACTTCGGCGTCGACGCCCTCGGCGGCCAGGGCCTCGGCGGCTTGCAGGGCGAAACCGACCATACGCGAATAGGCCACCAGGGTGACGTCCGCGCCGACGCGACGGACCTTGGCCTTGCCGATGGGAACGAGCCAGTCGGCGACGTCCGGCACCTCGAACTCGTGGCCGTAGACCATCTCGTGTTCGAGAAAGACCACCGGATTGGGGTCGCGAATGGCCGATTTAAGGAGACCCTTGGCGTCGGCGGCGTCATAGGGCGCGAGAACCTTGAGGCCCGGCACATTGGCGTACCACGCGCCGTAGTCCTGGCTATGCTGGGCGCCGACACGCGACGCCGCGCCGTTCGGACCACGAAACACGATCGAACAGCGGATCTGACCGCCGGACATGTACAAGGTTTTGGCGGCAGAATTGATAATATGATCAATGGCCTGCATGGCGAAGTTGAAAGTCATGAATTCGACGATGGGCTTCAGTCCGGCCATGGCCGCGCCGACGCCAAGGCCCGCGAAGCCGTGCTCGGTGATCGGGGTGTCGATCACCCGGCGGTCGCCGAACTCCTCAAGGAGATCGCGGCTGACCTTGTAGGCGCCCTGATACTGCGCGACCTCCTCCCCCATCAGAAACACGTCGCCGTCGCGACGCATTTCCTCGGCCATGGCGTCCCGCAGCGCATCGCGCACCGTGGTCTTGACCATCGCGGTCCCGGCGGGAATATCGGGATCGGCAATGTCACTCACGCCCTCCGTCACGGCGCGAACGGGCGCCTCCCGGCTTTCCTCCACGGGCGCAGGCGCCTTCTTTTCATCCTTTGCGGGAGCCGTCTGCGCCGCCTTGGCGGTCGGCTGAAAGGGCGCAGCGCCAACACCACCACTCAGCCGCGCGATGGCGGCGTTAACCTTCACGCCCTCGGACCCCTCGGCGACCAGCAAGGCTTCGACGACACCTTCGTCGATTGCCTCGACTTCCATAGTCGCCTTGTCGGTCTCGATTTCGGCGATCACGTCGCCGGATTTGACCGTGTCGCCGACCTTGACCAGCCATTTGGTCAGGGACCCCTCCTCCATCGTGGGCGAGAGCGCCGGCATCAGAATATCGGTCATCGCGCCGCCTCGATGTAGACGTCGGTGTAAAGCTCGGCGGGATCGGGTTCGGGGGTGGTGCGGGCGAATTCGGCGGCATCGGCGACAACGGCCTTGACCTCGGCGTCGATGGCCTTGATCGCCGACTCGTCGGCGAAGCCGGCCGCCTCCAGGCGCTCCTGCAGTTGTTCGATGGGATCGCGGGTCTTGCGCACCGCGTCGATTTCCTCACGCGTGCGGTATTTGCCCGGATCGCTCATCGAGTGGCCGCGATAGCGATAGGTTTTCATCTCCAGAATGAACGGTCCTTTGCCGCCGCGGGCGTGTTCGGCGGCCATCAGGCCGGCCTCGCGCACGGCGACCACATCCATGCCGTCGACCTCGACGCCCGGAATATTGAAGCTGATGCCGCGCTTGTGCAGATGGGTCTGCGATGAGGACCGCTCGACGCTGGTGCCCATGGCATACTGGTTGTTCTCGATCACATAGACGACCGGCAGGCTCCAGAGCTCGGCCATGTTGAAGCTCTCGTAGACCTGACCCTGGTTGGCGGCGCCGTCGCCGAAATAGACGAAGGCCACCTTGGCGTCGCCCCGGTAGTGGTTGGCCAGGGCAAGGCCCGTGCCCAGGCTGACCTGCGCCCCGACGATGCCATGGCCGCCGTAGAAGCCGGCCTGCGTCGAAAACATGTGCATCGAGCCGCCCTTGCCCCGCGACACGCCAGCCGCGCGGCCGGTGAGTTCGGCCATCACCGCCTTTGGATCGATGCCGGCGGCCAGCATGTGGCCGTGTTCGCGATAGCCGGTGATCACCTGATCGCCGTCCCGCTTGGCCGCCTG
>JANXUA010000021.1 GCA_025352085.1 Caulobacteraceae bacterium | reverse complement strand
GCGTCGCCGGCGCGTTCGCGTTCTTTCTGCTCGCGCTTCAGGGCCGCCTTCTCAGCCGTCTTCTGCGCCTTGATCCGTTCGCGATCCAGCCGCTCGAATTGGTAGTTGGGTTTTCTCGGCATGCGGCGCTTTCCTGACCGGACAAAGGGGGACGTGCGCCGTCCATCGCCGATTTACGCGCGTTTGGCGAGGGCCGGATTGGTCGGGTGAGCTAGTTGGGCCGGTATTTCTTGGGGATCGCGGCCACTTCCTCGGGCGTCAGTTTGGTCAGCGTGCGGGCGATCAGCGGCGTGGCGAAGCCGGAATTGTCCGACACCTTCAGGTCGAGGTCGAGCGGCGAACAGATGCTGCTGCTGCCGCGGACGATCGAGACGAGGTGCGAATCGGGCCATTGCAGTTGCGGCGATCCGGCGCTCAGATCGACGCGATAGACCTCGTGCATATTGACGCCCAGGTAGATCACGTCGGGGTTCGGCGATGTCCAGCCCTGCCACTGGCTGACGAAGAAACACGGCGCGTTGGGCGCCGACGGACGGGCCGCCGCCGGACCGGCGACGGCACAGCCGGCCGCGAGCGCGGCGGCGATCAATGGGGTGGCGAAACAGCGGGCGGACATGGCAACCTCTCCTGGAAAAGCGCGTCCCTCGACTTGAAATGATGAAACTAAGCGCATCGGTTGTCAATTTGATGTCGCCGCGGGGTCGGCGGGTTCAATTTCTTTCCCCTCTACGGGGACACCCCCGGATGTCTTCGCGTCGTTTTCATAATTACAAATTCAAAATTATACGGAAATCTTGATCAGCGTCCGATTTGAACGGGACGGGCGGAAGAGGCGACGCTATGAAAGCGAAAATGGTTAGTCACACCCCCGAAACCTTGCCGCCGCTGACCACCGCGCAGCGCGAACACCTGGCAGGGCTGGCGACTCTGCCTGACGAGTCGATCGACACCGGCGATATCCCCGAGCTGTCCGACGAGGCGTGGATCGCTGGCGTTCGGGGGCGTTTCTACCGACCCGTAAAGCAGCAGATCACCGCCCGCGTGGACGCCGACGTACTCGATTGGCTCAAATCGCAAGGCAGGGGGTATCAGGGCCGCCTGAACTCCATCCTGCGGCGCGAAATGCTGGCTTCGCTTAAGCCGGCGCGGCGGGCGTAGTGGTACGGCGCCAACGAAAAAACACCCTTTATATGGTGATCGCCCTGATCGGCCTTAGCGCAGTATGCGGTTGCGCGAAGCCTCCCCGGGCAGCCAAAAGTCTCAGTGACGAACAAATCATCAAGGCGCTGCGCGGTCGGCTCGACGCGCAAGACGGTCCCCCGAACGCCCGTCGTGAAATCGGTCTGATAGTCAGGCGGTCGGTCGGCGGGGAGGACATCGCTTGCGGGCTTTCCGGCTTTCCAGAAGCTCGGGCGTCCAATGGCGATCCGATGTTTTCCGGCTTCGTCGCCGCCTTCGTTGTTCGCAATCAGCGCCTTTTCGTGGAGCAGGAGATGACGCCGGCCGAGTTTGATCGCCTGCAGGACCAGCTATGCGGGCCTGACTGGGTGAAGCCCCAGCCGTCGCTGCCCGGCGTCCCCTTGCGGGACTCGAGCAGCGTCACATCATTTGGGTTGTTGAACGTCGCCGCAATCGGGTGTACCGCGCCCGCCGGATCGACGAGCGGCGCGCCGCGTCTAGTCCGGCGCCGCGGAGTATAAGCCATCTTGGACGTGCAGGTCCCCAACGATCCCGATCCGTGTGAGCCGCCGGCGCCGGAGGGTCCGCCCGCGCGCGTGGTCGGGCGCAAGCGCGGATTCGCGGCCCTGTCGCTCGGCGCGGTCGGGGTGGTGTTCGGCGATATCGGCACCAGTCCGCTGTACGCCATGCGCGAGGCTCTGGCCCATTCGCGTCCGGTCGGGCCGCCCGAAATCGCCGTTCTGGGCGTCGTCTCTCTGGTCTTGTGGACCCTGACCCTGATCGTGACGGTCAAATACATCACCTTTCTGATGCGCGCCGACAACAAGGGCGAAGGGGGCCCGGTGGCCTTGCTGGCCCTGGCCCAGCGGGCCCTCGGGCGCTCGACGACGCCTTTGTTTCTGCTCGGGATCATCGGCATCGCCCTGTTTTATGGCGACGGCGTGATCACCCCGGCGTTTTCGGTGCTCTCGGCGGTCGAAGGCCTGAAGGCCGCGCCGCATCTGATGCACCGGCTCGACCCGTTCGTCCTGCCGATCGCCGCCGGTATCCTGATCTGGCTGTTTCTGGTGCAGGCCCGCGGGACGCATCGGATGGCGTCGTGGTTCGGGCCGGTGACCATGGCCTGGTTCCTGACCCTTGCGGCGCTGGGCATATTCCATATCCGCGACGACCTTTCGATCTTCCGCGCGTTTTGGCCGGGCTATGGCGTCCGCTTCCTGTTCGAAAACGGCCTGGTCGGCTTTCTGATTCTGGGCAGCGTCTTTCTGGCCGTCACCGGCGCCGAGGCCCACTATGCGGATATGGGGCATTTTGGGAAGTGGCCGATCCGCGCCGCCTGGTTCGGGCTGGTTTTTCCGTGTCTGGCGCTCAATTACCTGGGGCAAGGCGCGCTGGTGCTGCATCACCCCGCCGCCCGGCACAACCCGTTCTTCGACATGGTCCCCCATTCGCCCCTCGCCTATTGGCCGGTGCTGGCCCTGGCGACCACGGCGGCGGTGATCGCCAGCCAGGCGGTTATCACCGGCGCCTTTTCGATGACCCAGCAGGCGGTTCAGCTGGGCCTGCTGCCCAGAATCGAGATCCGGCGCACCAGCGAAACCCTGACCGGGCAGATCTTCGTGCCGGCGGTGAACAGCCTGATGATGGCCGGAGTCCTGCTGCTGCTGGTGGTGTTCCAAAGCTCGCACCGCCTGGCGGCCGCCTATGGCGCGGCGGTAACCGGGACGATGTTCGTCAGCACCCTCCTGGCCTATGTCGTCGCGCGCCATATGTGGAAATGGCGGATCATCCAGATCGCCGCGCTGCTGGTCCCGATTTCATTCATCGACACGGTGTTTTTGGCGGCAAACCTGCTCAAGCTGCCGGACGGCGCCTGGCTGCCGGTGGCCTTCGGGGCCGGTCTGGTGGTGGTGATGTGGACCTGGGCGCGCGGCGTGCGCATCCTCACCGAAAAGACCCACGCCGACAGCGTGCCGGTCGCCGAAGTGGTCGCGATGCTGGCCGCCCGCCCGCCGCAGCGCGCGCCCGGAACGGCGATGTTCCTCACCTCCAACGCCGAGCTGGCGCCGATCGCGCTGATGCACAATCTCAAGCACAACAAGGTTCTGCATCAAAAGAACGTCATTCTGAGCGTGCACACCACCGAGACGCCGCGGGTCAAGGACGCCGACCGCATCCGCATCGAGCCGATCGGGCCGGACTTCTTCAGGCTGATCCTGTCCTACGGCTTTATGGAAAATCCCAACGTGCCCAAGTCGCTCACCCAGTGCAAACGCCTCGGCTTGAAGTTCGACATCATGTCGACCAGCTTCTTTCTGGGCCGCCGCTCGGTGGTGCCCGACGCGCGCTCGGGCATGCCGCTATGGCAGGACCATTTGTTCATCTTCCTCTTAAAGAACGCCGCCAATCCCACCGCCTTCTTCCACATCCCCCCCGGCCGGGTGGTCGAACTGGGCGCGCAGGTGACGGTGTAGAATTTTCTCTCCCTCCCCTTTATGGGGAGGGTGGATTGGAGCGTAGCGACACGACGGGTGGGGCTGTTTCGATCGCCACATGTCTCGCGCATGGAGTCAGACTTCCCCACCCCGGTCGCTTCGCGACTCGACCCTCCCCATAAAGGGGAGGGAGACAAAACCTGGATTAGGACCCCCATGGCCCCCGATAAGCCCGTCAAGAAGGTTGTGCTCGCCTATTCGGGCGGACTGGACACCTCGATCATCCTCAAATGGCTGCAGCAGACCTACGCCTGCGAGGTGGTCACCTTCACCGCCGATCTGGGTCAGGGCGACGAATTGGCGCCGGCGCGCGACAAGGCCCTGCTGCTCGGCGTCAAACCCGAAAACATCTACATTGAGGATCTGCGCGAGGAGTTCGTGCGCGACTTCGTCTTTCCGATGTTCCGCGCCAACACCGTCTATGAGGGGCAATACCTGCTCGGCACCTCGATCGCCCGGCCGCTGATCGCCAAGGCCCAGATCGACATCGCCCGCAAGGTCGGCGCCGACGCGGTCTGTCACGGCGCCACCGGCAAGGGCAACGACCAGGTGCGTTTCGAGCTCGGCTACTATGCGCTGGAGCCGGATATCCGCGTCATCGCGCCGTGGCGGGAATGGGACTTCAAGAGCCGCGAGGCCCTGCTGGACTTCGCGCAGCGGCACCAGATCCCCATCGCCAAGGACAAGCGCGGCGAGGCGCCGTTCAGCGTCGACGCCAACCTCCTGCACTCCTCGTCCGAGGGCAAGGTGCTGGAGGACCCCGATACGGCGGCGCCGGAGTTTGTGCACATGCGCACCATCGCCCCCGAGGACGCGCCCGACCGCCCCTACGAATTCGCGCTCGATTTCGAGCACGGCGATCCGGTCGCCATCAACGGCGAAGCCCTCTCGCCGGCCGCCATGCTGACGAAACTCAATCAGCTCGGTCACGACAACGGCGTCGGGCGCCTGGATCTGGTGGAAAACCGCTTCGTCGGCATGAAATCGCGCGGCGTCTATGAGACCCCCGGCGGGACGATCCTGCTGGCCGCCCACCGCGGCATCGAGTCCATCACGCTGGATCGTGGCGCGGCGCACCTCAAGGACGAGTTGATGCCCAAGTACGCCGAGCTGATCTACAACGGCTTCTGGTTCGCACCGGAGCGGGAAATGCTGCAGGCGGCCATCGACTATTCGCAAGCCATGGTCACCGGTCGCGTGCGCGTGAAGCTGTACAAGGGCAATGTCGCCGTCACCGGCCGCTCCAGCCCGTATTCGCTGTACGATCAGGATCTGGTCACCTTTGAGGAGGGCCAGAGCGCCTACGACCACCGCGACGCCGCGGGATTCATCAAGCTCAACGCCCTGCGGTTAAGGGTGAAGGCCAGGCGAGACGCGCGGGGAGGGTAGGGGCGAGACGCGCGACGGGCGCGCCGTACTCCACCCGATCTTTAGGTGACGAAGGTCGCGGGCCAGGTGGTGTGCACCCAAAGGGTGTTCTCTCCCAGCTTCATGATGTCGCAATGCGCGGTTTTGATTTTTGTCTTCGTCGTTCCACCCCGCGGGAAGCCGTACCAGTCGCCGCCGACGGGTTGTTCAATGGCGCGGTTGGCGTCCGGATCGCTTTCGCCGGTGGGATTGGCGGTATCGAGGTTTTGCGGGCTTTTCTGCCCGGCCGACGAGTTAAGCAGGGCGAGCGTGCAGTTCACCATGTCAAGTTCGGTCGCGTAGGTGCTCTTGCCCAGTTCCGGCGCGCCCTTGAGGTGGCGGTTGCTGTGGCCGACGTCACTGCCTTTGCCGGTCCATCCAAGGCTGCCGGTTTGTTGAAAATTCTTGACTTTCGCGGTTCCAAAATCATCGTTCGAGACGTCGCTGCGGACGCGCAAAAGCTGTTTGTAATAATGGTCGTTGGCGATATCGATCGCCGACTTGACCTCGGCGTAGCTGTAGATCTTTGCTACCGGCATCGCGCCCCTCGCTGGCTCGAAGCGAGCCCTTGCCTCGGCTCGTTAAAGGCGCCGACATGCTCGCACACGCAGCCGTGGATCGCAAAGACCCGGACCCCCGTCCACCCGCGTAACCGCCGGTTTTAACACTTGTGGCCAAAGTTGGCTTGTGATCCCATGTGGACCGCAAACCTGCACAGACTTTGGGGAGTGTGTCATGCGCAATTCATTGGCTTTGATTGTGGGTTCGCGGCCCTCGGTTGCTTGAGCGTTACGACCGCGTCGGCCCAATGGGCGCCCAGAAACTACGAGCGTGGGACGGTCACTCTGGTGCAGCAGTACGACGTGAAACCGGGCCAGCTCAACGCCTTCTTGCAGGATTGGGCCGCGGACGTCCGCCCGTTTCTTGAAGCGGGCAAGAGCGAGGGCCGAATCCTCAATTATGGCGTCGAACAGCCGATCGATCCCAGGCCGGGGGAGCCGAACCTCGCCCTGGTCATCGTGTTCAGGGATCTTGCCGCTTATGACAAGCCGCTCGCCGGCTTTGAAAAATATAACGCGGCGCACTACGGCTCTCTCGCCAGGGCCCGGGACGCGGGCCTGAAGCGGGAGTCTGAGGCGTCGTACAAGGGCTCGCTTCTGATGCGCAGCCTTGAGGTCGGCAAGTAGCTCACGCGCGTCGTCTTCTGATGCGCGGACCTCCTTGCCCGTCCGCGTCATCGTCGAGATTTTGAAAAGAGCGGACGCGGCCCCGACGTAATCGGGGTCCGCGCCGCACCCCTCCCGTGCGCGCGACGGAAATGTGTCGATACGCTCCGGCGCGATGTCGTACATCTTCATTTCCTATGCCCGCTCGACACAAGCGGCGGCGATAGAGGTCGCCGTTCAGCTCGGCCCCGGCCAGGACGATCATCAGGGCAAAGCAATCCAGATCATGAACCCGACGAGCGCGCCGGTGAGCCATCGACTTATCGAAGTGGCCGAAGGCGCCGACAAACCAGGAAAATCCGGCGGTCATCGCTGGCCCAGGCCGCGGAACCTAAGGTTCAGCTTTGCGTTGGGACCGGGAACACGGAGGCTGAGATGGCGCAAACCCCCCGGCGGACGGCGCTTCCTAAGCTTGCCGCGCCAATGTCGCTTGCGGAATTTCGAAAGAAAAGGTCGCCGCTTCGCAACGTCAACAAAGACCGCAGACAGAAGCTGAAGCCTCTGGATCGCCTGGCGCTGTGGATCACCACCCGCGTCGGCACCATGGGGTTCTTCCTGATCATATTTGCCTGGACCGCGGGCTGGCTCGCCTGGAATTTCCTGGCGCCGACGCCGCTTCGCTTCGACCCCCCGATGGGGTTTATCCTCTACCTGTTCATCTCTAACGTGATCCAGATCCTTCTGATGCCCCTGATCATGGTGGGGCAGAATGTTCAGGGCAGCCACGCGGAGGCGCGCGCCGAGCATGACCTCCAGGTCAATATGAAGGCGGAAGAGGAAATTGAGGTCGTCCTCACGCACCTGGAATATCAAAACCAAATCCTGATGCAGCTGATGAGCGCCTTGCAGGCGCAGACGGGCGGAGTGCTGGCCAACGTCACCCGCAAGGAAACCTGAGATCGACCCCGTTCCGGGCGCGGCCAGATCGCCAACTTCCAAGGGCTGGATTGGATGCTTACCATTGCCATCGCCATTGTCGCCGGCCTCCTTCTCCTAGGCCTCATCTTTCAGGATGCCTTCGAGGTTATGCTGTTGCCTCGCCGCGTGACGCGGCGCTGGCGGCTGGTTCGATTGTATTTTCAAGGGACTTGGGCGGTCTGGGCCGCGCTCGGCCGCCGCATGAAGCCAGGAGCCCGGCGCGAGAGGTTCCTCAGCATCTTCGGCGCGCTGTCGATGATGGGCCTGTTCGGCCTTTGGTCGGTGGGCGTCATTGTGGCCTTCGGGCTCCTGCAATGGGCGGCCCAACAATGGAACGGCGCGCCCGCAGCCTCAGGCCTGCTCGAGCAGACCTATTTGAGCGGCGTGACGTTCTTCACGCTCGGGGACGGCGTCGTCACTCCCCACACGCCGCCCGCGCGCCTCATAACCGTGGTCGAAGCCGCGTCGGGCTTCGGCATGATCGCCGTCGTCATTGGCTATCTGCCGGTGCTCTATCAATTGTTCTCGCGCCGGGAAGCGCACGTTATCCAGCTTGATGGCAGGGCCGGGTCGCCACCGACAGCGACCACCATGCTGCGACGCCACGCCGAGAGCGATGGGCTCGACAAGCTCGACGAACTCTTGCGCAGCTGGGAAATCTGGGGGGCCGATCTCCTGGAGAGCCATCTTTCATACCCAATGCTCGCCTACTATCGCTCGCAGCATGACGACCAGTCCTGGCTGGCGGCCGTCTGCGCGGTCATGGATGTCTGTGCGCTGATCCTGGTAGGGGTGGAGGAGGTGAAGCCCCTTCAAGCCCGCATGACCTTCGCCATGGCTCGACAGGTGGTCGTAGAGATGGCCCGTTCGCTGGGCGTCACGGCCGCGCGGACGCCGGGGGCTGCGCGCCTGGATCACGAGAGCTTCGAAAAGATGCTTGCCGTCTTTGAGGAGGTCGGCCTCCATTGGAACGGCGGGCCCGAAGCCGAGGAGGCCCTCGTTACAATCAGGGCGACCTACGAACCCCTGGTCGAGGGTCTTGCCGAGCATCTTCTGACCCCATTATCCGGCTGGGTGGCGGCCGACCATGCATCAGATCATTGGGAAAGGGGTGCGCGAGGGATCATTGCCCGGCGGCTCATCGACGGGCTCGCGAGCGGGGTGATCGACACAGAAACCGCGCCCAAGGCAAAACGAGGTCTGATGCGACGATTGCGGGACGGATGAGTTTTCGTGGCGGCCGACGGCCCGACTCATCGGTGTTGAAGGTGGCGAAAACGGCCGAACGTGGAACTAAGCCGCGGCCCCGGGATCCTACCCTCCGATCAGGCCGCAGATTCCTGGCGCTCCAGGTCGCCGTTCAGCTCGGCCCCGGCCAGGACGATCATCAGAGACAACCAGATCCAAGTCATAAACCCGACGATCGCGCCCAGCGAGCCATAGACCTTATCGAAGTGGCCGAAGGCGCCGACAAACCAGGAAAATCCGGCGGTCATCACCATCCATCCGATGGCGGCGATGGCGCCGCCGACGGTAATCCACCGCCACCGCCGCCCCTCCCGGTGGGCCGGTGCGTACCGATAGAGCAGCGAGATCACCAATATGGAGATAGCCAGCAGGGCGGCCCACAGCGCCGCGCCGCCGCCGGCGACGCCGGGCAAGCCAAACGGAACTAACAATCGCGACGATTTGGCGATGGTCGCGATCAAGATGACGGCCAGCCCAAGGGCGCCGGTGGTGAAGCCCAGGGAGATCAGGTTCAGGCGGACAAACCCACGATTTTCGGGGGTCTCAAAGGCGGCGTTCAGCCCGGCGATCAACGCCTTGAGGCCCGCATTCGCGCTCAATACGGACACCAGCAGGCTGACGAAGAAGGCGGCGCCGAGCGCCCCGTGATCGGCGCTGGCGAGGCGGGCGAGTTGATCGCCAAGAACGGCGATCGCGTCCCCGGGCAAAACGCCGCGCAGAGCGTTGATCCGACGCCGGGCCCCGTCCACGTCCGCGACGAGGCCGTAGAGGGAGACAAAGGCGCTCAGCGCCGGAAAGATCGCCAACAGTATGTAGAAGGTCGCCGCCGCGGAAGCCGCCGGGATCCGGTCCTGGTTGAACGCCTTGACGGATCGAAACGCCGCGGCTCGGACGCCCTTCGAGAGGGACCGCGCGCGCGCGCTGACCGGCGAGGCGGTTTCCGACAACGAACGACCGCCGCCGCCTTGTCGGCAAACGAGGTCAACCGCGAAGAAGGCCGCGAGCCCGAGCAGAAGGCCGCCGGCGAACGCGTCCAACCACGGATGACGGGTGACGGTGACCGGCGGCATCACATCCTCAGATTATGTCGGACCCGTCGGGGCGACGTCCCGTTTGGAGCGCGCTTCGCGCACCATCAGCGGGAGTTATTTCGCCGCCGCCTTGGCCTGCTTTTTCGCGCGGGTCTTGGCCATATGATGGCCGACGGCCCCGCCGACGACCGCGCCCGCGACGGCGTGATGCGATTTGGAGCCGACGACCCCGCCGATGGCCGCGCGCGCCAAGCGTCCTTTCGCCGCGGCGCCGCCGGCCGCCAAGACGAGCGCGACGGTCGCCAGGACGCCTATCATTTTGGTCTTCGTCATAATTTTCCTCGCTTGCGACAGTCTTACCCGATCGGTCTCCGGTTAACCCGAGCCTCAGGCCATGGTTCCCCGTCCGGCGGCGTGATGATCAAACGTGGGCGTCCTTTAGAAAGGCGCGGTAACTATGCGCCGACACGATGACCCGATGATCAGCCGTCACGACAAATTCGTGACGACCCCGTCATTTTTTCTTGACTCACGTCTAAACCCTGTTCAGATGGGGCCTCGAAACCAACTTTCGTGGGAGAACTGCGCGTGGCCGACGGCAATATCACCAAGGACGAAATGTACGAGGCGGTTGCGCCCGACGACTTTGTGTCCATGCTCAATCTTGATCGCTATGGCGCGCGCTCGAACGCCTTCGACAAGATCATCGCCGCCACCCACGACCATTTCTGGGATCCGCTCGACAAGACCTACATCGATTTTTCCGAGCCGTTCGACATGGAGAACGAGGCCTTGTTGCCCGAATCCATGATCGGCGCCCTGCAGACCAAATACGTGCAGGAAAAGTTGAGCGATCCGAAACGGCGCATCGCCTTCATCAACGAACAGACCCGGCGCAGCTTTTCATCCATCCTGCACGGCGAACAGGGCGCGCTGAACCTGTCGGCGTCGTTGTGCCACGTGCTTTACGACCAGGGCGCGCAGGAATACGCCGCCAACCAGACCCGCGAAGAGGCTCGCCACGTCACCGCCTTCGCGCAATACATCAAGGCCCGCTGGGGCAAGCCCGCGCCGTGCAGCGCCGTTCTGCAGAACCTGCTGGTGGAAATCATCTCCGCGCCGGAGGTGTACAAGAAAATCATCGGCATGCAGATGCTGGTCGAGGGCCTGGCCATGGGCGCCTTCGCCACCTTCTTCCAGAAGCTCAACGACCCGCTCGGTCGCAAGCTGATGCAGCTGGTGATGACCGACGAGGCGTTCCACCACAAGTTCGGCAAGATCTGGGCCGACCGCACGATCCCCAAGCTCAACCCCGAAGAGCACATCATCATCGAGGACTGGGCGGCGCACTGCTTCCAGACCCTGCTGTTCAACCTGCTGGCCCCCAGCGAGCAGCGCGATCTCTATGAAATGTTCGACCTCGATCCTGACCGGGTCATCGCCGAGTTCGCCGAAATCGCCACCGACGACGCCCGCCGCGAGGACATGAAGGAAGCGACCAATATCTTCCGCGTCCTGATCAAGACCCTGCTCAACGCCGGCATCATCACCGACCGCACGAGAGCGTTCTACGGCATGTATGTCGACATGGATGAGCTCAAGGCCGAGGGCGACAAGATGGTCGGCGACGACATCGCCGACGAAGGCATCGCCTATCTCAAGACCATCAACTTCCGCGACCGCTCGCCGGCGCTGAAGATCGCCGCGGAGTAGGACTCGCGAGTCTCTCCCTCCCCTTTATGGGGAGGGTCGAGACGAAGCGAAGCGAAGTCCGGGGTGGGGAAGTATCGATCAACCTCACGCCCGGATGGGCCCAGACTCCCCCACCCCGGTCGCTTCGCGACTCGCCCTCCCCATAAAGAGGAGGGAATATGCGTTGACCTCGAACGAAAGCGGAACGACACGGGGGTGTGGAAACCGTCGTCCTCGCCTTTTCGCGTCCCGAGACCACCGGCGCCGTTACGCGCGGCGCGGCGCGGTTGTTGGTGGATTTGAACTACGCCCCCCTAATGGAGGTCTGCCTGCCCAACGGGCGGCGGGCGGACATCATGGCGTTGGGGCCGCGCGGCCAGATCGTCATTGTCGAGGTGAAGTCCGGCCTTGAGGATTTTCGCGTCGATCGAAAATGGGGCGATTACGCGCCTTATTGCGACGCCTTCTACTTCGCCGTGGCGCCGGAATTTCCGCGCGGCGTCCTTCCCGATGAGCCGGGCCTGATCATCGCCGACGCCTTTGGCGGCGCGGTCGTCCGCGACGCGCCCGCCGCGCCCTTGAGCGGGCCGCGCCGTAAGGCCCTCACCCTGGCCTTTGCGCGGCTGGCGGCCCTGCGGCCGCCCTATGTCGGAGAGGCGCCGGCGCCCTAACGCCTACCTTGGCGCGCGCTTGGAGAGGATGCGCTGCAGGGTGCGGCGGTGCATGTTGAGCCGCCGGGCGGTCTCGGAGACGTTCTGCGAGCACATCTCATAAACCTTCTGGATATGCTCCCAGCGCACGCGATCGGCGCTCATCGGATTGTCGGGCGGTTCCGGGCCGTCACTGATGCCGGCGGTCAGCAGCGCGCGCACCACGTCGTCGGCGTCGGCGGGTTTGGCCAGATAGTCCACCGCCCCGGATTTCACCGCCGCGACGGCGGTGGCGATATTGCCGTAGCCGGTCAGCATGACGATGCGCATGTCGGGCCGCGCTTCGCGCAGGGTCTCGACGATCGACAGGCCCGAACCGTCGCCAAGGCGCATGTCCAGAACAGCGAAGGCCGGAGCCCCTTGGGCCACCGTGACCAATGTGCTCGCCACGCCTTCCTCGACCCGGACGTCGAAGCCCCGGGCCAGCAGGGCGCGACCGAGCCGATTGCGCAGGGCCGCGTCGTCGTCCAGCAACAACAGAGTCTTGTCCGGCAGGGCGGCGACCGCCGCTTCGATTTCGCTGGTGAGCATGCCGACTCCCGGGGGCCGCCAAGGCCATCCTCTATTGATACTCAAATGCGTCGCTGAATAGAATGTTAATTTAGGGGAGATCTAGGCCGCCGCCGCCTGCTCAAGCGCCGGCAATTCGATCGCCTCCAGGGCGGCGCGCGGCCACTGCGCTATGACCACGGCCCCTTCACGGCGGATGTTCTTGGCTTCGACGATGGCCCCCGTGCGCTCCAGCAGGGTCTTGGCGATGAAGAACCCCAGGCCCATGCCGACGTGGCTGGTGCGCGACCCCTCGGCGCCGGGGCGGCTGGTGATGTAGGGTTCGCCGAGTTTGGCCAGCACCTCGGCGTCGATGCCGGGGCCGTCGTCGCGCACCTCGATGGTGATCGATTTGGCGTCGAACCGGCCGATGACCAGGATTTCCGAGCGCGCGAAATCGTAGGCGTTTTCGACGAAGGCGGAGATGGCGTGCGACACCTCAGACTTGCGCCAGATGTCGGGCGGCGGCGCTCCGCGCGGCCCGGCGATCAGGCCTTCGGTGCGCACGGCGGGCTGGCCCTGGTGAGGGGCCAGTATGTCGCTGATAAATTGCGTCAGGCTGATGCGCTCGTACATCGAATCGGTGATCTCCGGTGCGTGCGACAGCCTTTTGAGGATGTCGCGGCACCGTTCGGCCTGCTCCACCAGCAGCCAGGCGTCATCCTGCAGCGGGCCCGGCGGCGACTCGCGCGCCAGCTCTTTGGCCACCACGGTGATCGTCGCCAGCGGCGTGCCCAGTTCGTGGGCCGCGGCGGCGGCCAGACCGTCGAGCGCCGTCAACTTTTGTTCACGCGCCAGCACCGTTTCGGTGACCTGAAGCGCCTGCACCATGCGGCGAGCCTCACCGGCCGCCCACGCCGCGAAACCGCCGGCGAAGATGATTGAAACGATCAGGGCGCACGATTTTGCCAGACGCGCGGGCGTCACAACGAACGGCGCCATCACCCCGCTCGACCGCCACGCGGGCCCCACGACGACCAGGAGGGCGCACGTCACCGCAAAGACCATCAAACCCAGGGCTTGCCGCGCCGGCAGGGTGGTCCCGGCCAAGGTGACCGGAATGATCAGCAACAGACAAAACGGGTTGGCCAGGCCGCCGGTTACATACAGCAGGCATGATAGCTGAATGATATCGACCGCCAGTTGACTGGTCGCCCACCACGGCCTGACGGATCTGTTGACGGCTGGTATTACAGAAATAATTGCTGTATAGATTGCGTTTGCGCCGATCATCTGATAGATCAACAACAATGGCATTTCGATTTTCAAACCGTAATACACGATAGGAATCGAAACGGCTTGAGTTACAATGAACAAACACCTCAAGATAACCATCGCCCGATTGGCCAGAGGCGTCGCGGTCCGAGGCAAGCCTTGCGATGACGCGGGGCCGGGCGTATCGGGGCGTGTGGCGCCACGATCGGGCTTGCGTTTGGCGCTGCGGTGACTGGGGCGCGGGCTCATAACGCGAGCATGACGCCGAAACTGTTTTACAGGTATTTATTTTTGAAAATTTATCCGCGATCGCTGTCTCGTTTGGCGCTGGCGAGCCTGGTCCTGATCGGCGCCGCGGCGTGCGGGCCCAAGACCCCGTCGCCGGTCCAGACCGCGGCGGCCATCGGCGGCGATTTCCAGTTGACCAACACCGCCGGCCGCCGGGTGGATCAGAGCCTCCTGCGCGGAAAATGGTCAGCGGTGTTCTTCGGTTACACCTATTGTCCCGATGTCTGCCCGACGACCCTGACCACCCTGGGGCAGGCAATGATCAAGCTGGCCGACAAGGCCGCGCGGGCCCAGGTGGTGTTCATCACCGTCGACCCCGCCCGCGACACGTCCGCGCAGCTGAAAACCTATCTGGCCGGCGCGTCCTTTCCCAAGGGGGTGATCGGCCTGACGGGCAGCGCGGCCGATATCGCCGCGGTCGCCCGTGCTTATCGCGTCTATTACAAAAAAGTCCCCGACGGCGCGACCTACAGCATGGACCACACCGCCGTGATCTATCTGATGGACCCCAGGGGCCGGTTCGTCGCGCCCGTCGATCCCTCCCAGTCGCCGGCCGACGTCGCCGACCAGATCGCCAAGGCGATGACGGCCGGCTGATCCAAAGTCTCGCTGGGCTTGCCGGCCGGGCGCCCGATAGTGATGCCGACATAAGGGTCCATTTTGGGATTCCCATGTATTTCGCGGTGTGCGAATTTGCGGGATGCGCACCGGCGTTGCCGTCCAGCTGAACCCGACCGAACCGCCCCGGGTTTGCCGGAGGCGGGCTGGCTCTGCGGCGCCGCGATTGCTCGACAGTGAGGTCGAACGCCCGAGCAGGGCGCCGGCTTGACCTCGCGGGGCCCTTGGGTCACCGCATGCATTCCCGCATTTGGGGCCGGACCGTACTTGCGCGAGTCCGTGCTGAGCCTACTCGGCCAGACTCATGCGGCCCTGCGAATTATTGTTATCAGCGATGGAGATGGGCCGGCGCCGTGGACCGTCCTCGCGGACCTTCATGATCCGCGTCTGGTGCGCTTCGAGCTTGCCCGGAATCGGGGGCCGTACTTTTGCCGGGCGATCGCGGCGGCGGCGAGCCCCGACGACTACTTCTTCGTCCAGGATGCGGACGATTGGAGCGCGCCCGACCATGTGGCCCGTCTTCTCGCGACCTGCCTTGAGCGTCAGGCTGACTTCGTGTTCGCCGCCCAGGCGCAGTATGCGGAGACGTCGAACGGTCCGGTCTTTGAGACGATCGCCTTCCCATGGGGTCCGCGGCTCGTCGATAGCCCCGCCATGCTGTACCGGGCCCCGCACCACGGCTTGTTCCGCCGAAAATTCGTGGAGCAGATCGGCGGGTTCTTTGGCGGTTACCGCTTCGGCTATGACCTTTTGTTCACGAACGTCGTGGCGATGACTGGCCGGGTCGCATGGATCGACGCGCCGCTGTATGCCAGACGCCGTCGCGCAGGCTCGCTGACGGAGTCGAGCGATACCGGCTATGGCTCCCCCGCGCGTCGCCGTGTGGACGCCCAATTGTCCGAAATATACGCCAACGTCTTTCCGATCTACTGTGCCTATCGTGACGGCCGGTTAAGCCGCGAGGCGCTACAGGTCAAAGTGCGTGAGTTGCTGACCGCCGCGATCACGCCTCGGGATCGGGAGTCGATAGTCTTTCTGGCCGACCGGCTACGGGGGCGTATATCCGGAGACCGAGAGTAATACGGGACCGGTACGCGGTAGTACGGTGATGGTGTGGACGGCGCTCCTTTGATGAAACGCTTCAACGACGTTCATCATGGCACACCATGGCCGGACGTGAGCGCCGTCCACACCATCACCGGATTCCTCTCTGCACCACATCGGCGTGATCTATCTGATGAACCCGAAAGGTGAATTCGTCAGCCCGATCCATCCGTGCAAATCCCCGGCCGACGTCGCCGACCAGATCGTCAGGGCCATGGCGGCCGGTTGACCTAAGGTCAATCTGGACTTGCCCCGCGGGCGCGCCCATATTGTTGCGTTGCACAAAGATTGAGGCGCCATGCTCTACGCCATCCAGGAAGCCGCCTATCGCACCGCCGCGCCGGTCAGGCTCGCGGCCGAGTTCGCGCGCGATTTCTGGCGCTCGCCGTTCAACCCGGCTAGCGCGTCCGATCTCGGCCGCCGGTTGTATGCGTCATCCGATATGGTCGCCGGCCTGACCAAACGTTATTTCAAGCCCGCCTGGAATATCCATGAGGTCACGGTGGCCGGCCGCGCGGTGCGCGTCACCTGCGAGACCCGCTGGGCGTCGCCGTGGGTGAAATTGCTGCATTTCAGGCGCGACGAGGGCGATCTGGCCGAGGCCGGCGTTCGTGGGACGAGCCCGCCGGTGCTGATCGTCGCGCCCTTGTCTGGCCACTTCGCGACCCTGCTGCGCGGCACCGTGCAAACCTTCCTTCTGGACCACGACGTGTTCGTCACCGACTGGTCCAACGCCCGCGACGTGCCCCTGTTCGAGGGACGCTTCGGTTTCCACGGCTATGTCGACGCGATCGGCGAGATGCTGCGGCGGATCGGTCGCCGCGCCCACGTCGTCGCGGTCTGCCAGCCCGGACCGCCGGTCCTGGCCCAGGCGGCCCTGATGGCCGAGGACCAAGACCCGTTGCGGCCCGCCAGCCTGACCTTTATGGGGTCGCCCATCGACGCGCGCCTGTCGCCGACGGTGACCAACCGCCTGGCCGAGGAGCGGCCGTTCGCCTGGTTCCAGACCAACATGATCTACTCCGTGCCGTGGCCCTACGCGGGCGCCTTCCGGCGCGTCTATCCGGGCTTCGTCCAGCTGGCCAGCTTCATGTCGATGAACCTCGAGCAGCATCAGGCCGCGCATCATCGCTATTTCGACCATCTGGTGGTCGGCGATGGCGATTCGGCGGACAAGCATCGCGAGTTCTATGACGAATATCTGTCGGTTCTGGATCTCAGCGAAGAGTTCTATCTCGAAACGATCGACATCGTGTTCCAGAAATACCTCCTGCCCAAGGGCGAGCTTTTCCACGATGGTCGCCGGGTCGATCCGGCGGCGATCACCGACATTGGTCTGATGACCGTCGAGGGCGAAAACGACGACATCTCCGGTGTCGGCCAGACCCAGGCGGCGCACGGCCTGTGTCTCAATCTGCCCAAAGACCGGCACGAGCTCTACGTGCAGCCGGGCGTCGGCCACTACGGCGTTTTCAACGGCCGCCGGTTCGCGGCCGAAATCTATCCGCGCGTGCGCGATTTCATCGCCCGCAACGAACAGGCTTTATCGCGCGGCCCGATCACCCTATCGCAGGATGATGGGCTTGTTTCGAAAACGACTCGCGGACGGCGCGCGGCTTGATCTGGACGGCGTCACCCTTCGCCTGACGGTCAACCGTCGGGCGCGGCGGATATCCCTGCGCATCGACTCCAAGACCGGCGAAGCGCGCGCGACCGCGCCGTCGCTGAGCCGCCTCGCCGACGCCGTTGATTTCGCGAGGTCGCGCCGCGACTGGATCGCCGCCCAACTCGCGCGCCGCCCCGAGCCGGTCAGCTTAGGCGCCGGCGACCTCATCAGCGTTTTTGGCGAGGCGTGCCACCTGACTCCCAACGGCCGGCGACCGCGGTTCACCGCATCGGATCGGGATGACGTCCAGCTGTTGATCGGCTGCGGCGAAGGCGAGGTCGACAGCGGTCTGGTCGCCCGGGCGATCAAGCGCGAGGCCCTCGGCGTTTTCACCCGCCGGGTCGATCACTATTGCGCCGTCCTGAACGTCAAGGCGCCGACGGTGAGTTTGTCGGACGCCAGGACCCGTTGGGGCTCGTGCGCGCCGGCCCGGGCCGGACGGCCCGCCGCGATCCGCCTCAGCTGGCGCCTCGCCCTCGCCCCGTTCGCGGTGGCCGACTATGTGGCGGCGCACGAGTGCGCGCATTTGATCGAAGCCAATCACGGCCCGAAGTTCTGGCGTGAGGTCGCCCGTCTCGTCGGCGACCATCGCCCCCACCGCGACTGGCTGCGCGCCCACGGACCGGCCCTGCACGCGTTCGGGCGGTAGAAAAAGTCCACCCGCCCGCGCTACAGCGGCGTGGCGGACGGCTCGGGTTCCGGCGGGGGCGCCTCGAGGTCGGTTCCGTCGGGGGCGGCGGCGCCGTCGGGGAGCGGGCCGGGGCCCAGCAGGGGATCGATGAGGTCCGGAGTCGGCTCGGGCGGGGTGTTTCCCCCCGGAATGGCCTGCGCCTGCAGGTGCGGCAGGGCGGCGGCCATGAAAGCGCGCCAGATCTCCGCCGGCGCGCCGCCGCCCGTGACCTTCTTCATCGAGGTATTGTCGTCGCGACCGACCCACACCGCGGTGGTGAAACCGCCGGTGTAGCCGATGAACCAGGCGTCTTTGTAGTCGCTGGTCGTGCCGGTCTTGCCGGCAAGGTCATAGCCGGGAACCCTCGCTTTGGTTCCGGTGCCCGAAGTGACCACGCCGCGCATCATCTGGATCATGTAGTACAGCGAGGGCGGGGCGATGACACTGTCGTGCGTCGGCTTTTCGGCGCTGTGGTCGTAGAGAACCTGACCGGTGGCCAGGCGGATTCGCTCGATGCCGTAACCGTGGACGCGCTCGCCGCCGTTGGCGAAGGCGTCGTAGGCCTGAGCCATCTCCATCGGACTGACCTCGACGGCGCCCAGCGCCATGGACGGGTCGGTCTGGATCGGCGAGGTGATGCCCAGGCGCCGGGCGGTGTCGGCCACCCGCCCGGTTCCCACTTCCTGAGCCAATCTCACCGCGACCGTGTTGATCGATTGCACCAGGGCGGTCTGCAGGGTGATCTTGCCCAGGTAGCGGCCGGTATAGTTGTGCGGCGACCACTTGCCGATGTTGATCGCCTCGTCCACCACCGGATCGGTGGGCTTGTGCCCGGCCTCGATGGCGGTGAGGTAGACGAACGGCTTGAACGCCGAGCCGGCCTGGCGATGCGCGCCGGTGGCGCGATCGAACTGGCTGTCGGCATAGACCGAACCGCCGACATAGGCACGGATCCGTCCCTCGCCGTCCATGGCCACCAGCGCGCCCTGCTGAACGCCCAGATCGGCGTGGGAGGTCACGCCCAGGCGCACCGCCTGCTCGGCCTGAGCCTGGATCGGCAGGTCCAGGGTCGTCTCCACCACCAGGTCCTGGGTCGGCTCGCCGACCTGCGAGCGGACCTGGGCGTCCAGCCAGTCGACGAAATACTGCGCCCTCTGGTCAGCGAGCCGCGCCGAGACGTGCACCGGATTGGCGAAGGTGGCGTCGCGGTCGGCGACGGAGATCGCCCTCATCCGCAGCATTTCATTCAGGACCACCGTCGCGCGCCGGGCTGCGCGCTCGCTGTTGGCGGCGGGGTTGTAGCGCGTCGGCCCCTTCATGGTCGCCGCCAGCAGGGCCGCTTCGCCGAGCGTCAGTCCCGACGCGGGTTTGTTGAAATAGCGCTGGGAGGCGGCCTCGATGCCATAGGCGCCGCCGCCGAAGCTGACGCGGTTGAGATAGAGGGCGAGAATCTGCTTTTTGGAGAAATGCATCTCCAGCCACACCGACAGGATCAACTCCTGCGCCTTGCGGCGATAGGTCTGGGCCGGGGTGAGAAAAAGGTTGCGCGCCAGTTGCTGGGTGATCGTCGAGCCGCCGTGCAGCGATCCGCCGTGACGGGTCACGTTGTAGAACACGCCTTTAAGCATGCCCCAGGGGTTAAACCCGAGGTGATGATAGAACTGCCGATCCTCGATGGCCACGAAGGCGGCGGGCACGTAAGCTGGCAGGGCGTCGATATCGACCGGCGGCGCATACTGGCTGCCGCGCAGGGCGACCACGGCGCCGGAGCGGTCCAGATAGGTGATCGATGGCTGGCGATGGACGTCATACAGCTTCGACGTGTCGGGCAGGTCGGTGGCGAACACGGCCAGAAAGCCGCCGACGAAGATCAGGCTCCAGATACCGAGAACCATGCTCCAGTACAGCAAGGCGCCCAGGGGCGATCGGCGCCTGGAGCCGCCGCGGTCGCTATCGGCCTTGGCCATCATTGATCCCTTGGGGCGTCATCCTCGCCAATCTAGCGAACCGCAAGCGATGGCGCGAGACGATTGACGAAGGCTTAGGCCGTGCCGGTCACCGCGCTCCGGCGCGCGCCGCGTTTAGCGCCGACAGAGCCGTGGCCGTGGCGAACAGGCGATTTTGGTCGGCGTGGGTCGATCCGGCGTGCGCGCCGGCCGGGTCGGGCAGCCGCAGGATCGGTTCGCTCGGCCATCCGCCATCGGCGCATTGCCGCGCGATCAGGCTTTGGGCGGTCGCCGCGATCGCCTCCCGGCCGACGCCGCTCAGCACGGCCCGCTCCAGTTCGAGGGCGCGGGCGAAGACGCCCGCATTGTCGGCGTCCGCCGCCGCGTCGTCGGCGATGGCGACGCCCAGGCGGGCCAGTTCCAGCTTCAGATAGGCGCCCGTCGCCCACCAATAGGTCGCCTGCTCCGGCCGCGCGGCCTGGCCCGCGAGCCAGGTGAGGCCGCGGCGCGGGACCCAGTGGTCGGACGGCAGAAAGAGCGCCAGCGCCCGCAGCGCGGTCGCCGTCACCTCGGCGTGCGGCCTTGCCCATCCGTGGTCCGCGCGCCACGCACGGTAGGTCGCGAAGCCCCCGTCCGGGTGCTGGAAGGCGGCCAGGACGGCGACGTCCTTGAGACTTGGCCGCGGCTCGCGCCGGCCCAGAAACAGCAGGGTCAGGGCGGTGCTGTCGGCGTCGGGCGGGCAACGAGCGTTGTAGGCCCAACCGCCGCCGGCCACGCGGCTGTCGCGCAGAAATCTCGCGGCGGCGTCCGCCGCCGCCGCCGCGGCCGGGACAAGGTCGGTCAGGGTCTCGACGCGCGCCGCTACATAGGCGGTCGTCCAGGAGGTCGACACGCCGGGCCGAAGATTGAAATCCCGCCAACCGCCGTCCGCGTCCTGCCCGTTCAGGAGAAATGCGGCGCCGCGGCCCAGGCTGTCGCGGACGGCCGTCACGCTAGAGCCTGATGCGTACGCACGGAACAGGGCGGACGCTTAAATCAGGCTCTACATTTTTGTTTCTAGAGCAGGATTCAGATTTTGGACGGTTCCGTCTAAAATCATCCTGCTCCAGGGCGTCCGCCGCTATGCCCACGCGCAGTTCGACCCCCCGGGCTCGCGGCGTCAGCGTCAGTACGCCATGATCGGGCGCGACGGCAGTCGACGGCGGCCCGAACAGCGCCGCATAGCCCGTCGATGCTCCCGCCAGCATCCGCCTCCGCACCGCCTCCCCCCCGCCCGTCACGGATTTCGAGTTCAAAAAGAATGCCGCGTCGCCCGGGTCGTCGCAGACGCTCGCGCCCAGCCGCGGCCACAGCGCCGCCGCCGCCAACGGCAGGCCGATGACCGAGGCCAGCGCATCGAGCATGCCGTCCGCATCGGCCAAACCAAATCCGCTCAGCCGGGCGGCGACCTCGGCGGCGGCCATCGCGGGCAGGGCGAAATAGAGTTCGGTGCGCCCGCTGGCCGGATCGTGACCCAGCATGCGCAGTCGCGCGCCGGCGACGCGGTTGGACCACGGGGCCGCGGTCGCGCCGCGCGGCGCCTCGACATAGAGCTTGGCCGCGAAACCGCGCGACGTTTGGCGAAGCCCGAGCCAGCACCCCCACCGCAAGGATCCGTCGGCCTGCAGCGATTTCCAGGACGCCACGCACCGGGCAGGCGGAGCAGGCACGCCCAACGCCGATAGCAACCTCAGCGCGGCGTCCAGGCGGTCATGGTCCGGCGTTTCCGGCCCGGCCACCTCCAGCGTCACCCGCAGCCGATCTTCGTGGGTGGAAAAACCGAACTCCACCGGGTGATGGCTTGAGGTCAGTCGGCTGAACCGCCACGCCGTATCCGGCCAGACAGAGTGTTCAAGCGGCTCCAGCGCCATCCTGATCGCCGCCAGCAGGGGGGCGTCCGCGCCGGTCAGGGCGGCGATTTTCTCCGCGACACGCAGGGTCTCGAGGCGGCCAAACACGCTTGAGCCCTGGCGGTCAGGGGGTGTCGCCGACAATGATCAACGGCTCGGTGGTGGTGACCGTGACGCCGTGCAGCTGCCGGTTGTCGCTGGTGATGATGGTGATCTTGTAGTCGAAGGCGAGATTGGCGGCGCTGAGGGTCGGGATGTGGACGGTCACGGCGTTGGCGCCGCTCGCCGCGGTCAGGAATTGAGTTTTGGAAAACTGATAATTGGCGGCGGCGTCATGGTAGCTCAGCTCGATCACCGCCGACTTGGTCTTGGTCGGATCGAAGGCCGGCTGGAGCATAACGTCGATCCCGCCACCGAACGCATCGTTGATGAAGATCGCGCTCGCTTCGCTCGTATACGGGCCGGCGTCGAAGCTGGCGCCGGTCTTGAGCACGCAGTGGGTGGTGTAGCTGTAGGCCCTCTGATCCTTGTCGGATAGCCGAAGTTTCCAGGGCTGCGGCGTAGAACCGGAACGCACCACGAAAAAGCCGGTGGTGCTCCAGTGGCTGGGGTCGGCGGGGTCGGTGGCGTCGGCGTAACTGAGGTTGACCTCGATCCGGTCCACGATGTTCGCATCGATGCGGCCCGGCTGAACGTTGACAACGAGGAAGCCCAGATTGCTGTGCGGATCGAGGGTGATCTGACGGTTCGAGGTAGTGACCGCCGGCAGGTTGTAAATGTTCGTCGGCGCATCCCAGCCGGCCTCGGGATCGAAGGCATAGGTCAGTGCGTAGGTGAATTCGGTGTCGTGGATCTGGCCCTCGAACAGGTCCCACGACGTCTGGTCGGCATGGGTCGCGTCGAACACGAATTCGCCGTGTTTGGCGCCGGCGGCGCTGGGATCGCCGTAGTCGAGGGCGATGTGGACGGTCTGCAGGCCGACGCCGGCGAAGTCGTGCGGCGGGGTGAGCACAACCGAGAACTTCTGAAAGAAGGGGTCCGAGCCGTTGACCTGCAGGAAATGCTTGGACTGGTCGATGGAGGGGAGAAGCAGCCCGAAATAGCCTTGCGGCCCGTAGGTGCGCTGGACCGCGTCCATCCGGTTGTATTCGAAGGTGACGGTCTTCTGCTCTTCCTGGTGGACGAACTTGAGCCTGAGCGAAAGCCCGAACGGCGAGGCGGCGGACTTGGCGTCCTTGATCACCTTGCCCACTCCGCCGTCCTTGCCCCCGGCGGCGGCCTTGTCCGCCGTGGTCGGCGACAGCGCCGGCTCAAAAAACTTGGCGAGGATGTCCTGCTTGAACATGTCCAGCGCCCGCTGCTCCTTGTCCGAAGTGTCCTTGTCGCCGGCGAGGTTGACCACCTCGATCTTGATCGTTCCGTCCTGGCGGAGCTTTTCGAAGGTCGCGTCGATGCCGATCGAGGCCCAGTAGGCGCTGCCGGTCAGGGCGATGTTGAAACTGTCGTAGACCCGCTTGAGGTCGGCGGTCACCTTCACGTCCAGGGCAGGGCGCACGCCGGTGAATTTGAGATTGTAGAGGGCGCCCACCGGGGCCATCGAGTCGGCGAAGGCCGCCTTCAGAATGCTGACCCCGTCCTGGCTGAGGGTCATGCCGAAGATCCCATTGTTGTCGCCGTAGAGATCCGGCGAGGTCGCGCCGAGGATGTTTTCGACCATCACGATCGATCCGGGCGGCGACTTGTTCACCGCGCCACCGGAACCCTGCATGTCCAGCGTCAGGATCTGCACCGTGCCCTCGTCGAAAGGCGCCGGCGCCAGGTGCGCGTTCACCGCGAGAGGGAAGGTCGAGGTGACCTGGCCCAGGATCTTGTCGAGAGTTCCCTGATCGACCTTGAGGCAAACGGTCACGTCGAGAAACCCGACGCCTTTGACGCCCGAACTGGCCACGTCGGGTGTGTATTCGATCAGCAGGAATTGCGGCTCGGTGCTGCCCGGCAGCATGGCCAGGCTCACCGGCGCCGGCAGGTACCAGAACTGGTTGGGGTCGGCGTGGTCGGGAAAGACGGTGACGCCGTCGACGGTGAGGGAATCGGAGGAGAGCAGCAGCATTTGGATTCGCTCCAAAAAGGGTTCAGCCGAGATTGCTGAGGGCGATGGTCACCGTCTCGCCGCTGGCCGGCCCCCAATCGAAAGTCCGGGTCTGGCCGTTCTGAAACTGAACATCGTAGCGGTATTCAGGCGCGATGGATGGGTCGAGATAGTCGTAGGCGAATTGCTGGACGTCCGTCGGCGACGCCAGTTTGAAAGCGGCTAGGCTGTTGAACCCGTTCTTGGTGTCGACATAGCGGACCTGAACGTCGACTTCGTTCAGCCCCAGGGCGCCGAAATCGACCGCCTCGGGACGCACCGACAAAATCTGGTGTCCGTTCATGCCCGACTGGATGATCAGGAAACTGTCGGTCGTCACCGAGCCGGGCACCGTCCAGACCCGACCATTTTTGGAAATGATGCGCGCTTCGAAATAGATCGAGGTCTGGGTCGGGTCCTGTCGGTCGGCGATGAAGGTCTGACTGGCGGTGGCGCCGCTGTTGAAGATGAAGTTCTGCTGGACCACCGGCTGCGCCTTGCTGGGGTAGGCCAGATGCACCACGACCTGGTCGGTCACCGTCCAGTCGACGCCGGGCATGACCATCAGCGTGCTCTTGGTCGGGAACGGATCGCCGATGTCGATCTTGCCCGCGTCGGTGGTCCGCCAAGGGGTGGTGGTCGTCCCGCCGGAGGCCAGGGTGTAGGTCAGTCGGTATTCGAACGTGCGATTGGCCGGGTCGATCAGGAACAGCGGCCAGGTCACCTCGGGCGCGGTGGTCGTGAGCACGGCGCTCATCATGTCGCGGACGCCGTTGGCGGCGTCGTTATAGCGGCATTCCACCTCCACATTCGGATAGCGATCCCACGGCAGGGAGTCGGCGCGGATCGGCACGACGGTCAGGGAATAGAGACTTCCGCGCGGTTGAATGGTGAGGGCGTCGCCGATTTCGGTCAGAGTCGGACTGGTCAGCTGACCGGGCCGCTGGGTGGTGTCCACGCCGGCGAAATTGACGGTGTAGGTGTAGCTGACCGGGCGGATCATCTGGCCGTTGGCCAGCACACTGCTCCAATCGGCGGCGGCCTGGGACGCGCCGGCGGTGAGGGTGAGAGTCTTCACCAGGCCGTTGTAGTTGAGATTGACGTCGATCGAGGCGATCTGGTCGCCCGGAAAGTCCGCGTAACTCACCACGTTCAGTTTGCGTCGGGTGAACCAGGGATTATCGAGGTCGACCTTGATGATAAAGCGGTCGAGACTCTGACCCTGTTCGAGTGATGACAGCAGTCCGTTCAAATGGCCCTGAGGGTAGATGGTGCGCTGGACCGAGGTGCGCTCGGAGATATCGACGTTGAGGGTCTTCTTGTCGGTGCGGGTCATATCGACCGACTTTTTCGAGAAACAGCCGAAGGCGGCGGCCCCGCCGGTCAGGGCCATGGCGCTGACCGCCATCATCGCCCCCTCCGCCTTGGACCAGTCGTCCGGCTTGCCGGGCTGGGGCGGCGGCAGACTGGATTCGAAGAAGGTGCTCTTGATCATTTCATAGACTTCCGAGATCGCGCGGTCGCGGTCGTCGGACACCGACTTGCCGCCGTCTCCCTCGGTCACGAAGGTGTCGACCTGAAGGATGATCACCTGATTTTCGATCAGCTTGTCGACCACCTTTTCGATGTCGCTTGAGAAGAACAGAAAGCCGGTGTGGAAACTGTCGTCGATATGGGTCTGAACGCGATCCCAATCGACCTGGAGGTGGACCCTGAAGGCGGGCCGCAAGGCGACGAAATCCAGCGAATAGATGACCGCGATGGGAGCCATCTCGCCCTTAAGCGCCGCCTCGAGGATAGTGGCGCCATACTGATCGAGCTGGACTGAGAAGGTCGCCTGGTTCTCTCCATAGAGGGCCGGTTTCGTCGCGCCCTGCATCTTGATCACGAACCGTGGCGAAGGGGGCGCGCCGCCGTCCCCCCCGGTTCCGCCGCCCGTCGCGTCGCCGGCGGCGCCCGGGCTCG
>JANXUA010000171.1 GCA_025352085.1 Caulobacteraceae bacterium | reverse complement strand
GGAACGCCGGCGGCGGCGGCTTTGCGGCCCTGCGTAGCTGGGACGATCAACAATGGGCCGACGCCCGCGCCATGATCCAGGGCGCCAACCAGCAGGACCGAGCCAAGCGGACGGTCTAGACAAAATGCGGCTCACACTCTCCTGTCTGGTGCGCCATTTTCTCTCATAAACTCATCAAGATAGAAAGTTGGAACAGTGCGCGCCTGGACCGTTGGCGCTCGCGGAAGCGCTGCGGAAGCAGATCGAGTTTCTGTTCAGCTCCTCAATTTCAGCAAGAACGCCAAGTTTGAACCGCTATCAGGTGTGGGCGGAGGCCACCGCAGCTGCATGATCGCCGGTTGGCGGGAAGGATATTCGCCGGCCAAGCCGTTTAACCTGACAAAACCGGAGTGGGTCCGTGCCGGCTGTGACGAGTTAACTTGCCAACACCGACTTAACTCTTGAAGCGCAGGGGCCGTCCACAGATCACCGTACCTCTCAGATGATTTGTCGCGCCTTCAACCCTTCGACCTCCTCTAGCGTAAGGCCCAGCTCGTCGACATACATGGCGTTGTGTTCGCCGACATTCTGCGGGGCGATGGAGCGGATGGCGCCGGGGGTTTTGGAGAGTTTGGGGAAAACGTTCTGCATCTTTAGCGTCGCCCAGCGCGGATGCTGG
The DNA here is from genome assembly GCA_025352085.1 of Caulobacteraceae bacterium. Lineage (GTDB taxonomy): Bacteria > Pseudomonadota > Alphaproteobacteria > Caulobacterales > Caulobacteraceae > Acaudatibacter. The sequence goes on along the minus strand of JANXUA010000171.1, from coordinate 10,165 downwards.
ACATCGACGATGGCTTCACGCGCCTGGAAGTGCGGATCGGCAATCATGTCGGCGGGTTTGTAGACCCGGCCGGCCGGGATGGCGTGCTCGATCATCCTGGCCTCAACCTCGTCGATGGTTTGGGTTTGGGTCCAGCGTGCGATTAGGGCGTCCAGCTCAATCTGGTGTCGTCCACGCGAGACGTGATCGACATAACGCGGGTCCTTCGCCAGGGCCGGGTCGTCCATGGCGACGCACAGCCGGGCGAAAATCGAGTCCTGATTGGCGCCGATCATGAAGTCGCCGTTCTTGCAGGGGTAGACGTTGGACGGCGCTATGCCCGGAAGATAGGAACCAGAGCGTTCCCGCGTGTAGCCCGACACGCTGTATTCCGGCACAACGCTTTCCATGACCTGCAGCACCGCTTCGTAAAGCGCGCTGTCGACAACCTGCCCTTCGCCGGTCTGGTCGCGATGGCGCAGGGCGGCCAGGGCGCCGATACAGCCGTAAGTGCCGGCCAGGCTGTCGCCGATGGACACCCCCATCCGGCTGGGCGGACGGTCCGGATCGCCAACAATATTGCGCCAGCCGCCCATGGCTTCGCCGATGCCGCCAAAGCCGGCGCGATCTGAATAGGGGCCGGTCTGGCCGTAACCGGAAATGCGCACAATGATCAGGCCGCGATTTTCCGCGTGCAGGGCGGCGGGACTCATGCCCCATTTCTCCAGCGTTCCGGGGCGGAAATTCTCGATCAGTATGTCGGCGCCGGCGATCAGCTTGCGCGCCAACGCCTGCCCTTCCGCGACACGCAAATCGATCGACACGCTGCGCTTGTTGCGTCCGACCACCTCCCACCAAACAGGACTGTCGGCGCGGCCCCAGACCCGCATGGGGTCGCCGGGCCCCGGCGGCTCGATCTTGACCACATCTGCCCCCATGTCGCCGAGCAGCTGGCCGCAGAAGGGGCCGGCGATCAGCTGACCCATCTCAATCACGCGCAGGCCTTTGAGCGGCCCGGTGTTTTCGGACGCCGGAACCATTACGCGGCGGCCTTCGCCTGGACCCACACCGGCGGCTTGGGCGCCGGCAGGCCGGTCTGCGCTTCGCACGTGGCGCGCAGGTCCTCGATCTCGCCGCCGCGATCAAACAGGGGCGCGATCGCGGCTTGCGAGCGCATCTTGGCGCGCAGGGCGTCAGTAGCCGAGGCGTCCAGCGCGCCATCCGCCGAGACGACGACGCCGTAGACGCGGGCGCCGGGCGCGGTCACCAAGCCCTGGCGCACCTCCTTGGCGACCAGGTCGGCGGGGCGCTCCAGCGGATCGCCCCAACCGCCGCCGCCCCAGGTGATGAAGTGCAGCAGGTCGCCCTCTTCCACAATCAGGCTGTCGAGCTTGTTGGCGACGATGGATTGAGTTCCGTCGGCCCTTTCGAGGATCTTACGCGCCCGCGCGCCCGGCTTGCCGCCGTTGACACCCCACGGATAGGTGAACCAGCGGTCATCGTGGATCGACACCGTGCCCGGGCTGAGAAAGCGATAGCTCATGTGGATGCCGTTGCCGCCGCGAAACTTGCCGGCCCCGCCAGTGTCGGCTAGGGCTTCGTATCGCTCGATGCGCAGTGGAAAATAACGTTCGAGGAATTCGTTGGGCACATTGGTGAAGCCCGGCCACAGCGAGTGTCCGTCGGGACCGTCCCCGAACGGCTTGCCCGGAATGCCGCCAAAGCCAATTTGGAAGAGCTGAAACCATTCGCCCTGACTGTCACGCCCCGAATACATGAGGTGGGGCGAGGAGGAGAAGCCTGCGGCGCACAGGAATTCGGGGGTGCGCTGGCCGAGCAGACCGCCGAGAATGTCAAAAATCCGGCCCAGCGCATGGGTGCGGCCGGACAGGGCGGCCGGATAGCGCGGCTTGAGCAGCGACCCTTCGGGAATCTTCACCTCGATCAGGTCGTAGAACCCGTCGTTGAACATGATCTGCGGGTCGAAGACCATGATCATGTAGATGCCGAAAAACATTTTGAACATGTTTTCGTTGAGGTAAAAATTGATCGACGCCGCCGATTGCGGATCGGTTCCGGCGAAATCCAGCACCACCCGATCGCCGACCCTCTGCATGGTGCAGCGGATCTTGTAGGGGCCATAGCCGACGCCGTCGTCGCAGATATAGTCCTCGAAACTGACCGGATCCTCGCCCACCGACGAAGCGATCAAGGCCTTCATGGCCCGGTGGTTGCGCGCCAGGAGGGCCTGGGTCGCCGACACATAGACATCGTCGCCAAAGCGCGCGCACATTTCATCAACCCGGCGGGCGGCGACGCGGCACGAGGCGATCAGGGCGTTGAGATCCGCTGCGCACCAATCGGGCTTGCGAGTCTGGTGCATCACTAGCTTGATCAGGTCGGCGTTGTAGACACCTTTGGCATAGATCTTGACCGGTGGGATGCGTATGCCCTCCTCGAAGATCGCGCGCGCATCGATCGGCATCGACCCGGCGACCTTGCCGCCGATGTCTGACTGGTGGCCGAACATGGCGGTCCAAGCCACCAATCGCCCGGCGCGAAACACCGGCAGCAACACCAGCCAGTCATTCGAATGGCTGATCGCCCCTTCGCAACTATAGGGGTCGGACAGGAGGATCATGTCGCCGTCTTCGATCGTCCCGTCGAAGCCGCGTAGGAAGCCGTCGATAAAGGAGCCGAACTGCCCGACGATCATCTTGCCGGCGGGATCGGCGATCAGGGGAAAGGCGTCGCCCTGTTCACGAATGCCCGGCGACATGGCGGTGCGCACCAAGGTGGCGTCCATCTCGATCCGCGCGTTGCGCATGGCGTTTTCGATGATGTCCAGGGTCACCGGATCGATGGCGACCTGTGCGAACCGCGTGGAATTGGTTTGAATGATCCGGGCGGGCATGCGTTTTTTGCTCCTCAGGCCGGGTTGATCATGATGTTGGCGAAATCATCGACCTCGGCGACGTGGCCGTTGAGCACCAGGGTCGTGGCGTCCATTTCGATGACGACAGCGGGGCCGACGATGCGGTTTCCAGCCTTCAGTTTGGTGCGGTCGTAGAGCGTCGCCATGCGCTCCGCGCCGTCCATCCACACTGTCTGGTCGCGGAGTTTGGCGGCCGAGGGATCGACGCCGCCGCGTTCGATCCGCTCGGCGCTGACATTGGCCGCCTTGCCCAGCGCGATGACGCGGATGTTCACCAGTTCCTGCGGCACGGTCAGATTGAAGGTGAAGAGGCGCTTGTGTTCGGCGTCAAACCGCGCGGTGAGATCGGCGATCGATCCATCCCGCGCAAGGGTGAGCGGCACCTCGAACGCTTGGCCGGCGTAACGCACATCGATCTCGAAGCGAATGTCCTGATCGGCGTGGGGAACGCCCTCGGCGGCCAGCTCGACGGCGACCTGAGCGGCGATCTCGGCCATGATGGCGTGAACCTCGGTGTCGTCGGTGGCGGTAACCAGCTTGTTGAAGCTGCGCTGCGCATCGACGCGCAGGCGTGTGGTGGCGTCGCCATAGGCGCACAACACGCCGGGCGAAGGCGGTATGATCACCGGCCAACTGCCCATCAGCACGCCCATGGCGTTGCCGTGCAGGGGACCGGCCCCGCCGAAGGCCATCAAGGCGAAGTCCCGCGGATCGTAACCCTGCTGTACCGAGACCAGACGCAGGGCTCCGAACATGGTTTCGTTAACGATCGAGACGATTCCCGCCGCCGCCTCCATCAAGGTCAGCCCCAGGGCGTCGGCGATGGTCTGCACGGCGCGGGTCGAGGCCTCGCGGTCGAGGGTGAAGGTTCCGCCGAGTAGGTTCTCGGGCAGGTAACCCAGCACGACATTGGCGTCGGTCACCGTTGGCAGTTCGCCGCCCCGACCATAGGCGGCCGGTCCAGGCGCCGCGCCGGCCGATTGCGGACCCACGCGCAGAGCCTTGGTCAGTTCGGGCACGGCGGCGATCGATCCGCCGCCAGCGCCGACGGTGCGCACATCAAGCGACGAGGCGCGCACGGTGAGGTGGCCGACGGTGGTGTCGCGCCGCAGACGGGCCTGATAGTCTTCGATCAGGGCGACATCGGTCGACGTGCCGCCCATGTCCAGCGTCAGGACATTGGCGATCCGCGCTGTCTTGGCGATGAAGACCGCCCCGGCGACGCCGCCCGCCGGGCCGGACATCAACAGATTGACCGGTGCCGTGCGGCTCTTTTCCGCCGACATCAGTCCCCCGTCCGAGCGAAGCAGACTTAGCTTCGCCTCGCTGCCCCAAGCGCGCATTTCGCGTTCTAAATTACCGACATACCGCGACACCGTTGGGCGCACGGCTGAATTGGCCACGGTTGTCAGGGTGCGCTCATATTCCTGCATTTCCGGGAGGATGTCGGCGGAGAGGCTGACTGGAACGCCGGGCATTTCCTCCTGCACGATCCGCGCCACCCGCCGTTCATGCGCATCATTGACGTAGGCGTTGATCAAGCAGACGGTGACCGCGTCGACCTTTTCCTCGACCAGGCGTCGCAGACTCAGACGCAGGGTGGCCTCGTCGAGCGCACACACCACCACACCGTCCGCGCCGATCCGCTCCATCGCTTCGATGGTGGCCTCAAGCGGGGCCATGGGTTCGGGCTTGGGCCAGACGATCCAGGCCGCCAGACCGCCCGGAACGAGGCTTCGGGCGATTTGAAGCACATGGCGATAGCCCTGGGTGACGATCAGGCCGACCCTGGCGATCTTGTGTTCGAGCACGGCGTTGGTCGCCACGGTGGTGCCGTGCAGAAACAGGGACAATTGCCGCGGTGTGATGCCGGCCCGGTCGCACAGGGCACGCGCGCCCGCGATCACCGCCTCGGAGGGGTCATGCGGCGTCGAGGGCACCTTGTCGCGAAATGTTCTGCCGCTGACCTCGTCGATGATCAGCAGATCGGTGAAAGTGCCGCCGACATCGACGCCCAGACGATAACTCATGCGTTTTCCCGCTCCTTGGTCACGTGAAAGTCTCCCGCCCGACCGACGCGGCTGGGCAGGGCTCGGCCCATGACGCCGGCGAACCAGGCGTTGGCGGCGAGGGCCGACTCAAGATCGATCCCGGTGGCGACGCCGCTACGCGCGAATAGATAGGCCAGTTCCTCGGTGGCGACATTGCCCGCGGCGCCGGGCGCGAACGGACAGCCTCCCAGGCCGCCCAGCGCGCTGTCAAAGGTCCGGCAACCGGCCTGATAGGCCGCCCAGGCGTTGGCGGGCGCCATGCCGCGCGTATCGTGCAAATGCACCCGCGTGGGGACGCCCGGACCCAACTTTTCGCGCACGGCGCCGACCAGGTCGGCGACTTGCGCTGGAACCGCGACGCCGATGGTGTCGGCTAGGGCCACCTCTTGCGCGCCGGCATCGGCCATGCGGGCGGCGATGTCGATCACCCGGGTTGGCGGGACCGATCCCTCGAAGGGACAGCCGAAGCTCGCGGCGACGGTGACCTGCGCGCGCATTCCCGCCGACAGCGCCAGGGCGATCATTTCGCGATTGGCGGCGATCCCCTCGACCACTGTCTGACCCTGATTGGCTATGCCGAAGCGGTCAGTGGCGACAATCACGCACCCCGCTTCATCCACCCCGCGCGCGCCTTGGCGGGTGGCGATCGCCCGCTCCACACCGCGCACGTTCATGCACAGGGCGGTGTAGCGCACGGCGGCGTCGTCCGGCAGGCCGACGATCACCCCCTCGGCGTCGGCCATCGGCGGCACCCGGCGCGGGTTGACGAAACTCGCCACCTCGATGCGCCGCGCGCCGATGGCGATCAACCGTTCAACCAAGGCGATTTTGTCCGGCGTCGAAACAACTTCGGCTTCGTTCTGCAGCCCGTCGCGCGGGGCCACTTCCATGATATCAATGGGTTCGAGCAAGAGATTGATCATGAGTTTTGTATACAAATAATTCCTTTCGATGTATAGGCCGACGGCGGCGGTCCGGAAAATTGGGGAACTCATGGTCCTTAAGGTTAGTGATCGCGACAGGGACTACGCCTCCGCCGGCTTTGGCCGCAACCTGGGCGGCGGCGCGCGGCCTGCCTTGCTCCTCGTCGATTTCGCCCGCGCCTATTTCGAGCCGACATCGCCCCTGTTCGCCGACGTCGAGGCCGAACGCAGCGTGGCGATCCTGTTGCGGGACGCCGCAGCGCGGTCCGGCGCGCCGTTGGTGTTCACCCGGGTGGAGTACGTGCCCGGCGATCCGGCGCGCGATGGTGGCCATTTCTATCGCAAGATCGCCGCCCTGACGGCGTTCGACACGGGCAATCATCTGGGCGATTTCACCGAGGCGCTTTGTCCGCGAACGAACGACACGGTCATCACCAAGCAATATCCCAGCGCCTTCTTCGGAACGGACCTCGCCAAGGCGCTGCGCGCGCGGGACGTGGACACCTGCGTCATCGCCGGATTGACCACCTCGGGTTGCGTGCGCGCCACGGCCCTTGACGCATTGTGTCACGGCTTTATCCCTCTGGTCGTCGCCGACGCCTGCGGTGATCGCGACCGCGCGACCCACGACGCCAATCTGTTCGATCTGGCGGCGAAATACGCCGATGTGATTTCGTCCACCGAGGCGATCGCCTATTTCGAAGGCGTGGGCGTCGAGACGCCAAGCTAGCGTTAAACGGCCGAAGCGCGCGTGGCCACGTGGCTTGCGAAGGCGTGAAAGGCGCGGCGAATATGGGCGCTCATCACGCCGTGCGCCCAGTCGGCGTCGTGGGCCTCGAAGGCGGTGATCAGTTCCCGATGTTCCTGCGCCGACTGCGCCAATTGCTCGCGGCCATAGTGCAGGGCCGTGCGGCGGACGACCGGTTGCTCGACCAGGGTCGCCAGGGTCGCCGCCAGGCGCGGAGACTGAGCGGTTTCCACGATGATCCTGTGAAATATGCGATTGGCGTCAAGAAAGCCGGCGATGTCCGGCGTGGCCTCCCCCACCGCGCGCTCAATGGCGGCATTGCAGTCGCGCAGGGCGTCCAGCGCGATCGCGTCGAACCGCCGGGCCGCGCGGGCGGCGGCGTGAGCTTCGAGCATGCCGCGCAGGGTGAACATTTCATCGACATCCTCCCGGCTCCAGTCGGCGACAAACAGGCGCTGGGAGTCGCTGCGCACGACATAAAGCTCGACCTCCAGCCGGCGCAGGGCGTCACGCACCGGCGTTCTCGACACGCCGCACAGGTCGGCCATCTGCTCCTCGGTGAGCGGCGCGCCCGGCGGCGCGTCGCCCGACAGAATCAGGCTCCGTATCTCGGCATAGGCGTGATCCGCCGCGCGTGACATGACCGGAAGGCGCTCCTTCGCCGATATCGACCCGCCGACGCCCGGCACGGGAGCAGGCTTGACGCAAGCTATTTGTATACAATAACGTCGCTCATCATAGCCGCAACAGTCGGCCATCAAGCATATGACAGGGGATTGACGATGCGCAAATCGACCCGGTTTCTGTTCGCCGGTGCTTCAGCTCTCTCCGTGATTGCTTCCGGCGCGATGGCCCAGAACGTCCGCCCGGCTGACGCGGCCGCAGCCGCCGATGACGGCGTGATTCTCGTCACCGCGCGGCGGCAAAGCGAACGGCTCATTGATGTGCCCGCCTCCGTCAGCGTTCTCACCGCGGACACCATAGCCAAGACCGGCGTGCAGAACGCCCAGGATTTCGTTCAGCTGACAGCCGGCGTCACCATCGTCACGGGCAGCGCCGAGGCCGGCGACACCCAGATCAATATCCGCGGCATCAACGGCGCGCGTGACGCCGAAAGCTCGGTGGCCCTGGTGGTCGACGGCATATTGAAGACCAACACCGCGCAATTGAACGAGGTGCAGGGCACGCTCAGCCAGATCGAAATCCTCAAAGGTCCCCAGGGCGCCCTCTACGGCCGCAACGCGGCGGCGGGAGCCATCGTCATCAGCACCATCAAGCCGGGCGACAAGCTGGAAGGCGGGGTGACGGCCAGTTACGCCGAACAGAACACCGGCGCGGTGCGGGGCTATCTGTCCGGGCCGCTGTCGGACAATGTCGGTTTCGTCCTGTCGGGCTCCTACCGTTCCACCGATGGATTCTACCGCAACACCTTCCTCAATTCGAACGTCGTCGATGACCAGCGCGTCTGGAGCATCGACGGGCGGATCATCGCCAAGCTCGACCCGGCGACGACCCTGGATATGAAGGCGCGCTACGCCAAGTTGAGTGGCGCGTCGATCAATTTCAACGCCGCGTTCCAGCTGCCCAATTTGGCCGCTTTCAACCCGGCCTTCTATGAAGACGTCAACGCTCACCCGTTCCACTATTATTCGAACATCCGCCCGACCAACGATCAACGGACGATCGAAGCGTCGGCCAAACTGGAACATGATTTCGGCGCCGTGAAACTGACCGCCTGGGCGCTATATTCAGATATCCATCAGAGCCTGATCGCAGACGGGACGTCCGCCGACTTCGCCCGCTATATCTCCCCGCCGACCAACCCGACCAACACCGCGGTGTTCAACAAGTGCTTTGCGACCACCGCCGCCTTGACCGGATTTCCGGTCAACCCGCCGGGTTTCATCGGCGCGACCCCGGTGCCGTTCATCTTCGCGCCGGCGACCGGATCGACCTTCGGCCCCTATTCGCCGACGACGTGCGACGGCACCCAGCTGCAGATCCGCAATCAGCGCGATTTCAGCACCGAGTTCAGGCTGGCGTCCAACATCGGCGGGCCGCTGACCTGGCAGGTCGGCGGCTACTATCTGCACATTGATCGGCTGACCGGTGTCAGCCTCGGCGCCGACCTCGGCCTGGGGGTCCTGCCGACGCTGTACAATGCGCCCGGGACATCGAACCCGACCTCGCAACTGTTTTCCGACCAGTTCACGACCAACGTCTACGCCGCGTTCGGATCGGCCGATTATGCGGCGTCGGACAAGCTGAAACTCAGCGGGGCTCTGCGTTACGATATCGAGCAACGTAGCGTCTCCAATCGCGTGCCGGTCGTCGCCGATCCGATCACCGGCGGTCCGATCAATCCTGGCCAGGCGTTCGGGCCGATCGCCGACAAATCGAAAACCTTCAGCCAGCTTGAACCCAAGCTCAGCATCAGTTTCAAGCCCAATGAGCAGACCAATCTCTACGCCGACTGGGGGATCGGATTTAAGTCGGGGGGCTTCAACAATCAGGGTTCGGCGGCGATCGTCGATCAGAACTTCAATCAATTCATCAACGCCGGCGTGCTGATTCAGGATCAATATCGCAAGGAATGGTCCAGCGCCTTCGAGGTCGGGGTGAAGGGATCCCTGCTTGACCGGCGCCTGACCTATGATCTGGCCGGCTATTACACCCAAATCCACGACATGCAGTTCTTTGAGTTTTTCGTAGGCGGTTTTGGCCTGCTGCGCGTGGTCTCAAACATCGATCGGGTGGATGTGAAGGGCGCCGAGCTTAATCTGAACGCGCGCGTGACGAGCGGCTGGAATGTATTCGGCGCATTCAATGTAACCGACAGCGAAATCAAGAAGAACGCCTCGCGCCCCTACACCGTCGGTAACAAGTCGCCCTACACCGCCGATTACACCGTCAATCTGGGCACCCAGATCGTCGAGCCGGTCGCGGCGTCGATGAAGCTTGTGCTGCGCGCCGATTACCGGCTTACCGGACCGACCTGGTTTCACACCGTGCAAAATCAGGAACGTCCGACGTTGTTTTCCGGTCTCCTGCCGATCAGCGCCCTTCACCTGCCCGCCGTTGTCGGCGACGCCCGCTATGACCGCGCGCGCCGAAGCGCCTATGGCGTTGTCAATCTTCGCGTTGGGCTGGAAGGCAAGGCGTGGAAACTGACCGCCTTCGCCGACAACCTCTTCGACAAGCAATATTTGAACGAAGTGATACCCGCCATCGAGTTCGGCGGTTCGTTCATCTCCCCCGGTGCGCGCCGGATGGTGGGCGTGGAAGCCGGGTACAAATTCTAAAGCATGTGGCGATCCCGACTAGGGTGGTGTCATCTTCGGACGACCCCTGCGCAGCAAGAGTTAATTTGGTTTGATGTTCTGATCTCGGCGCCGTCATCTGTGGATGGCCCCTGCTCCGCAAGGGTGATTTTGGATTGATTTGAAGATCTGTCGGGTGCGGTCATCTGTCCGGCCTGTTTGCGCGGCGTCGATGGCCGCTGGCCCTGATGAAGTCCGCTGACTTAGGT
>JANXUA010000154.1 GCA_025352085.1 Caulobacteraceae bacterium | reverse complement strand
CGGCCGGGGCGCAGAACGGTGAATTCGCCATCGCCAAAGTGCACGACGGCCAAGTCTCCGGCCCCAGCGAGATTTTTATCGTGCGCGTTCATGGGCGCAGGTTAGCGCAAAGTGGGCGCTCAGAACAGCCGGCCCTGATCGGGCGCCGCCACCGGCGTCTTGCGTTGCGGCGCGGCGGCGCCATCGACGACGGCCTCGCGTTCGCCGTCATGGAAGACCAGCTTGAGCATCTCGCCGCGCTTGAGCGCCAGCGCCGATCGAGCAAGGCGGCCATCGGCCGTGTGCACACGCGCGAAGCCGCGGCTGAGCGGGCCGTCGGGGTTGAACGACACCCGCAGCTTTTCCAGCCCCGCCAGACGATCGGACGCACTGATCAAGCCCCGTCGAATGGCGGGGGCGAGGCGGGCGCCGGTGGCGGTCAGCCGGTCGGCCTTGACCGCGATCGGCCGCTGCAGCAGGGCCGGCTTCAAGGGCGCGGCGACCTGGGTCAGGGCATGACGGTGGGCGGCGACGCCCGCGCCCAGGGCCGCCGACAGCCGGCCAGAGGCGATATCCAGGCGCTGGGTGGCGATGGCCAGCAGATCGGTGAGGCGCGGCAAGCCGGCGACGGCGGCGGCGAGACGCGCGCGGCGATGCTCGATCAACCGCGCGCCGGACCCGATCATCCGCCGCTCATAGTCGGCCAGCGTCGCGGCGAGATCGGCGAACACCGGCGTGGCGAACTCCGCCGCCGCCGTTGGCGTCGGCGCCCGTCGGTCGGATACGAAGTCGATCAGAGTGGTGTCGGTCTCGTGCCCAACGGCAGAGATGAGGGGGATGGGGCACGCCGCGGCCGCGCGGGCCAGAGCCTCGTCGTTGAACGGCCACAGATCCTCGACCGATCCGCCGCCGCGAGCAACGATGATCAGGTCGGGCCGGGGGATCGCGCCACCGATTGCAAGAGCGCCGAAACCCTCGATGGCCCCGCGCACCTGCGCCGCGGCCTGATCGCCCTGAACCACCACCGGCCAGACCACCACGCGGCACGGCCAGCGCTCGGCGATGCGGTGCAGGATATCGCGGATCACCGCGCCGGTCGGACTGGTGATCACCCCGATCACTCCCGGCATGGAGGGTAGAGGCCGCTTGCGCGCCGCCTCGAAAAGCCCTTCGGCGGCGAGCTTGGCCTTCAGGCGCTCCAGTTGGGCCAGCAGGGCGCCGACGCCGGCCGGCTCCATGGTCTCGATAATGATCTGATATTGCGAGCGCCCTGGATAGGTGGTGACCTTGCCGGTGACGATCACCTCCAGGCCGGTTTCCGGTCGCACGGCCAGAGCGCGCACCTGCCCCTTCCAAATCACCCCCGAAATGCTGGCGCGTTCGTCCTTCAGATCCAGATAAACGTGGCCGTTGCCGTGAAAGGTGACCTTGGAGAGCTCGCCGCGCAGGCGCACGAAGCCGTAAGCGTCCTCGATCGTCCGCTTCAGCGCGAAGGCGAGTTCGGAGACTGAATAGGGGGTGGCGTTGGTGTCGGTGGGCGACTCGTCGTTGATCGTCATGAGATCAGCCATACCCCGCCCTCACCTATCTGGGGAGGGTCGACTCGGCGAAGCCGAGCGGGTTGGGGAAGTATGAGGCAACGCACAACTCAGGTCGTGGTCAAGACTGCCCCACCCGTCTTGTCGCTCCGCGCCAATCCACCCTCTCCATATAGGGGAGGGAGGCATTGTTCCTCTAGATATAGCGCCTGACCGACCGCGCCAGCTCCGAGGCGCTGTTTTTCTTCTTCGACTGCTGGGGCTGGTAGGCGACGCTGGCGTGCTCAATGCAATAGGGGCCTTCGGGCGAAGAGCGACGGCCGCAGAAGCGAAACTCTTCGGTCGACGGATCGCCGATCGGCCATTTGCACATGTGCGCGCCCAGGGTCAGCACCGTGGCCGTACCGGGTTGTTCGACAAAGGGGGTCGGCAAGGCGACCGGTTGGGCCTTCGGCGTGGGGACAATGGCCAGAGGCTCGGACGCGGCCCGACGGGCGATCGGCGGATTGGCGGTCAGGGGGCGCGGCGGGCGCGGGGACTTGAACACCGTGCGGGCCGGCTGCGACGGCGTCGCGCGTCCGGAGAGGCCCAGTCGATGGACCTTGCCGATCACGGCGTTGCGGGTCACGCCGCCCAATTGTTTGGCGATCTGACTGGCGGAAAGGCCGTCAAGCCAGAGTTTTTTCAGCGTATCGACGCGCTCGTCGGTCCAACCCATGATCGAAAATCCTCCAATCTATCGCGCTAAAGCGATGCGACCGCGTTTGAAGGCGCACCACCCCTAGATGCAGTGTCCGTCAGCCCACTGTTGGAGCCGTCACCACAAGATATCGTAACCATTCGTTAATCACATACAATAGGCGCCACACATCCGTCCACAGGGATCAACATATTGTGGATGATCTCGCCGCTTGCGCGGGCCGTCGCTCGGGCGCACATGACCGGCATGAAGGATATGCCGAACATGGCGGTCATGCCGCCGACGCCACGAGACTATCACGGCGCCAATTGGGAAGGTCTGCGCACCCTCTATCTGCGCGAAGTGCGCAGGTTCTGGAAGGTCGGCACCCAGACCCTGGCCGCCCCGGTGGTCACCGCCCTTCTATACATGCTGGTGTTTGTGGTCGCCGTGCAGGGCGCCAGACCGCCGGTCGAAGGAGTGGTGTTCGCCACCTTCGTGGCGCCGGGCCTGATCATGATGCAGATTCTTAACAACGCCTTCGCCAATTCGTCGTCGAGCCTGCTGCAGGCCAAGATGAACGGCCTGATCGGCGATTTCATCATGCCGCCGCTGACGCCGGTCGAGCAGGTAACCGGCTTCGTGCTGGGCGCGGCGACGCGGGGGATTGCGGTCGGCGCGGTGACGGCGCTGGCGGTCCTGCCCTTCGCCCATCTCGCCGTCGCCCACCTCTGGGCGATCCTTTATTTCTCTCTGGCCGCGTCGCTGATCATGGGCATGTTGGGCCTGATGGCGGCGATCTGGTCGGTGAAGTTCGACCACATCGCGGCGGTCGGCAATTTCGTGGTCATGCCGATGACCTTTCTGTCCGGGACATTCTATCTGGTGGCGCGCCTGCCCGAGCCGTTCCGCTCGGCCTCGAAGTTCAACCCGTTCTTCTATCTGATCAGTGGCTTTCGCTATGGCTTCATCGGCCAGATCGACGGCTCGCTCGCCATCGGCGTCACTTCATCCGCGGCGCTTATCGTTCTGTTGGGCGCCGTGTGCCTGTGGATGTTCGCGACCGGCTATCGGATGAAGACCTGAGGGCAGGGCGGTCAGCGAGGCCGAGGCCCGCGACAGGCTGGTTGGACCTCGTCCACCGCCCCTAGATCGGCTCTCCGATCCACTCCCAATGCCACGGTTCGAAGGCGTAGGGCGCAAAGCCGAACCTGCCCGCGTTTTCCACCATCCAGCGGTAGGCCCCGCCGTGGGTGATGAAGAGGCGATTGGCGTCATCCGAGGAATCCGGCCCGTAACCAGGTTCCGCCCCCAGATAGATGTCCATCGCCAAGCCGGTTCGATGCGGCGAACAGCTTGCGCGCGTCACCCCTTGGCAGTTTCCGTCCCGCGCGCATCGTGCCGCGTCGTATTCGGGGCTGCGGTAGGCGGAAAACACCGTCATCAGCCGCGGGTCCGCCCTGAGTTCGGGCGCCGCGGCGCGCGCCGACGCCAGCATCCGCTCATAGGCCGCCAGGGCGCGGGGGCGCAGACGCAGGATCTTGCCGCCATAGGATTGAACGGCCGGGACCACCGCCAGGCTCGCCTCCGGCGGCGGGGCGGGGCAGCCGGTCCGATTGGCCGCCAAGAAAGGCCGGCGCGCCTCCCAGACCGCCTTCATCGCCGCAAACGTCGCCGCACTCACCACCCCGTCGGCCTCCAGACCGTGGGCCGATTGCCAGGCCGCCAGGTCGCTGGCGAAGGCGGCCGAGCCGCCGCTGCAGCGCGTTCCGATCTCGTGCGCCATCAGCGGTTCATAGACCCCCCAACCCGTCTCTGGCCGGCGGAACGGAGCAAAGATCAGTCGCCGCAGGCTCTCATCATTGCGCCGGGCGGCGTCGCTCAAACCGGCGTCGCAGTTTTCGGCGCCAACAAGCACCGTGGCGTCGCTGGAAATTGACGGTTGCGGCGGCGGGATAGCCGTCGCCCTGGCCGTCACTTGGGGCGGCGCGCGCGTCGGGGTCGGGCCAGAGCCACACGCGCGGAAGACAACCGCCAAAGCGCCCAGCGCGAGCACCCTTAGCGCCCACGGACGGAACCGAAGCGTCTTTCGCCCTTTGTTCATAGTAGAGGCAAGGTGGAGAGAGAAATGCGTTGGTTTGGTCTGTTGGGCGTGGGCGTGCTGGTGGCCATCGGGATCTGGGTGGGTGAAGGGTACATGCTCAACTCTCATCCCAAGTCCGGCCCGATTGCAAATGTGGCGCCGCCCGGCGCGCCCACTCCGACGCCGAGCGTTCACCTCGCCGCAAGTCCCGCTGTGGTGATTACGCCGCCGATTACCCCCAGACCCCTTCCCATCGATTCCGCCGTCACTCCGGGGATCCCGACAATCCTCGACGCCGCCAAGGGGTCCGCCGACCCGGAGGCCGCGGCCATTGACGCGAGCGAATTCACCGTTCGGGCGACAGGCGTTCAAAGACATCGTCTGCTGATCAAGGCGCAGGTCATCCTCGACCGCGCCCACTTCTCGCCCGGGGCCATCGATGGTCGCGACGGCGCGAACTTCCGCCGCGCGTTGACCGCCTTCGAGGCCGCCCGCGGCGGCGTCGCCGCGCCGACGGCTTTGGCGAAGTTCGACGCGGCGGCATGGCGGACGTTGACGACCACCGACAACGCACCGGTCACCCAGGACTATGTGATCGCCGCCGCCGACGTGAAGGGCCCCTTTCTCGGCGTCGTGCCGACAAGCATGGCCGCCCTCGCCAAGCTCACGCGGGTCGGCTACGCCACGCCGGCAGAGGGGCTGGCCGAAAAGTTCCATATGGACGAGACGCTCCTGCGCGCGCTCAATCCCGCGGCGGATTTCGCCAGCGCGGGGACCAGCATTGTCGTCATCCGCCCGGCGGCCGATCCGCTGCCCGCCATCGCGCGGGTGGAGGTCGACAAGTCCGCCGCCGAGCTTCGCGGTTACGATGCCGCCGGCAAGCTGGTGGCCGCCTTTCCCGCCACCGTCGGGAGCACCGAGCGGCCGGCGCCTAGCGGGACGTGGGCGGTAAGGGCGGTCGCGCCCAATCCGAACTATACCTATGATCCTAGCCGGCTCACTTTTGGCGACGCCTCGAAGGGCAAGTTCACCATTCCCCCGGGCCCCAACAATCCGGTCGGCTCGACCTGGATCGATCTCACCGTCGCCACCTACGGCATCCACGGAACGCCTGATCCCGTCAAAGTCGGCAAGACGGCCTCGCACGGATGTATCCGTCTAACCAATTGGGACGCCGCGGCGCTTGGTCGGGCCGTGAAAAAGGGAACGCCGGTGGTATTTGTCGGCGTCGAACGGCGAAAGGCGTAGGAAATCAACGCGGCCATGGAGTCATCCTCAACGCATTGTTGACATCGGCGGGTTCGAAGACGAAAACGCGACGCTTCCTTGGCTCCCCGCGCTGACCGCGCGGGGACGTCTTGCTTTTGGGAGCCCGCGCCATGGCGCACGCCGACACGCACACCGTCCCCGACGATCACTTGATGGCGGTCTACAGCCGCGCGCCGTTGGCGTTCGAGCGCGGCCAGGGCGCCCGCCTCTACACCGATGAGGGCGAAGTCTATCTCGATTGCCTCGCCGGCATCGCCACCACCGGGCTCGGGCATGCCCATCCCAAGGTCGTCGCGGCACTGAAGGCCCAGGCCGACAAGCTTTGGCACGTCTCCAACATTTTCCGCATTCCGGGTCAGGAGGCGCTGGCGAAAAAGCTGACCGACGCGACCTTCGCCGACGTGGTTTTCTTCACCAATTCGGGGACGGAGGCGGTGGAGTGCGCGCTCAAAACGGCGCGCAAATATCACTGGGCCAGAGGCGACGCGGCGAGGGTCGATGTCATCGGCTTTGAGGGCGCCTTTCATGGTCGCAGCTATGCCGCCGTCTTCGCCGCCGGCAATCCCACCTACGTCGAGGGCTTCGGGCCGGCCTTGCCTGGGTATGTCAGCCTGCCGTTCGGCGACATGGCGGCGCTCGACGCGGCCGTCGGCCCGACCACGGCAGCGATCATCGTCGAGCCGGTGCAGGGCGAGGGGGGCGCCCGCGCCCTGCCCGAAGCCGACCTGACGGGCCTGCGCGCCCTGTGCGATGAGCGCGGCGTCCTCCTCATCTATGACGAAATCCAATGCGGTCTTGGGCGCACCGGCAAGCTGTTCGCGCACGAGTGGGCCAAGGACGCGGCGCCGGACATCATGTGCGTGGCCAAAGCGCTGGGCGACGGCTTTCCGGTCGGCGCGTGCCTGGCCACCGCCAAGGCGGCGTCGGGCATGAGCGTCGGCTCGCACGGATCGACCTATGGCGGCAACCCGCTGGCCATGGCGGTCGGCCTAGCGGCGTTCGAAGAATTGAGCCGGCCTGAAACACTTGAGAACGTGCGGGAGATTTCCGGATACTTCAATCAACAGCTGACCGGCCTTAAGGATCGCAACCCCGACGTCATAGCCGAGGTGCGCGGCAAGGGTCTGCTGATCGGGCTCCAGCTGATCCCCAACAACCGCGCCTTCATGGCCGCGGCGCGGGACGAGCGTCTGTTGATAGCCGGCGGCGGCGACAATTGCGTACGGCTGCTGCCCTCGCTGCTGTTCACCGTCGCCGAAGTGCGGGAAGCGATCGAAAAGTTGGAGCGCACCTGCGAGCGGATGCGCCAGGCGGCCGCGGCGTGACGACGCCCCGGCATTTTCTCGACCTTTGGCCGCTGGACGCGGCGAGCCTGCGCGCCATCCTCGACGACGCCAAGGCGCGCAAGGCCGCGAGGCTAGGCTGGCCGCAGGGTCGGCCCGACGCCGACGCCCCGGCGGCCGGGCGCACTTTGGCGATGATCTTCGAGAAGAATTCCACGCGCACCCGGTTCTCGTTCGACGCGGCGATTCGCCAGCTGGGCGGCTCGGGCATCATCTCCACCGGCTCGGACATGCAGCTGGGGCGCGGCGAAAGCATTGAGGACACCGCGCGGACCCTGTCGCGCATGGTCGACGCGGTGATGCTGCGCACCGACGATCACGCCAAGATCGAGTGTCTGGCGGACGCGGCGAGCATTCCGGTGATCAACGGCCTGACCGACAAGAGCCACCCGTGCCAGATCATCGCCGATCTGCAGGCGCTGGAGGAGCACAGCGGTCCGGTGGCCGGCAAGACCATCGCCTGGGTCGGCGACGGTAATAATGTCTGCGCGAGTTACATTCACGCCAGCGCCAGGTTCGGGTTCAAATTCGTCGTCGCCTGTCCGGCGGACTACCGGCCCAAGCCCGAGGACCTGGATCGCGCGGCGCGCGAAGGCGGCCATGTCGAGGTGACGCAGGACCTGCGCTCGGCGGCGCGCGGCGCCGATTGCGTCGTCTCCGACGCCTGGGTGTCGATGGGCGACCTCGATCACCAGGCGCGCCTGGTGGCCTTCGCGCCTTTCCAGGTGGACGAAGTGCTGATGGCCCTGGCGGCGCCGGATGCGGTTTTCCTGCACTGCCTGCCGGCGCACCGGGGCGAAGAGGTGACCGCCGGCGTGATCGACGGCCCGCAATCGCTGGTTTGGGAAGCGGCGGAGAACCGTATCCACGCGCAAAAATCGATCCTGGCCTGGTGTTTCGGCGCGGTGGGGTGAAACTGGCCGCCTAACGCCTATATTGGCGCGGTGACCCAGCCCGCAGCCCCCGCCATCCTCGACGACCTCGTCGCGCCGTTCCAGATCGAAAACCAGCCGGTGCGCGGGCGCATTGTGCGCCTGGGCGCCGCCGTGGACGAGGTCCTCACCCGCCATGCCTATCCCGAAGCCGTCGCCAATCTCCTCGGCGAAGCCTGCGCCCTGGCCGCCCTGGTCGGCGCGAGCCTGAAGTTCGAGGGCCGCCTGATCATCCAGGCTCAGGGAAACGGGCCGGTCGCCTATGTCGTGGCCGACTACGACACCAGCGGCGCCCTGCGTGGATATTGCCGGTTCGATTTGGAGCGCGTCGCCGACGCCGCCAAGGGATCCGCGCGACCGGGCGCCGGAACTCTGCTCGGTGACGGGGTGTTCATCATGACCGTCGATCAGGGGCCGGACATGGACCGCTATCAGGGAGTCACGCCGATCGAAGGCGAAACCCTGGCCTTGTGCGCGGAAACGTATTTTGCTCAGTCAGAGCAGATCCCCACGCGCGTGCGTCTGGCGGTCGGTCAGGCGGACACAGGCGAGGGCCCGCGTTGGCGCGCCGGCGGCGTACTCATTCAGAATGTCGCCGAGGACGAGGCGCGAGGCCCGACTCACGAGGCCTGGCGAACCACCCAAGCCCTGTTCGAAACGATCGGCGAGGATGAACTGATCGACCCGACGATCTCCAGCGAGACCCTGCTGTGGAGGCTATTTCACGAAGAGGGCGTGCGATTGTTCGACGCCCGGGCCCTGACCGGCTTTTGCCGCTGCTCGGACGCTAAGATTATCGGCATGCTGCGCTCGTTTCCGCCCGAGGAGCGCGCCGACATGGTCGAACCGGACGGGCAAATTCATGTCACCTGCGAATATTGCTCGCGCACCTATGCGGTAGAGCTTGATGACGTCTCTTCGACGTCTGAATCAAGCTCTACAATTTAAATCAAGAGCACGATTCAGACCCAAAGCGATGCCAATTTGGGTCATCGTGCTCTGGCTTCCGAGGCCTTCGGGTAAGATAACCCTCAAACCTTTCCTGTTTGTCATTTGGCGCCGGCGCGCGGCGGGGTATGGTCGCCAAAATCAATTGGGGGTGAGCCTTGAAGCCGCGATATTCATTTCCGAGTCTGGGTCTGTTGGGCCCGGGCCTGTTGGGACTGGCCTTGTGCGCCGCTACGGCCAACATCGCGGCCGCGCAGACGCGCGCGCGCGCGCCCTCCACCGACGAATTGATCGACAAGCACCTTGCGGCGCGCGGCGGCGCCCCCGCCCTTAAGGCTATACACGCGGTCAAGATGACCGGCGCCATGCGGCCAGCGGGCTTTGACGTGCAGTTAACCTATGAGGAGACGGTTGTGCGCCCCGGTTCAGTCAGAATCAACGCCACGCTTCAGGGCCTGACCGTCGTCCAAGCTTATGACGGCGCGTCCGGCTGGCAGATCCAGCCCTTCCAGGGCCGCAAGGACCCCGAGAGCGTCTCGGCGGACGACGTCAAAGCCCTGGCCGAGGAGGCCGACTTCGACGGCGCCTTGATCGACTACAAGGCCAAGGGCGCGACGATCGATAACCTCGGCTCTATTGACGTCGATGGGGCGCCGACGTGGGCCCTGCGCGTTTCGCTCAAAAACGGCGACCAGATGACCTACTACCTCGATCCGGATGCGTTTCTGACCGTCCGGGTTGTCACCCGCCAGGTTCTGCGCGGCGCCGAAGTCTATACCCAGACCGATTACGGCGACTACGAAAAGGTCGACGGCGTCTATTTCCCGATGGAAGTCGCCTCGGGACCGAAGGGCTCCAGCGCCCAGACCCGCATCACCTATGGCACGATCGTCGCCAATCCGCCGGTTGACGCGGCCCTGTTCGCCCGCCCGGCCGCGCCGGCGACGTCCTCGGCGCATTAGGAGCCACGCGCATGACCTCTTACACTCGCGCCGCTTTGGCCGCGCTATGCGCCTCGACGATCCTGGCCGGATCGTCGGCTCTCGCCGCCGCAACGCCGTGGGACTCGGCGACTATTTCGGGGCTAGGCGCCCGTAACATCGGTTCGGCCGCCATGAGCGGGCGAATCTCG
>JANXUA010000042.1 GCA_025352085.1 Caulobacteraceae bacterium | reverse complement strand
CAGTGAATCAGATCATCATCGCCTTGGGAATCCCTTTAACGGGTCCTGAGCCTAAAGCAGGCTCTACACTTTTGCTTCGAGAGCAAGATTTAAGATTGTGGACGGTTCCGTCTAAAATCATCCTGCCCTAGGGCTCGACCTCGGTCTCCGGACGGTCGTCGCCCGAGGACAGTTCGGCGTGCCAGCGGCCCTTTTCGTCCTCGTACTGGATGCCTGTCTCGGCTCCTGGCTGCCGCTGTTCGTGGGCTGCGATCCGGGCCGCCTTTGTGGCCGCGTCGTGGCTGGGGAAGGTTTCCGAATAGGTCCCGTCGGCCCGATAGGCCCAGCCGCCGTCATGCTCCACGATTTCGTACCTTACCGTCGTCATGGCCGCACTACCTGTCGCCTGTTTCTCCGGCCGTTCTGCTCTCTCGGCGCCGATCTTGCAATAAAGAAGACAGCCCGCGGTGTGCGGCGGACAACTTCCCCAGACCTTGGACGGTAGCCCTTCTGGAGGGCGCCTGATCACAGAAGCTTGGCGTCGAGAGTGATATCGGCCCCGAGCGCCTTGGAGATCGGACAGTTCTTCTCCGCCACGCCGGCCAGTCTGGCGAAGGTCTCTTCATGAAGGCCCGTGACCTCGGCCCGCAGGGTCAGCGCCGAACGGCTGATCCGAAAAGCGGTCCCATCGGGATCCAGGCTGACCGCCGCTTCCGTGGTCCGTTGCGTCGCGGTGTAGCCGGCCGTCTGAAGCTGGAAGGCCAGGGCCATGGTGAAACAGCCGGCGTGAGCGGCGGCGAGCAATTCTTCGGGATTGGTTCCCTTCTGATCCTCGAACCGCATCCTGAACGAATAGGGCGTTTGGCTCAGGACGCCAGAGTCGGTGGTCAGATCGCCGTCGCCGTCGCGACCGGCGCCGCGCGACACGGCCTTCGCCTTGCGGATCATGCTCGTATCCTCCAGTTGAAATAGCGCTTGCCGCCATAGTCCGCTCGCGCCATGCAGGGTCAATGTCTGAACGCTCTGCCCAGCCCGAGCGCCACGAAGACTGGACCTTCGCCCTGACGCGTAGTCCGGTATTTGGCGCCCTGTCGCTAGACGGCCGCACGCGGCTCGCGGCGCGCGGTTCGGTGGTTGCGCTGGCGTCGGGCGCAAGGTTGTGCAGCGCGGACGACCCGGCGGACGCGGCCTATCTGATCATCACCGGCGAGCTGGAGATTGCGCTCTCGCGGCCCGATGGCGGCGAGGTGTGGCTGGCGCGGGCGGCGGCGGGGTCCGTTGTCGGCGACATGGCCCTGCTCGATGGCGGCGTCCGCTCGGCGGACATGACCGCGACGCGCAACTGCCGCCTGCTGCGCCTGGGCCGTCAGGCCCTGCTCGACGCGCTCGAAGCGGAGCCGGCGGCGGCGTTGACATTGCTCGCCGACCTGGCGCGGCGGCTGCGCGCCGCCAACGGACGCCTGGAGGACACCACCGCGCTGGATTTGGGCGCGCGGCTGGCGCGCTTGTTGCTTGAATCGCGGTCCGGGCTGGTGTCGCGTTCGCAATCGGAGATCGCGCGGCTGGTCGGCGCGGCGCGGGAGACGGTGAACCGCAAGCTGAGCGAATGGCGCAAGTCAGGTCTGATCGAGATCGGCCGCTCCGGAATTCGCGTCCTTTCTCCGGAGCGGCTACGCGCCGAAGCATCGACAGGCTCATAGAGCCAAGGCGCTTGATGCATACAAAAGCGCCCCAGGGGGTGAGCCCTGGGGCGTTTGATTGTTCGAACATCAAGCGGTCAGTGCGAGGCGACCGTGATCGGAGCCGACACGCCCGTGACCATTTGGGTCAGGGGGGCGAGGTTCATTTGGCTGACCGCCCGGGCGATCGCTTCACGCTGGCAGGATTTGTAGCCCGCCACCGCGCCGAGGTCGCGCTGGCTGTCTTCCTGATACGAGGCGCACACCCGACGGCTGGCGGTTTGAATGCGGCTATAAAGAGTATTGACGCCGTCGGACGTGGCGAGGTTCAGGTCAGCATAGCTGAACTTGGCTTGGGGAGCGGACTGCTCGGATTCGGCCGCGGCGGCGCCGGCGGTCAGAAGGAAGGCGGCGGCGATGAACAGAGTGCGGGTCATGGTTTTGGTCCTAGTCTGGTGTTGAGAAGGCTCTTTGGGCCCCCGTCGCCGGGAACAATTCCTCGGCGGCAAGATCGGTTTAGGCCGACCGTTTCCCGCCCGCTGTGACCCGCGTCACAGGTTGATTATGGCGTGCTCAGGACGCCCGCCACGCCTCGCGCCCCATGCAGACCGAAACGTCAAAATTCACCACTATGTTTCCCCCTTTGAAACAGCCTTGATGTCAGGCATGGCCGCCGCGCTGGCGATTTGCGGCGTAGCCGTCTCAATTATCGGCTATGACTTCCTCACTCGTAAACCGTCGCAAGGGTAGTCGCGGCGGGCATGGCCGCCGGAGCGAGACGATGAAAATGCCCACAGATGACTATCGCGTCGCCGAGAATGACAAGGTCAATCTGAAGAAGTGGCCAACACGTGTCGATCCCTTTTACGCATCCACGGATCACTACAAACAGCTGCTCGAAAGCGACGTCGCCCGGCTCAGCGCACAGCAGCAGCTCCTTTATGCGACCAACCGTCATGCGGTCCTGCTGATCTTTCAGGCCATGGACGCCGCGGGAAAGGACGGCGCCATCCGGCACGTGATGTCTGGGGTCAATCCGCAGGGTTGTCAGGTCTTCAGCTTCAAGCATCCAAGCGCCGACGAGCTGGCGCACGACTTTCTGTGGCGCACCACGCGCGATCTGCCGGCGCGCGGAAAGATCGGCATTTTCAATCGATCCTATTACGAGGAGGTGCTGATCGCCCGCGTTCACCCGGAGATTCTCCGTGGCGAGGGGATCCCGAATGCGACCCACGCCGACAAGGGCGTGTGGCGCAGCCGCTATCGTTCGATCGTCGACCTGGAGCGACACCTGCACGCCAACGGAACGCGCATTATCAAGTTCTTCCTGCATTTGTCGAAGGACGAACAGCGCCAGCGCCTGTTGGCGCGCATCGATCAACCCGAAAAGAACTGGAAATTCAGCGCTGACGACATCAAGGAGCGGAAATTCTGGGATGACTACATGAAGGCATATGAAAAATGCCTGAGCGGCACGAGCTGTTCGGATTCGCCCTGGTACGTCGTTCCGGCGGACGACAAGAAGAACGCCCGGCTCATCGTGTCGAAGATTGTGCTTGAGACGTTCGAGAGCCTGAAGATGGCCTATCCCAAAACGACGCCCGCTCGGTTTGCGGAACTACAGTCCTTCCGCGACCAACTCGCGCGCTGATTCGTCCGCCGCGCGGGCCCGGACATCGGCCTATTGCAGACGCTCGATAATGATCGCCGGGGCCATGCCGCCGCCAGCGCACATGGTGATCAGGCCGCGTTTGAGGTCGCGCCGTTCCAGTTCGTCCAGCACCGTGCCGATCAGGATCGCGCCGGTGGCGCCGATAGGATGGCCGAGGGCCATGGCTCCGCCGTTCACATTGACCTTGTCGCGGTCGAGCCCCAAGTCGCGGATGAATTTCTCCGCCACCACCGAAAAGGCCTCGTTGATTTCGAAGAGATCGATGTCGTCGAGGGTGAGGCCTGCCCTAGCCAGAACCTTGCGCGCGGCCGGAACCGGGGCGTTGAGCATCAGGGTGGGTGAATCGCCCATGTTGGCCGTCGCCACGATCCGTGCGCGCGGCTTCATGCCGTGCGCCTTGGCATAGGCGGGCGAGGCGAGCAGGATCGCCGCCGCGCCGTCGACGACACCCGATGAATTTCCGGCGTGGTGAACGAACTTGATGTCGAGGCCCGGATATTTCTGCAGGATCAGGCTTCGATAGGTCAGGCCGCTGTCGTCCAACGGCACGTCGGCCAAGGCCTCGAACGACGGCTTCAGCGCCGCGAGGCCCTCGGCGGTGGTCTGCGGGCGCGGGAACTCCTCATGATCCAGAGCCAGCGCGCCATCTTCCTTGTAGACCGGCACGACGCTTTTTTTAAAGTGGCCGTTTTTGATGGCGTGGTCGGCGCGCTTTTGGCTCTCCAGCGCCAGCGCGTCGACCGCTTCACGGGAGATGCCTTCAAGCGTGGCGATGGCGTCGGCGCAAACGCCCTGGTTCGATTGCGGATGCCGGGCGCGGAGACGCAAATTGCCGTTGTCCATGGTCGGCGGGCCGTCCTCGGCGGAGCGGCGGCCGGGCATGGACATCATTTCGCAGCCGCCGGCGATGACCAGATCCTCCATACCGGCCATGATCGAGGCAGTCGCCATATTGACCGCCGTGATCCCCGAGCCGCAGAAGCGATCAAGCGTCACGCCGCTGGCCCGGACATCGTATCCAGCATCGAGCGCCGACATCCGGCCCAGATCACCGCCCTGTTTGCCCCGTTGGGAACTGGTGCCCCAGACGATGTCGTCAACCTCGGCGGTGTTGAGCTGATTGCGCTCGGCCAGGGCTTTGAGCACGGTGGCGCCGAGTTGTTGAGGATGGATTTCGGCCAGCGCGCCCTTGCCGATCTTGCCGATGCCGCGCGGCGTGCGGCAGGTGTCGATGATCCAGGCTTCGGGCATGTCGGGGTCCTTGAAAGGGATTGCGGGTCGGCGCGTAACGAGGCGCCAAGCGGACGGCCCCGTCAAGGATCACGTTGCGTCAAACAAACGCCGCCCGGCGAGGCGGAGGCGCTCAGCGTTGACGGCGGGTGTCGTCCAGCTGGTGGCGAAGCTCGTCCAGTTCGGCGCGGATCAAGGCGCTCCGACGCTCGGGCACGGCGCCGCCATAGCCGCGCTGCTCGCGCGCTTCGCGCAATTCCGTCTGGTGGAGCTGGCGCGCGAAGATCAGGAAGTCGTCATGATCAAGCCAGCCCTGAGCGAGGCCGGCGTCGAGTTGCGAACGGATCCCCGCTTCGTTATCGGCGAATCGGGCATCGACGCGGACAGTGTCGACACGATCACGCCGGTGCGCGTCATCGCTCCAATCGGGTCCTTGTTCGCGCGCCGGGCCATACCTGCCAGTGTTATACGTGTTTGCCTGGGTTTGGTGCGCGTCATCACTCCAATCGGGGCCCTGGTCGCGCTGCTGACTATAACCGCCGTTGTCATACGCGTTTTCCTGACGTTGGCGCGCGTCATCACCCCAATCGGCGCCCTGCTCGCGCGCCGGACCATACCCCCCGTTGTCATGGGCGTTGGCCTGATCCTGAAATGTCTGTGCCAACGCACACGGCGCCAGAAGGATCGCCGCCATGCCGAGGGCAAGCGGGATGGAGGCTCTTGAGAGCATGGCTGTGAACGTCCCCTTCGAAAGCCAGCCGTCCACCCCGGCCGACGCGCATCATGCCCTAGGACAAGATGGCCCGCGCCTATCCCTTAAGTCCATGCGGCTTATTGGCGCGGGGCACGCCCGCGCCCGCCGATCACCGACCCCCGAGGACCCCGCTGACGATCCGTGGCGACGCCTTGGGTTTCCGCTTTCAACCGAGCGCGCCCTCGCGGATGAATTTGCGGTCGGCCCAGCAGGCGTGAGTGCCGCTGCACAGCTTGTGCGGCAGGGCGATCCGGCAGATCGGGCCCGCCTCAATCCGCCGCGCGTCGAGGATAACGCATTCGGAATGGCCGGCGTTCTCGTCGATGATGAAGCTGATCAGATAGCCGTCGTCCTCGGCCACGGCGTCGGCGCGCGGCGCGAACGGCGCTTCGCTCGCGTATCGGCCGGCCGGCAGGTTGAATTCCCAGCTTTCGCCGGTCTCAAGATCGTGTTTGACGAAGCCGGTGAACAGGAACCAGCCGGGTTTAGTTACGGTCGAATAGACGTAGCGATATTTCCTTCCCGAATAACGCTGGTTGAACACGCCGAACTCCACCAGCCGATCATCAAGGCGCTCTTCACGGGTAGTCCCGTCGGCCAGGTTGAAGCGCCAGCGATGCAGTTTGGGGCGAAAGCCGTGCTCGTCCAGATAGGCCATCATATTTTCGTAGCCAGGCGGCGCGTCGGCCCGCGGAGACGGTGTCGGATTTTCCTGGAAATAGCCGTCCAGAACGATCTCATTGCACTCTTCGTAGGCGTTCATCCAGTGCAGGACATAGGTCGGCGCCGCCTCGAACCAGCGGATGTCTTTAGTGCGGCCATGGCGCGGGATGATGGCAAAACGCGACGGCAGATCGTGCATCCGCACCGCGTGTATGCCTCTTGCGAGCAATTCAGGATCCCAGAACAGTGGCAGGTCGTTGAGGATGGCGTAATTTGTGGTGAAGGCCATGTCGTGCGGCAGCCGGGGGCCGGGCAGAGGCACGGCGATATAGTTGGTCAGGCGGTTATGCCGGTCCACCTCGCCGTAGTGCATGAAGGGCGCGTGCTTGGAATAGTTGAAGAACAATAGCTCGCCGGTGGCCTCGTCGACCTTTGGATGTGCCGAAATGCCGTCGATCGGGGTCCAGCTCTCGATACCCTGCGGCTCAAGTGTTTCGGGGTCCAGCCGATAGCCTTCCCCGCACTGGTAGAAGGTCGACAAGACCCGGCCGGCGTGCACCACCACATCGGTGCTGGAGGAATCCTTGAGCGCGCCCTGGGCGCCAAAGCCGGGGCGTTTGCCGAGCTTCGGCGAGTCCGCGAGCCCGCCCCATAACGAACCAGCAGCTTCCTGCTCGGCTTCGAGGCCGCGCGTCCGCACAAAACGATTGCGATAGCTGGCGCGGCCGCCCCGGAACGAGATCTGGTGGATCATGCCGTCGCCGTCGAATGGGTGATAGCGGCCAAGCGGCTGGTGGATCTGGTTTTCGGTGTTGCGCAGATAGACCCCGTCGAGATCGGCGGGAATTTCGCCCTCGATCACCTCAAGATCGGCGACATCCACTTCTTCGCGCAGCGGCGTCCACGCGCCATTGAGATAGGGATGGTTGCTCGGCGCCAGGGTGTAGTTCAGCGCGGGTAGACGTTCGATCTTCACGGTTGCATTCCTTGCCGATGGGGTTCCCGCCGGAACCACGCTACCGTCAAGAGCTCCAACATGCGAGGGCGGCGTGACGGAGGCGGTG
Organism: Caulobacteraceae bacterium; assembly: GCA_025352085.1. Lineage (GTDB taxonomy): Bacteria > Pseudomonadota > Alphaproteobacteria > Caulobacterales > Caulobacteraceae > Acaudatibacter. The sequence continues at coordinate 9,633 of JANXUA010000042.1, read as the reverse complement.
CGCGTTTCCGTTCTGGCTTCCCCGAGGGCAATCTCGACCGCATGAGCGCGGCCCGCTATGACTGATCGTCCGCCCCGATCCCCGCCGCCGCGGCGCGAACGGCGGACGGAGGAGATTTAACGGTGCCCGCACACGATTTTCCGCAACCGGCTTTCATGGCGGACGAAGAACTGCGCATCCTGTCCGACAGCGTCGGCAAGTTCTTCGACGATCACGCGCCGCCCGAGCGCACCGCCAAGTGGCGCGAGGACGGCATGGTCGAGCGGGCCTTCTGGACCGAGGCCGGCCAAGGCGGAATCCTCGGCGTTTCGGTGCCCGAAGTCTATGGCGGCGGCGGCGGTGACTTCCGCCACGATCTGGTGATCTTTGAGCAAGCGGGGCGCAAGGACGTGTCGGGTTTTGGCGCGTCCCTGCACAACGGCATCATCGTCCCCTACATCGTCGCGCATGGGACCGAGGAGCAGAAACACCGCTGGCTTCCGGGCCTGTGCAACGGCGAGTTGATCTCCGCGGTGTGCATGAGCGAGCCGGGCGTCGGCTCCGACCTGCAGAACATCCGCACCACGGCCCTGCGCGACGGTAACGGCTACCGCATCAACGGCGCCAAGACCTTCATTTCCAGCGGCCAACTGGGCAATCTGGTCGTGGTCGTCGCCAAGACCGACCCGACGATGGGCGCCAAGGGCGTTTCCCTGCTGGTGGTTGAAACCGACAAGGTCGAGGGCTTTCGCCGCGGCCGCAAGCTCGACAAGATCGGCCAGGACGCGGCCGACACCTCGGAATTGTTCTTCGACGATGTCTGGGTCCCGACCGAAAACCTGCTGGGTCTCGACGAGGGTCAGGGCTTTCGCCAGCTGATGACCGAACTTCCGCGCGAGCGGTTGGTCATCGCATTCCAATCGATGGTCGAGATCGAAAAGGCGCTGGAGATCACCGTCGCCTACGTCAAGGAGCGCAAGGCGTTCGGCAAGACGGTGTTCGACTTTCAAAACACCCAGTTCAAACTGGCCGACCTGAAAACCGAGGCCATGGCCGCCAAGACCTTCGTCAACTACTGCGTCGACCAGCTGCTGAACGGAAAGCTCGACACGCCGACCGCCTCGATGGCCAAGCTGCTGGTGACCGAGCTGCAGGGCAAGGTCGTCGACCAGTGCCTGCAGTTCCACGGCGGCTACGGTTATATGAACGAATACCCGATCGCGCGCATGTACCGCGACGCTCGGGTCTCGCGCATCTACGGCGGGGCCAACGAGATCATGCGCATGCTGATCGCGCGCACGCTTTAGGCGCGCGACGGGGGCGATCGACGGCGTCTAGAATGCCTTTTCTAATTGCTGCGGTTACGACGACGAATGCACTCCCCATCGCGGGTGACCATTCAAAGGCTCAACACCATGGCTACCGCCAAAAAGACCGCCAAAACCGCCAAAAAGACCGAAACCACCGCCGACCTCGACGTCGCCCGCAAGATCTGGCTCGCCGGCGTCGGCGCCTACGACCGTATGTATTCCGAGACCCAGGACGCCCTTGAGCGTCTCGCTGTGAACGCCAACGAAGCCTTCGACCAACTGGTCGCCAAGGGCGAAGAAGTCGAAGACAGGGTCCGCGACAACTTCGCCAAGTCGCCCTCGGGCAAGCGTGCCGTCTCGATGTTCGAAGATGCGACCGCCAAGGCGAAGAGCTTCCGCGAAGAACGTCGCGCCGACCTGGAAGAGCGCATCGGCAAGGTGCGCAAGAGCGTGTCCGAAGCCCTCGCGCCGATCAATCCGGCGGCGCTCAGCCAAGCGGTCGAAAAACTCACCGCGCAGGTCGAAGCCTTGACCGGCGAAGTGGCGACTCTGAAGGCCGAACGGGCGGCCAAGGCCCCCAAGGCGCACGACATCGCCGCCTAAACCGTCCGTGCCAGTCCGGCGGGCAAGAGCATAATCTGGGCCGCCGCGCGCGCCACGCGCCTGCGCGGCGGCCCAGGATCGCCTTCCAGCTCCAGTTCGATGGCGTGAAAGCCTATGCCCGTGGTCATCAGCCGAGCCAGGCCGTCGATCGATTCTGGGGAAGCGATCATGACGCCGGCGCGACTGAGCGCGTTAAGCATTGTCTTCAGTGCATCCCGTTCGCTGACCGCGATCCGGCGGATCCGGGCGGCCAGATCGCGGTCCATCAGGGCCAGGGCGCCCGCTTCGCGATAGAGAAACCTCGCATCCCACGCCTCCTCGGCCAAAATATGCACGTGTGTCCACAGCGTTTCGATCGTGGCGCCGTCGCCCCGGCAGGCGTCCAGCGCCGTTTCCAGAACCAGATCCACTTCGCCCTGATAGGCCGCCACCAGTGCGGCGAGGATTTCCGCCTTGCCCTTGAAATGATAGTAGAGATGGCCCGGGCTGATCCCCAGCGCCGTGGCGATATCCATCGCCGAAAGCGCGCCGACCCCTTCGGCGTTGAAGAGCGCGAGGGCCGTTTCGAGTATGCGGTCCTTGGTGCCCTGGGCCATGGTCAAAGTCTCGCGCGGCCCGTTCCATTGACAGGGCGGGTTAATCTTAGAAGATACGCTCAAGGCTCATGGTCGCGCGAGCAAAAATCGGCGCGCCCACAATTCGGCCCGGAGGAAGCGAATATGCCCAAACCAGGGGTCGACCTCGGCGCCGGCGCGGCCGACACCACCGTGGCCCTAAATCCCCTGGTCGGTCTGGCGCGCGAGGATCTGGTCGGCGCGGTTGGCCTGATGCTACGCGAAACGGCCGGACGTCCGGTCAAGACGCTCAAACACATGAAGAAATTCGGCGACGAGGTGGTCCGTATCGTCGCCAATCGCTCCGACCTGCAGCCCGACCCCAGGGACAAGCGCTTTCTCGATCCGGCCTGGCGGGCCAACCCGTTCTACAAGGCCGGCATGCAATACTATCTGGCCATGCGCCAAGGCGTCGGCGGCTGGATGGACGACGTCGACTTCGACGAGATGGAGCGCGCGCGGGCGAACTTCGTCACCGGCATGATCCTCGACGCCATGGCCCCGACGAACGCCCTGATCGGCAATCCCTCGGCAATCAAGAAGGCGGTCGAAACCGGCGGCGGCTCGCTGATCCGGGGCCTCAAAAACGCCTATGACGACATCACCAAGAACGACGGCATCGTCAGTCAGGTCGACAAGCGCCCGTTCAAGATCGGCGAGAACATCGCCAATTCCCAGGGCGCGGTGGTGCATCGCACCGAAATGATGGAGTTGATCCAGTACGCGCCCTTGGTCGATCATGTGCACGCGACCCCGTTCCTGCTGATCCCGCCGCAGATCAACAAGGCCTACGTCAACGATCTTTCCCCGGAAAAGAGCATTATCCGCTTCCTGGTCTCTGGCGGCGTGCAGCCTTTCCTGGTCAGTTGGCGCAATCCCACCAAGGAGCACCGCGACTGGGGCCTCGGCGACTATGTGGACGCCCTGATCGAGGCGATCGATGTGATCGGCCGGATCACCAAGACCAAGAGCGTCAATATCGCCGGCGCGTGTTCAGGCGGCATTACGGCGGCGACGCTGCTGAGCAAACTCGCGGCCAAGGGCGACGCCCGCATCAACTCGGCGACCCTGATGGTCTGCGTCCTCGACCCCCAGCCGACCGACAGCGAGACCGGCGCGCTGGTCTCCAAACATGGCATCGAACTGGCCCGCCGGCGATCAGCCAAGGCCGGCGTCCTGGACGGCGCCTCACTCTCGCGCACCTTCGCCTGGCTGCGGCCCAACGATCTGGTCTGGAACTATGTCGTCAACAACTATCTGCACGGCGAAGACCCCCCGGCGTTTGACGTGCTGTTCTGGAACAACGATTCCACCAATCTGACGGCGAAACTGCACTCGGACTATCTGGGCTTGTTCGAGACGCAACCCTTCGCCCGGCCCGGAACCGCCGAGATCGCCGGCCACACCGTCGACCTGACCAAGGTGACGCAGGACTGTTTCGTGGTCGCCGGCGTCACAGATCACATTACGCCTTGGAAGGCGTGCTATCGCGCCACCCAGCTGATCGGTTCGCCGAACGTGGCGTTCGTGCTGTCGCAGTCGGGCCATATCCAGGCCCTGCTCAACCCGCCCGGCAACCCCAAGGCCAGGTATTTCAAAAGCGAGGCGCGACCGCCCGCCGACGTCGATGAATGGCTGGCCTCGCACGCGCGGGAGCACGCCGGATCCTGGTGGCCGCTTTGGCTGGAGTGGCTGCAGGCTCGCTCAGGCGAACTCAAGGCGGCGCCCAAATCACTCGGCTCACGCAAACACCCCGCCGGCGATCCCGCCCCGGGCCGATATGTTCTCGAATAAGAGGAAAGTTTTTGCCCAAATCCGCGCCGATCAAACCCCGCGCCCCAAACATACAAACCCTCAGCGTCGGCGGCAGGCCCCTGCGCGTCGCGGTGTGGACCGCCGCGCCCGCGGCGGGAAAATCTCCAGCCCGGCCGCTGCTGTTCTTCAACGGCATCGGCGCGAACATCGAACTGATGGCGCCGTTGGCCGATTGGCTGCCTGACCGTGACCTCATCACCTTTGACATGCCGGGCGTCGGCGGCTCTCCCAGTCCGCGTTTTCCCTACCGCCCATGGACCATGGCCCTGCGCGCCGCGCGCCTGCTCGACAAGCTCGGCTATGACGGTCAGGTTGACGTGATGGGGGTCTCCTGGGGCGGCGGCATGGCCCAGCAATTCGCTTTTCAAAATCCCAGGCGCGTCGGCAAGCTGATCCTAGCGGCGACGGCGGCCGGCGTCTTCATGGTCCCCGGCGACCCGAAGGTTCTGTCAAAAATGGCCAGCCCGCGCCGGTATATTGATCCCAACTATATGCGCGCGAACTTCCAGACCCTGTACGGCGACGCAATGGGCACGAGCGATCACGTCTCGCGCCTGCAGCCGCCGACCCAACGCGGCTATCTCTACCAGCTGGGCGCCATGGTCGGCTGGACCAGCGTCCCCTTCCTGCCGTTCATCAAGCAGAAGACGCTGGTGCTGATGGGCGCCGACGACAAGATCGTGCCGGTGGTGAACGGGCGGCTGTTGGCGAGCCTGATTCCCAACGCCCGCCTGGAGATCGTCGCTGGCGGACATCTGTTCCTTGTCGCCAGGCCGGAGGCCTCGATCCCGCTGGTCAACGCCTTTCTCGCCGAGCCGGACGCGGCGGGCGATCAACTAAAGAAGGCCGCCTGACGCGCTTCAGACTGGCGGCGGCGCCTCGGTATGGCCGGCTTTGCAGTTGTTGCGGCGTGCGCGCAGCGGGCCTTGGGCGCCAGCGCCTTGGCGGGCGACGCCTCGGCCAATCCGAAGGCCTTTTCGAGCATCATCAGCTCTTCTTCCAACATGTCGGCCAGGCCGTGAACCTCGGGCAGGACGTTGGCTCCATCACCTCGCCAAGCGCCTTTTGCGCGCCGATCGACGTACCGGAAACCTGGTTCATCGCCCGACTGAACCCGGATGAGCCCATCGCCTGGTTAGCGAATGAATTGAAGCCCCGCTCCATCTCGCCAAGGAAGTTTTGCCAGGCCACCGCCGAGTCGTAACTTTTGTCTACCATCTCATGCTCTTTTATTCTATGGTTTAAGTATATCTTGTCAGATATACTTAATCGTCCTCGGCGCCTGGGGCGCCGCGATATTTAGACGCCAGCGCGAACAGGCTGTCAGCAGGAGGCGCTGCGTGTATGTGTGCGGTATTGGGGCGTCACGGTTTTGCGTGTCCGCCGCCCTTCGCGGGACTGGCGCGGCGCGCGTGTTCGAAGCAGGATGTCCCCCGGAGCCACTGCAAGGAAGGGCCGACCATGTCCAAGCCCATGAAAATTGACTTCGTGTCGGACGTATCGTGTCCGTGGTGCGTCATTGGACTGCGCGGCCTCGAAGCGGCGCTGGCGCGGGTCGGTGATCTCGTCCAGGCGGAGATCCATTTCCAGCCCTTCGAGCTGAATCCTGACATGCCGCCGGGTGGACAGAACATCGTCGAACACATCGCTCAGAAGTACAGCTCAAGCCCCGAACAATCGGCGGCGGCGCGAGAAAACATCCGCGCCCGCGCGGCCGAAGTCGGCTTCACAATGGCGATGGGCGATGAGAGCCGGATCTACAACACCTTCGACGCCCACCGCCTGCTGCACTGGGCCGGGCTCAACCGTCGCCAGGCGGATTTGAAACGTGCCCTGTTCGCCGCCTATTTCACGAACGGCCAGAACCCCTCCGATCACGAGATTCTCGTCGCGGCCGCACAACATGCCGGGCTGGATGGCGCGGCGGCGAGGGATGTTCTAGACGCCGGCCTGTTCGCCGACGAGGTTCGCACGGCGGAACGGCGCTGGTTCGAGGAGGGGATCACCGCCGTGCCGGCCGTGGTGATCAATGATCGTTATCTGATTTCCGGCGGACAGCCCCCCGCCGCTTTTGAAAAGGCGCTTCGCAGCATTGCGGCGGAGACGCCATAGGCAAATCCGCTCGCGCGGTTTCGTGGTTGATTGACGTTTGGACAGTCATCCTAGACGGTCGGCGGACATGGCGCTGGGAGACGCAAGCATGATCAAGACCCGCTTCACCGAACTGTTCGGCGTCGACCATCCGATCGCCCAGGGCGGCATGCAGTGGGTCGGTCGGGCCGGCCTGGTTTCGGCCGTGGCCAACGCCGGAGCGCTTGGATTCATTACCGCCCTGACCCAGCCGACGCCGGAGGATCTTGTCCGGGAAATCGCACGCTGTCGCGACCTGACCGACAAACCGTTCGGCGTGAACCTGACCATATTGCCGGCGATCAAGCCGCCACCGTATGCGGAGTATCGCGCCGCGATCATCGAAAGTGGTGTGAAAATCGTCGAAACCGCCGGCTACAAGCCGCAGGAACACGTCGACGAATTCAAGAAGCACGGCATCAAGGTGATCCACAAATGCACGGCCGTGCGCCACGGCCTATCGGCCGAACGCATGGGCGTGGACGCGATCTCCATCGACGGTTTCGAGTGCGCGGGCCATCCCGGCGAGGATGACATTCCCGGTCTGATCCTGATCCCGGCGGCGGCGGACAAGATCAAGATCCCGATGATCGCTTCGGGGGGCTTCGGCGACGCGCGCGGCCTGGTGGCAGCCTTGGCCCTCGGCGCAGATGGGATCAACATGGGCACCCGTTTCATGGCGACCAAGGAATCGCCGATCCATGAAAACGTCAAACAACAGATGGTGCTCAACGACGAACGCGCCACGGAGCTGATCTTCCGCACCATGCACAACACCGCCAGGGTGGCTAAGAACGCGGTCAGCCGGCAGGTGGTCGAGCTTGAGCGCGGCGGCGCCAAGTTCGAGGAGGTCCGCGAGTTGGTGGCCGGCGCGCGCGGCAAGGTGGTCTATGAAACCGGCGACCCGGACCACGGTATCTGGTCAGCTGGGATGATCCAGGGCCTGATCCACGACATCCCCAGCTGCGCCGACCTGGTCCACCGAATCGTAGCCGGAGCCGAAGCCATCATGCGCGGACGGCTAGAAGGCATGATTGTGGCGTGAGCACGGCTCAGATGCGGCGGCTCTGCGGATCGACAGAGGAGTCGGCGCGATCGAACCTCGCAATTTCATAAAAGAATCCCGCCTTTTTGAGTAAACAATATTGCCAACGACGCCGTGCGTGTTAAGGATTGGGAAAGGCTTTCTTTAGGGGTTCAGATGCGCAAACTTACGATTTCCTTGATTTTGGGAACTGTCTGGATTTCCGGAATGGCACATGCCGAGCCGGTTGCTCAACGGTCCCCGGGCGATTTCGTCAAAGCCATCCAAGGCGCGCCGTGCGCAAACGGCGAGCCGCGGGACGAAGACGGGTTGTGCCCGCCGGTGAGCGGTGGCCAGAAAGGTTTCACCCTTTTCGCTAGTCCGACGCCCGCGACGGGCGGCGCTCACGCGCCCAGCGCGACGGCGCCGCATGTCGGGGCGTCGCACCCGGTGAGAACCGCCGTGGCTCCATCGAAACGTCGCATGGCCCCGCCGGCGGCGGGCCGAACTTCGGTGCTGAGCGACCTGATGATCACCTTCAAGGTGGGTTCGGCGGAGTTGACCGATCAGGGCCGGGTGGAGGCGACCAGCTTCGCCAAGGCTTTGGTGACCCCGGCAATTTCCGGCACCCGCTTTGAAATCGCCGGCTATACCGACGCGAGCGGGGTGTCGGATCGCAACCTCGCCCTGTCACAAGCCCGCGCCGAGGCGGTGAAATCGTTCCTGGTTTCGAAGGGCGTCGATCAATCGCGGCTCGAAGCCAAAGGCTATGGCTCCCAAAACCTGGCTGTTCCGGCGAATCCACGCAGCCCGGCCAATCGCCGGGTTGAGGCGCGCAATCTCAACTAGAGGGCCGTCTCGTTCGTATCCCGTCGCTCAGGTCGCCGCTCTGACTGTCGGTCGGTGAAATGTCTTAGAAGCGGGTGGGGACGATATGAACAGTCGGCGCAGTCGTTGGGGGTTTGCTTCCGGTCTGGCGGGGTTGACCGTTGTCTTGGGTGCGGGGAGCGCTCTTGCTCAGGCGGCGCCCGCCGCCGCGCCGACTCCGCCGCAGGCCGTGCCGACGCGCGAACAGCTCAATCCCGGCGGGCGGGCGGAGACCGCCGCCCATCGGCGCCCGTCCGATTTGTTCACCGCTCCCACGTCGGAGCCATGCACCCTGCCCGCCGACTCCTCATTGGCCTTCACTCTGACCGGCGTGGACGTCAACGGAACCAAGGCGTTGTCGAGCGACGCCATTCACGATGTCGCGTCGGATATGCTCGGTCGGCAGATCACCCCGGCGGACCTTTGCCACATCCGCGATCGTATCGCTGGAGCGCTCTTTCAGAAAAGCATTCTTGCCCGCGTCCTGATCCCCAAACAGCAGATCACCGGCGGGCGCGTCGCCTTCACGGTGATCGAGGCGCAGATCGTATCGGTGCGTTATCACGGCAATATCGGGCCGGTTCAGGGGAGGATCGAAGCCTATCTGAACCATTTGCGTGGTCTGGCGCCGTTCGACCTCGATACGGCTCAGCGCTACCTGCTGCTCGCCAATGATATTCCCGGCGTCCACGTCAGCGCCGCCCTGTCGCACTCGACATCCCAGGACGCGCCCCCCGGGGGTCTCGATCTGGATATCGGACTGTCGCGCACGCCCATTGATGAAATCGCGGCGGTCGAGAACACCAATTCCAAGACCCTGGGCCGATGGAGCGGCATCGCGCGCGTCGATTTCAACAGCTTCACCCATTTTGGCGAACGCACGTCGCTGATCGCCTACTCCACCCTGGAGAACAACGCCCAGCAGGTGGTCGAGGTGATTGAACAGGCGCGGATCGGCGGCGGCGGCATATTCGCGCAGACCAGTTTCGCCTACGGCCGCTCGCACCCGGGCGATATCCTGGCGCCGTTGCACCTGACCAGCAATTCCTACGTCGGAACATTGGAGGTGGACGATCCGATCATTCGCCTCAGACGCCTGAAGTGGACCGCCGCCGCGGGCGTCGACATGATCAGCCAGGCCACCATCTTTCCGGGCGGGGGCGCCTTGAGCGACGACAATCTCCGCATCGTGTGGCTCCGATCCGATGAGGCTATTCAGCACGGGTTCGGCCAGGAGGTGTTCGGCAGCTTTCTGACGGCGAATGCGGATCTGAGCCTTCAGGTTCGCAAG
>JANXUA010000039.1 GCA_025352085.1 Caulobacteraceae bacterium | reverse complement strand
GGTGAGGTCGTGGAAGGCGCCGATCCAGTCGCCGCCGCGGCGCTCGAACAGGAAATAGCCGAACCGGCCCATGGTGAAGACGTCGGCGGTGAGGCCGTCGATGTCGGGGGTTCCGGCGACCGGCGGCGGCGCGTCGTTCTTGCTGAGCTCGTCGCCGCCCGTTCCCACGATCAGCTGGGCCGGACGCTGCGGCCCGAACGACAGGCTGGTGAAGTTGTGCACATGCCCCGACAGGATCATCTCGACGCCGGCGAGGTCGCGGCCCTTCATCGCCGCCCGCTCGGTGGCGTTGACGACGCTGTCGGTGAGGAGCCCGCCGATCCGCAGGCTGTCCCACACCGGGCGATGGGTGACGATCCACGCCGTCCGGTCGGCGCGCACGCCGTCCAGGCGTTGGCCGAAGGCGGCGACCAGATCGCCCGGCGCGGTCATGTCCTCGGTGTCGTTGCTGTCGACCACGAACAGACGCACGCCGGCAAGCTCGACGGCGAAGGTGTCGGCCTGAGTCGGGCAGGCTTTGGGCGCGGGGGCGGCGTCGAACTGGCGAAACCAGCCCTTGGCGCCGCGGTTGCAGTCTTCGTGATTGCCCCGCACGAACACCCACGGCGCGGCGGCCAGCAGAGGCGCGGCCGGATCGAACACTTCGGCCTTCCACGTCGGCCACTGATCGCCGAACGGGCTGCCGGCGCAGGCCGCCTCACCGGGCGGGCAGGGCTTTTCGCGGTAGTAATAGTCGCCGACGTGGATCACCAGGTCGGGCTTTTGCGCCGCCGCCAGGGCCGAGACGCGGGCGAACGGCCAGCCGGACGGATCGTTACAGTGCTGCGCGACCTTGCCCTTCAGGCGGCAGCCGGAATCGCCCAGGATGACGATGCGCTCGGGCGCGGCCTTGACGATCGGCAATCGGACGCCCTCCACCCGCACGCGACGCGCGCCGCGCGGCAGATCGGCGGCGCAGACGCGATTGGCGAACTCAGGGGTCGGCGCGGCGCGCTCGGTCATCGCGCGGGGCCGGCCGTTCACGAACAGTTTCGGGCAGGTCGGCGCATCGGTGATCAGGCGCGCCTGCGCGCCGCCGGCGACCATCTGCACCCAGGCGAACGGCGCCGCCGACGCCGGAAGGGATACCGCGAACGCGGCGACCCCGATCAGAGCGTGGGCCAGGACTTTCAAACCGGATGATCTTGCCATGTCACCGCCATAGCCCGCGCGCCTCAACCACGCGAGGCGCCGGAATGTGATCGTTTTGTAACTGGTCTCCGTACAAGTCTGATGCAATTGAGCAACGGCGAGGGACGTTTTTCAGCCTGCGGGATTGAAAATCGGGCGGTGGGAGCCCACTATTTCGCCAGTGCAACACACGCGCTGTCTGGAGACGCGCGAGGGATTCTTATGAACTCCGTGAGAAAAGTATCGGCGCGGCCGTCCTGGCGGCGGGCGCTTCCGACCGCTCTGGCAAGCGTCATGCTGGCGACGAGCGCCCACGCCGCGGTCGTCGAGATCGCGGTCACCGGCATTGTCCAGGCGCGCGGCCACGTGCGCGTGCAGCTGTGCACCCGGGACACCTTCCTCAAGCCGTCGTGTCCATACGAAGGCGCGGCGCCGGCGACCGTCGGCGCGACGGTGGTGAAGATCAATGCCGTTGAGCCGGGCGAATACGCGGTCCAGGCCTTCCACGACGAATCCGACCAGGGCGTGGTTCACCAGAATTTCCTGGGCGTTCCGCGCGAGCGGATCGGCTTTTCCAACGACGCGGCGGTGCATCTGCGCGGCCCGCGCTTCAAGGACGCCGCCTTTTTCGTCGGCCAGGAAGCTGAATGGATCACCCTGAAGGTGCGTCACCTGTTCCGCGCAGACTAACCAGCGACGGGCGGCGGCGCGCCCACAACCAGACGCCGACCCCCGCGCCGATCAACACAGCCGAGCTACCCACCAGCTTGACGACCGCGGCGGCTTTGTCGGCGGCGTCCGCGCTGGGGACGAGCGTGCAGGCGATGGCGCTGAGGGTCACCAAAAGACCGACCGCGCCGATCAGCCGGGCGCGCATCGGCCCGCCGGGCGACCAACCGTCGTCGGGCGGTCGCGTGGCCTGAACGCGCAGATAGACCATGAACAGGAAGGCGAACGGGATGGTGTACGAGAGCACGCTCATCGACACCAGAAAATCGTAGGCGCCCTTCACCGTCTCGCCCAACTGGCTGAGCAGGATCAAAACGAACACGGCGGCGGTCTGCAGCAGGATGGAGGTGACCGGCGCGCCGGTGCGCGGGTGTCTGTAGGCGAAGGCGCGCGGCAGGTAGCGATCGACGCCGACCACGAACGGCAGCCGCGCGGCCACGCCGAACCAGGCGCTGAAGGCGCCGAGCGCCGCTATGGCCAGAAGGACGAGCGCGACCGGCGCCAGGGGGGCCAGGCCGAGACGACCCAAGGCGATGCGCAGGGCGTCCGGCACGCCCGACAACCGCGAAACCTCGTTCGGCCCCAGAATGCCCAGCATGGCCAGGGTCCCCAGCATATACGCGCAGACGAGGCCGATCCCGACGACGACCAGCACGCGCAGGATCTGCCGCGTGCCGCCTTCAACATCGTCACGCAGCAGGGCCAGGGCCTCGGGCCCGCCAAA
>JANXUA010000006.1 GCA_025352085.1 Caulobacteraceae bacterium | reverse complement strand
TCCATCTCCCGCTCGGCCGCCTCGGCGAGGGTCTTGGGCATGGGCCCGCGCGCCGGAAACAGGTCGACCTGGAACACCAGCAGCGACCCCTCGCCGTCATTGTCGAGGACGTATTCCAGCGGGGTGTTGGACACCAGTCCGCCATCCCAATAGTCTTGGCCGCCGATATCGACCGGCGGGAAGCCCGGCGGCAAGGCACCGGACGCCATGATGTGTTCGGGTCGGATTTTGGTGGACTGGTTGTCGAAATAGGCGAAATTGCCGGTGCGCACATTGACCGCGCCGACGCTGAACCGCGTCGCCTTGGCGTTGATGCGGTCGAAATCCACCAGCCGCTCCAGCGTGCCTTTCAGCGGCGCGGTGTCGTAATAGCTGAGGGCCGCGGTCGAGCCTTGCGGCTGGAACTGCGGCGGCGGAAACCTTGGGGTGAAGAAGCCGGCCACGCCGAAGATCGCGGTGTTGGCGGCGTTGATCTGGCTGGTCAACGCGCGCGCCGGACCGGCGGAAAATCCCATGTCCCATTGCGGCCCGGCCGAGGCGAGGGTCCAGAACTCCCGCAGGCGGTCGACCCGGTTTTCCGGCGCATTGCCGGCGATCAGGGCGGCGTTGATCGCCCCGATCGAGATGCCCGCGACCCAGTGCGGGTCGACGCCCTGCTCGGCCAGGGCCTCGTAGACGCCGGCCTGATAGGAACCCAGGGCGCCGCCGCCCTGCAACACCAGAACGCGCTTCACGCCATCGCCGCTCGCTCGCGCCATGCCTGCCTCGATCGCGGAAATGCCGCACTGCGGGAGGTAAGCGCGCGGGGTTGGGAGTCAAGGCGAAGCGGGCGTACGCTCCGACGATTTCACGCAAGGTTCAAAAACCGGGCGGCGCGCGCCGAAAAGTCTCAACCCTGCTCGCGCGTCATCGCCTGGCGCCACTTATACAGTCGCCGCGCGATCTGGACCATGTGGCCGGCGTCCCGGGTTATGCGGGCCCGGGTCTCGAGATCGCTGAAGGCGTCGGTCGCGCCGCGCTGGACGCCCAGGCGGTCGAGGAAGCGGGTGAGCGGCTCGCCGGTCAGATCGCGCGGCGCGCCGACGGCCTTGGCGGCGATCTCCGCGGTCAGGGCGGCATAGGGCGCGCCCATGTGCGGCTCGCGCCCGGCGATATTGATCAGGGCGGCGGTGTTGTCGACCAGGGCCGTCTTGCCAAAGGCGATCGTCCGCCCGGCGTGGCGCATGGGTCCAAAGCGGATCAGGGCCTGCCAGACCGCCAGCAGCAGCGCCGCCGCCAGGCTGATCGTCACGGCGAGAAACGGCGGATCGAACAGCAGGCGCAGCACGCTGCGCGCCTTGCCCAGGCCATTGAGGGTGACATCGAACATGATCGGCCCGTCGCCGGCGCGCAGGCTGCGGAGGATCGTCACCGCGCTGGTCAGCGTGTCGATGCTTTTCAGGCCCTGCGTATTGAGAAGGTCCGGGTCGGACAGCACGTAAAGCGGTCGCTTCGGATCGCGCGCCAGCACGACAGCGCCGGTTTCGTCGGTGAGCACGGGGATCCAGCCGGGTTCCTTCACCGTCTGCAAGGAGTCGACCGGCCCTTCGGCGAGGCGCGATCCGGTGGCGAAAGGGCCCGCGATTCCGCTCAAGGCCACCCGCGAAACGCCGCGCCGCCGCGCGACGAGCGCGCCCTTGACCAGGGTTGGCGTCCAGGCGCTGTCCACGAGGGCGATTTTCTTGACCCAGCCCCTATGCAGAACATCCGGCGCGGTCTCCCATTTGGAAAGGATCACCAGGACCGGGCCGTCGAACGCCAGGCCACCCGCCGCGTTTTCCTCCCCGGCGCCGGGCGTCGCCACCAGCAGGCCGGTGTTGCGCCTGGGCGGCAGGGGCCCGCGGCTGATCATGGTAGGGTCGCCGGCCAGCCTGACCGCTTCGACAAGGCCGGCAAAACCGATGGCCGATTTCGACAGGGCGTGCGCCTCGCCGTTGTCGCCGCTGTGCAGGTCCGGCGCATAGGCGCCCAACACCAGAAACGCGCAGAAGGCGAACACGCCGACCCCGATCACCAGGGCCAGGGTGAGGGGCGCGGCGAAGGCGTGCTCGGCGGAGTCCTTCCCGGTTTGGGCGGGCGCTTCGCTCACGCCCACGCCCCCGGCAAGGCGAAATCCTGGTAGGCCGCGCGGCATTGCTGGTAGGCCTCAAGCCCGATCGGGCGGCCGGCGAAGGCGCTGAATTCGACAATCGCCGCCACCTTGGTGAAGGCCGCGCGCGCCGGGGCGGGCACGTCCGGCGCGACACTGAGCTCCCGTGCGGTGAGGGCCGGGCGCACCAGACGCGGCCGACGGTCGTCGATGTCCTCGACGCTGCGGTGCAGGATCAGCCGCACGGCCTGGTCGAACCGCCCTTGATCGGCCAGACGATCGGCGTTTTCCAAGAGCGCGCGCGCCTTGCGCGCATCGGGCCGCCAGTTGGCGACGGCGGCGCGGGTCCGGGCGGCGCGACGGCGCCGGGCGAAACGCACGCCGATGACCT
>JANXUA010000148.1 GCA_025352085.1 Caulobacteraceae bacterium | reverse complement strand
CTCTATGCACTTTCCTGGGGGTTGAATGGACCGAAGGTCTGAAGGACTTCGCCGCGACCGCCAACGCCCGGCGGATCGGCACGCCCAGCAGCACTCAGGTCGGCCGCGGACTTTACAGCGAGGGCGTCGGCCACTGGCGCCGCTACGCCGCCCACCTCGAACCGATTCTCCCCATCCTCCAGCCGTGGATCGAGGCCTTCGGCTATGGCGACTAGCGATATCCACGCCGCCGCCACCCGCTCTCCTCTCGAAGCGGTCATCAGCGCGATAAAGGCCAAGGACATGGACCTGGCCAAGCGCCTCGCCGGCGAGACGTTGGCGACCGGGCTTGAGCACCCATTGTTGCTGAACCTCCGCGCCTTGGCCTATGAGGAGGCGCAGAACTTCGAGGCGGCGTTGAAGGATCTGCGCCGCGCGCATTTTCTCGCCCCGCACGACTATGCGATCATCAACGCCTGCGGCCTGTGTCTGGCGCGGCTTGAGCGGCCCGAAGAAGCGCAACAATGCTACGAACAAGCCCTGGCCATCCAGCCAGACTTCGGGCCGGGCTGGTTCAATCTCGCCAGTGCGTGGGAGCATCTGGGGCAGAAAGCCAAGGCCGCCGACGCCTACCTCAGGGCGACCGCTCTCAATCCCGAGAACGTCCAGGCTTGGTCGAACCTCGCCAATCTGGCGGCGCGGCGCGGCGACGCGGCGGGTGCCCGCGACTTCGCCGACCGGGCGCTTGCCCTTTACCCCGGTTTTCCGCCCGCCCTGCTCGCCTTGGCGGAAAGCGAGCTTGTCGAGCCGGCCAAGGCCGAGGTCCGGCTGCGCGACCTTCTCGCCGGGCAGCTGGGTGAGTACGATCGTGGCGTGACCCTGGGCATGCTGGCCGACGCCCTGCACGCTCTCGACCGGCCCGCGGAGGCGTTCGACGCCTATGTCGAGGCCAATCGACGGCTGCGCGACGAAGCGAAACCGCGTTTCGAGGCGCCGGACCAGCCGACCGTCGCCGGCGCCATCGCCTGGCTGATCGACTGGGCGCGCGCGTTGGACGAAGAACGCTGGCGCGCGGGCACGAACCCCGCCGCTCGGCGCGACGACATCCGCGGCCATGTGTTCCTGATGGGTTTTCCACGATCGGGCACCACCCTGATGGAAACCGTGCTCGCCAACCACCCGGACGTCGTCTCGCTCGAAGAGCGTAACACCCTGACCGCCGCGGTGATCGAATTTATGAACGACGCCCCCTCGTTGAATCAGCTTGAGACTCTGTCCGACGTAGCCCTGGACTCATTCCGCGGCGACTATTGGGCGCGGGTCAAACAGTATGGCGTCGATGTCGCCGGCAAGGTCTTCATCGACAAGAATCCGTTCAATGTCGTCAGGCTTCCCCTGATCTATAAGCTCTTTCCCAACGCCAGGATCATTTTTGCGGTGCGCGACCCGCGCGACGTCGTGCTCAGTTGCTTCCGCCGTCGCTTCACCCTGAATTCGTCGACTTATGAACTGCTCGAACTTGATCGCGCGGCGGCCTATTATGCGGGCACGATGCAACTCGCCGACATTCTGCGCGTCAAGCAGCCGATGGCCGAACACCGTCTGGTCTATGAGGGTCTGGTCGCCGACTTCGAGACCGAGTCCAGAGCGGCGTGCGCCTTCATCGGCGTCGACTGGCGGCCTGAGTTGATCGATGTCGCGGGCCGCGCACGGCGCGGTCACGTGTCCAGCGCCAGTTCGGCCCAGATCGCGCGCGGCCTCTACACCGACGGCGCCGGCCAGTGGCGGCGCTACAAGGCGCAATTGGCGCCGGTGTTGCCTATGCTAAGGCCCTGGATCGAGCGGTTTGGTTACCCCGCAGACTAATTGATACGCCGCGAACGGAGCGGACCCAAGGTGGATGACAGCAATCAAAACTCGGCGAACGCGGCGACGCTGAAAGCGCGCGCCGACGAGGCCGTGCGGCGCAACGACCTGCGGGGCGCCGCCGGGCATCTGGTGCAGGCGACCGCGATCTCACCGGACGATCCGGCCATGTGGATGAGCCTGGCCGCCTGCCGCCGCGGTCTGGGCGATCCGATCGCCGCGCTGGCAGCGATCGAGAACGCCCTGCGCGTCGATCCGCGCCTGTTCGTCGCCCTGTTGATGAAGGCGACGCTGATCGAGCAATCGGGCGACGCCGGGGCGGCAGGCCGCGCCTATGGCGTCGCTCTGACCCAAACCCCGCCCGCCGATCAGGTCGGCGCGGCGATGCAGCAGGCGATCGCGCACGGACGCGAGGTGCACGACCGGTATCG
This sequence comes from Caulobacteraceae bacterium, assembly GCA_025352085.1. GTDB lineage: Bacteria > Pseudomonadota > Alphaproteobacteria > Caulobacterales > Caulobacteraceae > Acaudatibacter. The sequence continues at coordinate 51,991 of JANXUA010000148.1, read as the reverse complement.
CAAAGGGCTTGAGGACGCCCTGCGCGCCGGCGCCGCCGACGTCCGCTCGCAATGCGCGTCCGGCGAAGCGCGGCGTGCGGACCACTTCATCGACATCCTCACCGGCAATCGACGCGTCTACCATTCGGAGCCGGTGCAATATCACTATCCGGGCCTGGCCGAGGTCGAGTTCTTCGACCGCGCCGACATGCCGTGGATCGAGGCGTTCGAGGCCCATACCCCGGCGATCGTCGAAGAATTGCTCGCCATCCAGGCGGCGGGGGTCGGTGAATTCACTCCCTATATCGAATATCCGCCCGGCATTCCGCTCAACCAGTGGGCCGAGCTCAATCATTCGCGATTGTGGAGCGCCTTCCATCTGATGCGCGAAGGCCTGCCGGTCGAGGCCAACAGTACGCTTTGCCCCAACACCATGGCGGCTCTGGCCTGCGCGCCGCAGCCGACGGTGGCGAACCGCTCCCCGGCCGCCATGTTCTCGGTCCTCAGCCCACGCACCCGCATCCCTCCGCACACCGGCGTCGCCAATACGCGTCTGGTCGTTCACCTGCCGCTGATCGTGCCGGACGGCTGCGGCTTTCGGGTCGGCGGCACGACGCGTCTCTGGCGGGTCGGCGAGGCGTTTGCGTTCGACGACACCATCGAACACGAAGCCTGGAACGACAGCGACGAGCCGCGCACCGTGCTGATCTGCGACATCTGGCGTCCGGACCTCAGCGAAATCGAGCGCGCCTTGATCGTCGAGGTGATGAAGGCCGTCGACGACTTCGGCGGCCTCGCGCCCGGTCCAGGCGGGCTCTGAGGGTCGTGGCTGTCGACCCGCGCCAATCGGCCGCCCAGGTCGCCCTGGCCCGCGCGCGGCTCGCCGCCGGCGCGCCGGTCGAGGCGCTGGGCGCCGTCGAGCGGCTGGCGGTCCAGTCCGACGCGGACATCCATGTTCTCTCGGTCTACGGCGAGGCGTTGAAAGCCCTGGGACGGCTGGATGAGGCGATCGCGGCCAGCCGGCGCGCCGTTGCGGTCGCACCCGCCAGCGGCGTGGCCGAGCACAATCTCGCGGCGATGCTTGGCGACAAACAGCAGTTCGCCGAAGCCGAGACGGCGGCCCGCCGGGCGTTCGGCAAGGGCCTCGACGCGCCCGAAACCTGGCTGGTTCTCGCCCGGGCGCTTCAGGGCCAGGACCGGTTCGACGACGCGGCGCGGAGCTTTCGCGAGGTTCTCCGGCGGCGACCCGACGCCGCCGACGCTCACGGCGACCTGGCCCAGTTGATCTGGATGCGAACCGCGGACACGGCCGCCGCGACGGCCCCTTTGGATCAAGCCCTGCGCGCCCATCCTCGCGACGGCCGTTTGTGGGAAAAGAAGGCGCGCATCCTCGAATATGCGGGCGACATGGCCGGCGCCTACGCCGTCGCCGTCGAGGGACTGGCGGCGGGCGGGAGCAATCCGGCGTTGGAAGTCATGGCCGCCCACCTTGCCGCGACGGCGGACCCCTCGCGAGCCCTTGACCACGCGCGGAGGGCGGTCGCCCTGGCGCCCGGTGATCCCGGAAGCCTCACCGCCCTGTGCATGGCGGACCTGGCGCTCGGTCGCGCCGACGACGCCGCCAAGATCGCCGAGCGCCTTCACGAACAGGCGCCGGTCCAGCAACAACCGCTCGCGCTCCTGGCGATCGCCTGGAGGATGATGGCCGATCCGCGCTATCGCCAACTCTACGACTACGCGCGCTTGGTGCGGCCGTCGCCCATCGACACCCCGCCCGGCTGGTCCAGGCTTGACGACTTTCTAGCCGATGTGGCGGAATGCCTGCATCGCCGCCACGCCATGCGCGCCCATCCGGTCGGCCAGTCCCTGCGCGGCGGAACCCAGACCCAGCAACGGCTCGATCAAGCCGATGACCCGGTCATTCGCGCCCTCGTCACCGCGATCGACGGCCCCGTCAGGCGCTATATCGCCGCGCTCGGACCAGGCGACGACCCGCTGCGCCGCCGCGCGACCGCCGGCTATCGCATCGCCGGCATGTGGTCGGTGCGCCTGCGGCCGAACGGCTTCCACGTCGACCACATCCACCCGCAGGGCTGGCTGTCGTCGGCCTGCTATCTGGCCTTGCCGCGCGCGATTGATAACGGGCGCGAGGGCTGGATCAAGTTCGGCGAACCAGGCGTCGCGACCCAGCCCCGCCTGCCCGCCGAACACTATGTCAAGCCGGAGCCGGGGATGATCGTGCTCTTCCCGTCGTACATGTGGCACGGAACCGTGCCCTTTTCCGGAGACGACACCCGCACGAGCGCGGCGCTGGATATCGTGCCCGCGTAGGGGAGCCTCACCCCGTCGCGATAGGCCGGTCGCGCACCCATTGCGACAATAGCCACTTTTCGCCGCGCGTGGGCGGCAGGCCGGCGTGCAGGGTCATGGTGTCGGGTTTTCCCGACGGATCGACATTGGCGAAGGCCATGACGTCACCCTTGGCGCCCTTGTGGCGGATGTTCGCGCGCGGAAAGTGGGTCTCGCCGCCTTCATAGTCGTCATTGAGATAAACGAGCACGGTCATGATCTGATTGCCCGCTTCCTCCGCGGCTTCCGCCGAGACGCTTCGTTGCAGGAAATCGAAGTGCGGCTTCAACTCCTGCCCGGGCAAGTAGTGCAAGACCTGCGGCGGCTGGAACGCCACCGTCGGCAGGGCGATGAAGGCGGAAATGCGCGCGCGAACGAGAGTGAGCACGACGTCGCCCTCGACGATATCGATGATGAAATCGCTGTTGGTGCGCTCGACCGACACGTGCGGATCGGCGCCATAGGCGTCCTGCATTTTCGCCGGCTGCAGCTTGTCCCGCGCCTGGGCCATCATCCAGTCGCATACGGCCGGCGCAACGAAGTTTTTGGCGATGCGCATCCTGGGCGCCTCGCAGATCGGGACGCGCGGCGGTGGGGCCAGCCATCCGGCCACATCAATCCGCGCCGCCAGGGTTCGCCAATCAACGCCGTCGCCGGCTTCGCTCGCCAGGAGCTTCAATTGCCCCTGCGCGAGCGCGGATCCTCGTTCGGCGGCCAGCGCCAGGAGATCGAAGGCGTCGGTCCAGCTTTGCGGGCGCCAGGCGCCGGCGGCGGCGAGATTGGCGGCAATCCGCGGCGCCTCGGCCTCTCCGTGCGCCTGCGCCCGCGACAGCAAATCCAACCCGTCTTTCGGCGCGAACGGCGCCGCCTTTCCCACCATCAACCGCTTGGCCAGTTCGGTCATGGCGTCCGGCTGGCCGGCCCCGGCGGCGGCCATAAGTGTCTCCAGAGGGACGGGATCGGGCTTCATCCCACAAAGCGCGGCGCGAGCCACTGGCGCCGGTCCTGTCGATCCGGGGCCTGTGGGCGGACCGTCTTGGCTATTCGGCTGATTGAGGGGCATCGGGTCTTTCGCGATGACGGCAACGAGGGCACACTGGCGGCATGTTCCTTGAGCTGACCGATGTTCTGACGCCAGCCGAACTCATCCGCCTGCGCGAGTGGGCCTCGGGCGCGAAATTCGCTGACGGACGGATGTCGAATCCGCATTCGATAGTGAAACACAATTTGCAGATCGATCAAGCCGACCCGGCTTTTCGCAACGCCTCCAAGCTGATGGCCAGCGCCTTGCTGCGCAATGAGGCCTTCCGCAATTTCACCTACGTCCGCATCATTTCGCCGCCGGTGGTGGCCAAGTACACGGCCGGCATGAACTATGGGGTTCATGCGGACGCCCCATTCATACCGCTGGGCGAACGCCCCCTGAGATCGGACCTTTCCTGCACCCTGTTCCTCGCGCCGCCCGAGACCTACGCCGGCGGCGAGCTTGCCATAACTCTGGGCGCGGCGAGCGTGACCTTCAAGGGGGCGGCGGGCTCGGCGGTCATCTATCCTTCCAACACCCTCCATGAAGTGCGACCGGTGACCGCCGGCGAACGGCTCGTCGGCCTCACCTTCATCGAGAGCATGATCCCCGACCCGGCGCATCGCGACCTGCTCTATCACCTCGAAGACGTCGCCGCGCTTGAGGGCGCCAATATGAGTTGGGACAATCGCACCCGGCTACAATACGTGCGCAACAACCTTCGCCGGATCTGGGGCGAATCCGGATAAACCCTCGTCACCGACGGCCCGTCCGGTCTGCCCCCTTCCCGGCCTTCGGCGGTACTTCCCCCGGAGGGGGAAAACAGGTTCCTGTGCGCTTCTCTTCCCCCTCCGGGGGAAGCGACCCAGCGAAGCCGAGCGGTAGGGGGCTCTCCCTACCGCACAAATCGCGGCGCCAGCACGGTTGCGCCGCGCGCCCGCAGAGCGGCGTCGCCGACCCCCGCGGCCAGCGCCCGCGCACCTGGCGACTGGGCCACGGCGTCAGCTTGAGACATCAAGCCCATCACCCGCGCCGACGCGCCGACCATCTTGCGCATGGCGTCGAAGGGCGAGGAGTCGGCGTCGAACGACCGCAACCGGGCCTTGCCCTTGATGCCGGCGAGCGCTTTGGCGCGATCAACCGCGTCGTAGAAACCGCCCAGGCTATCGACCAGACCCAGGGTCTTGGCCTGCTCGCCGGTCCACACCCGCCCCTTGGCGATGTCGCGCACCCGCTCTGGGGTAAGCCTGCGGCCGCTGGCCACGCGGTCGACGAAGCCGCCGTAAATGCGGTCGATCACCGCCGAGAAGGCGGCGGTCTGGCTGGCGGTCATCGGGGCGGTGCTCGAATAGGCGTCGGCAAAGTCGCCGCCGACCTTCACGCCGCGCATGTCGACGCCGAACTTGGCCAGCGCCTCGCCCAGCGCGAACTTGCCGCCGAACACGCCGATAGAGCCGGTCAGCGTGGTCGGCTGGGCGACGATTTCCGAGGCCTGCGACGAAATCCAGTAGCCGCCGGACGCGGCGTAGGTCCCCATGCTGATCACCACCGGCTTGCCCGCCGCCTTGGCCGCGCGCACTGCGCTCAGGATCTGCTCGGACGCGGTGTCCGAACCGCCGGGGGACGAGACGCGGAACACGATCGCCTTGACGTCCTTGTCATCGATGGCGGCGTAGAACGCCTTGCTCACGTCATCCGAATAGATGGTGTCGCTGCCGCCAAGCGGATTGGCCGCGCCGTCCTCGCCGGTCATGATGGCGCCCTCCGCGCCGATAACCGCGACCGTGCCGCCGGCGCCGATCGTCGACGTCGCGGCCGGTTGGTAGTCCTTGAACGCGACGAGCCTGGCGTCCGACCCCGCCTTGGCGAGGATCGCCTGATCCGCCGCGCGCAGATCGCCGACGGCGTCGATCAGCCCCTTGGCCTTGGCGTCTTCGGCCGAATACGGGCCCGCCTCCAGGCGCGCCTTCACCTCGGCCACGGACAAGGCGCGGTCGGCGGCGACGCTGGTCAGAACGGTTTGATAGACCGACCCCATCCAGCCCAGCTCCGATTCGCGATGGGCCGTGGTGTAGTCGTCATAGAGATAGGAATTGACGGCGTTCTTGTACTCATAACGCTGCTGATAGTCGGCCTTGACGCCGTGGCGATCGAAGAAGCGTTTGAAGAACACGTCCTGCCGCGCCAGACCCGTCACCTGGAACGACGCGGCGGGCTGCATCCAGATATCGCCGGACGCCGCCGCCAGTTCATAGGTCGAAGGGACCATGCCGTCGGCGTAGAGGCCCTGACTGAACACCAGGATCGGCTTGCCGGCGGCGCGAAAGCGCTTGAAGGCGCCGCGCAGCTCGTCCGCCGCCGCAGGCGCCATGCCGCCCTCGGGCAGCCGCACCAGCAGACCGCCGACCTGGCCGTCGTCCTGGGCCCGGCGAAGAGTCTGCTCGATCCCGATCACCGACTGGGCCTTGCCGCTGAAAAACGCGAACGGCGAAGGCGAATCCTGATCCGACAGGCCCCTGCGCAAATCGAGCACCAGCACATTGTGCCCGGCCAACGGCGCCGGTTGCGATGCGCTCGCTATGACCGCGATGACCAGCAAAGGCGCCCCGACAAAAAATAGCGCCAAGCCAACGAACACGCCGCCGATGGTGATCAGGAATTGTTTCATGGCGAGGGTCTTAGCGGAGTTGATCGCGAAGGCCAAAGGGGGAAGAGCGCCCCCTCCGTCACGCGATGCGATAGAGCATCGCGCGCCACCTCCCCCGCTGCGCTTCGCTTGCATGGGAGGAGCTAGAACGAGATAAAAACGCTCCTCCCCTGTCCCGAAGAGGACGGGGGAGGTGGATCGCGCCCGCTTGCGCGAGACGGAGGGGGCGGTCAATTTCGGGGAAATTTGGTCGGAGTGGCAGGATTCGAACCTGCGACCCCCGCGTCCCGAACGCGGTGCTCTACCAGACTGAGCCACACTCCGATTGAAGAACGGGGCTTATAGACAAGCCCCTCCCCCCTCGCAAGCGACTAGAGCACGATGACATAAGGCGACACCGCCTTATGTCATCGTGCTCTAGCGCCGTTGCAAGCGGCGGGACCCTGCGCTATTGGACCGCCCTCGCGCGGAGCGGCGATCTGGTCCATCAAGGACCGGCGCGTTCTGGGGAATGGTGTAATGGTAACACTGCGGTTTTTGGTACCGTCATTCTAGGTTCGAGTCCTAGTTCCCCAGCCAAATCTCCGGTCAGGCCGACGATCGGCGACGCTCCGCGCCAACGGCGCGGCCCGACCGGCGCATTTGGGGCAATTTTGTTGTCCGCGGCCAAGGCGAGTGATACCCATAGCGGTCGGATCATCGCGAGGTTCCCATGCGCCGTGTCAACGCATCCTTGATGTTGTCGGTCGTCCTCATTGGCGGCGGCGCTCATGCGGGGCCGATCGCCCAGCGATCACCCGACGCCTTCATCAAGGCGATCCAGAGCGAACCGTGCGCAAATGGCGCGCCGCGCGACCAGGCCGGTGTTTGTCCGCCGGCGGTCGGTGCGACGAAAGGATTTACCCTGTTTGACCGAAGCGCCGCCAAGCCCGGAGCGGCGGCCCGCCATGGCGCGACCATCGCGCCAAGACCGCGCTGGATGTCGACGGCGCGGCGCCACAGGTCGGTGTTGAGCGACCTGATGATCACCTTCAAAGTCGGCTCGTCCGAACTGACCGATCAGGGGCAAGCGGAGGCGATGAGTTTCGCCAAAGCACTGGCGACCCCCGCCGTCTCCGGCGCCCGTTTCGAAATCGCCGGCTATACCGACGCCAGCGGGTCGCGGATTCGCAACCGGGCCCTCTCGCAAGCGCGGGCCGAAGCGGTGAGGGCGTTCCTCGTCTCGCACGGCATCGATCAATCGCGTCTCGAAGCCAGAGGCTACGGCTCGGACGATCTGGCCGTGCCGGCAAATCCGCGCGATGCGGCCAATCGGCGCGTCGAGGCGCACAGTCTGAACTGAGGCCTTGTCGCCTCTGAAATCGTCTTCTCGCGCCTGGGAAGACCAGCGAATTTTTAGTGCAATAGCTCGCGCATCGCCTGGTCGAGTCCCTGGATGGTCAGGGGGAACATCCGCTCGCCGATGATCTCGCGCATCACTCCGATCGAGGGGGTGTGGTTCCAGTGCCGCGCCGGCGTCGGATTGAGCCAGGCGACGTTCTTCCAGGTGTTCGCCACGCGGGCCATCCACACCGCACCCGGCTCCTCGTTCCAGTGCTCCACCGAGCCGCCCGGATAGGTGATTTCATAGGGGCTCATGGTCGCGTCGCCGACGAAGATCACTTTGTAATCCTTGCCGTATTTGTTGAGGATTTCCCACGTGTCGAGTTTTTCGGTGTGGCGCCGGCGATTGTCCTTCCACACGCCCTCGTACAGGCAGTTGTGGAAGTAGAAAAACTCCATGGTCTTGAACTCGGTGCGCGCGGCGCTGAACAGCTCCTCGCATACGCGGATGTGGCTATCCATCGAGCCGCCGATATCGAAAAAAATCAGCACCTTGATGGCGTTGCGCCGCTCCGGCTGCATCATCAGATCGAGATAGCCCTTGTTGGCCGTTTCCTTGATCGTGCCCTTGATATCCAGTTCGTCCGGCGCGCCTTGCCGCGCGAATTTGCGCAAGCGGCGCAGGGCGATCTTGATGTTGCGGGTGCCCAACTCGACCGAATCATCGAGGTTCTTGTATTCGCGCTTGTCCCACACCTTGATCGCGCGGCCGTGGCGGCCCTTGTCCTGGCCGATGCGGATGCCTTCGGGGTGATAGCCGTCGGCGCCGATGGGAAAGTTACGGCCATTGCCGCGGGCGTTCTCGTCGCCGTCCTCGCCTTCGCCGTCGCCGCGGCCCTTCTCCATGCGCTCCTTGAGCATCTCCATCAGCTTGTCGAAGCCGCCCATGGCCTCGATCTCTTTCTTCTCCTCGTCGGTGAGGAAGCTTTCCGTCAGGCGCTTGAGCCATTCGGCGGGGATGTCGGTCGTTTGGTTTTCAAGACTGACCAGATCCAGACCCTTGAACACATGGCCGAACACGACGTCGAAGCGGTCGAGGTGCTTTTCGTCCTTCACCAGGGCGCAGCGCGACAGATAGTAGAAATCCTCCACCCGCCGCTCGATCACCGACTTATCCATGCCCTCCATGAGCATCAGATATTCCTTGAGCGACACCGGCACCTTGGCCGAGCGCAGTTCGGTGAAGAAGCGCATGAACATCGGGCGGACTCTCGCGGACGGGATCGAACAGGTGTTTGAACCTCAAGATGGCGAGGGACTCATGCAATGTCCAGTGTGAACAGGGCCCTCCTCCATCACGCGCGAGCGCGCGCGCCATCTCCCCCGCTGCGCTTCGCTTGCATGGGAGGAGCGAGATGCCATCTTCTCCTCGTCGGCGGTTCCGCAGAGGACGGGGGAGGTGGCGCGGCGCGTTTCCTTGCGCCGCGACGGAGAGGGCCCTCTCAACCCCGTCGCAGGATGAACTCGCGATCGACGGTCGCGCCGACGACGAAGCCGTATTCGCCGACCTTTTCAAATCCATACCGCCCGTAGAACCGCTGGGCTTTGACGTTCTCGAAATAGACGCCCAACCAGACCGGCCGGGGCCCGTCGCGTTCGAGCCAGGCCAGGGCGGTTTCCAGCAGGCGCGCGCCGCCGCCGCCGCTCTGCCATTGCGGAAGTAGATAGATCCGCTTGATCTCGCCGCACGCGGGGGTCACGTCGGGATGCGGCAGGGCGCAGCGGCCGACCTGCACATAGCCCACGGCCTGTCCGTCCGCTTCGAGCAGCCAGATGCCGATCGCCGGATCGGCGAGGTTCCGGCGGGTCTTGGCGAGGGAATAGCTGGTCTTGAGAAAGAGCTTGAGGTCCGCCGGTGCGTAGAGATGGGCGAAGGCGTTTGAAAACGTGGCGCGGCTCAAGGTCGCCAGCGCCTTGGCGTCGCTCACCCCGGCCCTGCGGATTGTTGTCTCTGTCATGGTTTCCACACCCAACACCCTATAAGAAGGCCGCGCATGGACGTCGCCCTCTACACCCATCCTGATATGCTCGAGCATCGACCGCGTGAAGGCCACCCCGAGCGGCCCGAGCGGCTGATGGCGGTGACCGGCGCCCTGGCCGACGCCTCCGATCTCAAACTCGAGACCCGGCCCGCGCCTCTGATCGAGGCGGCGGATCTGGCGCGCGTGCATGGCGAGGCCTATGTCCGCGTCGTCGAATCGTCCGCCCCGGTGACCGGGATCATTCGCCTCGATCCCGACACCCACATGTCGCCCGGCTCGCTGATCGCCGCGCGGCGGGCGGCCGGCGCGGTGGTCGCCGCGACGCGGGCGGTCGCGGCCGGCGACCTTACCCGCGCCTTCTGCGCCGTCAGGCCGCCCGGCCATCACGCCGAACCCTCCCGCGCCATGGGTTTTTGCGTCTATTCCAACGTCGCCATCGCCGCCCGCGTGGCGCAGAACCTGGGCCTGCGCCGGGTGGCCATCGCCGACTTCGACGTCCATCACGGCAACGGCACCCAGGCGGTGGTCGAGGCGGACGCGGATGCCTTCTTCGCCTCTGTGCACCAGAGCCCCTGCTATCCCGGCACCGGCTCGGCCGATGAAGTCGGCGTCGGCAATATCGTCAACGCGCCGGTGCCGCCGGATGCGCCGCGCGAGGTGTGGCGCCGCGCGTTCGAGGGCCTCATGGCGCGGATGGACGCCTTCGCGCCCGAGCTGATCTTCATTTCCGCCGGCTTCGACGCCCACGCCCGCGACCCGCTGGCCGAACAATCGCTGGAGGCGGAAGATTTCGCCTGGGCGACGCGGGCGATCGTCTCGGTCGCCAACCGCCATTGCGGCGGCAGGATCGTCTCCTCGCTTGAGGGTGGCTACGACCTCGCCGGTCTGGCGTCGTCCGCCCTGGCTCACGTGCGCGCGCTGAGGGAGCCCTAGGCGGTTTGCCCGGGGCCATAACCCTAGCTCGCCACGGCGAACCGGCGCTGTCGCGCGAGGTGCGTCTCAACGCGCCTGAATATGGCGATTGGTGGAGCCGCTATGAGTTGGGGGGTCTGAAGCCCGAGCAATCTGCGCCCGATGACCTGACGACCCTGGCGCGCGGCGGCGCGGTGGTAGTGACATCGAGCCGGCGACGCGCCATCGAAAGCGCGGCGATCCTGACCGCCGGCGGACCCTTCACGTCGGATGACCTCTATATCGAGGCGCCGCTGCCGCCGCCACCCTGGCCGACCTGGATCCGCATCGGCCCGCGCCTGTGGGGCTTTTTCGCGCGGTTCTGGTGGTGGTGGTTCAATCACCACGGCGATGAGGAGGCGGTCGCCGAGGCGAAGGCGCGCGCCGACGTCGCCGCGCGGCGTCTGATCGCCCTGGCCGCCGATGGCCAGGATGTGCTGCTGGTCGCGCACGGATTTTTCAATCTGATGATCGGCCGGGCGCTCAAACCCCTAGGGTGGCGCCGAAAATTTGGGCGGGGCTACAAATACTGGACCGTGCGACGCTACCAGGGGCCGTAGGTCAAAACTCTCCCTCCCCTTTGTGGGGAGAGCGACAAGTGAGCGGGGTAGGGCCTTACGCGGACGTCGAAGAGCCCCACCCCGGGCTTCGTCTCGACCCTCCCCATAAAGGGGAGGGAGAGGAGGAATGGAGGGGTTCAAGGGCCGCAACCGATAGGCTAAGGGATCGCCCATGACCGACGCCGCCGACATTGCCGCGCTCTCGTTCGAGCAGGCCCTCGCCGAACTGGAGACCATCGTCGCCGAGCTGGAATCGGGCAAGGCGGAGCTGGAACGTTCGGTCGACGTGTACAAGCGCGGCGCGGCGCTGAAAGCCCATTGCGAGGCCAAGTTGAAGGCCGCGCAATTGCAGGTGGAGAAGATCATCCTCGGACCGGCCGGCCCCACCGGCGTCGAACCCGCGGATTTCGCGTGAGCGCCACCGCCTCCATGCTCGCCCAGAGGATCGCCAAGGCCGCCGACGTGGTGACCGTGGCGCTCGACGAATTGCTGCCGCGCGCCGACGGTCCCGAATCGCGCCTGACCGAAGCGATGCGCTACGCCGCGCTCGGCCCCGGCAAGCGCCTGCGTCCGTTCTTCGCAATGGAGACCGGTCGGCTGTTCGATTTGCCGGAACGCTCGGTGTTGCGCGCCGCCTGCGCCCTGGAGTGCGTCCACGCCTACAGCCTGGTGCATGACGACCTGCCGTGCATGGACGACGACGACCTGCGTCGCGGCCGGCCCACGGTGCACAAGGCCTATGACGAAGCCACCGCGGTCCTGGCCGGCGACGGCCTGCTCACCGAAGCCTTCGAGATCATGGCCCACCCCGACACCCATCAAGACGGCGAGGTTCGCGCCGAACTCGTGCGCCGCCTGGCCGTGGCCTCCGGCGCGCGCGGCATGGTCGGCGGCCAGATGATCGATCTCCTGGGCGTGCATGGCGATCTGGGCGCCGTCGCCAGAATGCAACGCATGAAGACCGGCGCCCTGATCGCGGTCGCCTTCGAGCTGCCGCTGACCATGGCCAGGCCCAGCGACAGCGAGCGCCACGCCCTGACCGCCTTTGGTCGCGATATCGGCCTCGCCTATCAGATCGTCGATGACGTGCTGGACGCCGAGGGCGACACCGAGGCCCTGGGCAAGGCGGCCGGGGGCAAGGACGCCGAGCGCGGCAAGACCAATTACGTGACCCTTCTGGGCGTCGAGGCGGCCAAGGAACGGGTCAATCTCCTGACCGCCCAGACCAAGGCTCACCTCGACGTATTCGGCGATCGCGGGGAAATCTTGCGATCCGCGGTCGATTTTGTGCTAGACCGCAAATCGTAGCGATCCTCACTGCTTGGGTAACCGCGTCGATTCGTGGGCCGAAGACCATACGAAGAGCGGCGGCTTGGCGTCGTTGAGAGGCGGGGGCGTCTTACAGGTAGATTTCATGGTTGCATCCACTCCTTTGCTCGACAGCATCGAACTGCCCGTCGGCGCGCGAAAATTGAACCTCGCCGAACTGCGGCGTCTGGCCGACGACGTGCGCACCGAAACGATCAGCGCCGTCTCCACCACCGGCGGACACCTCGGCGCCGGTCTGGGCGTCGTCGAGCTGACGGTCGCCCTGCATCACGTGTTCGAAACGCCGCGCGACATCTTGATCTGGGACGTCGGCCATCAGGCCTATCCGCACAAGATCATGACCGGCCGGCGCGACCGCATGCGCACCCTGCGTCAGGGCGGCGGTCTGTCGGGCTTCACAAAGCGCGCCGAAAGCCAGTACGATCCGTTCGGCGCGGCGCACGCAGCGACCTCGATCTCGGCGGCGCTGGGCTTTTGCGTGGCGCGCGATCTGCGCGGCGAAGACAACGCCGTCATCGCCGTCATCGGCGACGGTTCGATGAGCGCCGGCATGGCCTATGAGGCGATGAACAACGCCGCGCACACCACCAAACGGCTGATCGTCATCCTCAACGACAACGACATGTCGATCGCCCCGCCGGTGGGCGGGATGAGCGCCTACCTCGCCAAACTGGTCTCCGGCGGCGCCTATCAGCGGGTGCGCAAGCTCGGCAAGGAAGTGGCCAGCCACCTGCCGCGACCCCTGCACGAAATGGCCAGGAAGGCCGAGGAGTACGCCCGCGGCATGGCCACCGGCGGCACCCTGTTCGAGGAACTGGGCTTTTACTACGTCGGCCCGATCGACGGGCACAATCTCGAGCATCTGGTGCCGGTGCTGAGGAACGTCCAGCAGATCGACGACCGCCCGGTCCTGATCCACGTCGTGACCCAGAAGGGCAAGGGCTACGCCCCGGCCGAAAGCGCCGCCGACAAACACCACGCCGTGGCCAAGTTCGACGTCATCACCGGCCAGCAGGCCAAGCCGGCCCAGACCAACGCGCCCACCTACACCAAGGTGTTCGCCCAAGAGCTGATCAAACAGGCCGAACGCGACGACAAGATCGTCGCCATCACCGCCGCCATGCCGTCGGGCACCGGCCTGGACCTCTTCGCCAAGCGATTTCCCGATCGTACCTTCGACGTCGGCATCGCCGAGCAGCACGCGGTGACCTTCGCCGCCGGGCTCGCCGCCGATGGCGTCAAGCCGTTCTGCGCCCTTTATTCGACCTTCCTGCAGCGCGGTTATGACCAGGTGGTGCACGACGTGGCCATCCAGCGCCTGCCGGTGCGCTTCGCCATCGACCGCGCCGGCCTGGTCGGCGCCGACGGTCCCACCCACGCCGGCTCGTTCGACGTGGGCTATCTGGGTCAACTGCCCGGTTTCGTGATCATGGCCGCCGCCGACGAAGCCGAACTCGCTCACATGATCGCCACCTCGGCGGCCATCGACGATTGCCCCAGCGCCTTCCGCTTCCCGCGTGGCGACGGCGTGGGCGTGACCATTCCCGATTTCGCCGAACCGCTGGAAATCGGCAAGGGCCGCATTGTCCGCGAGGGTACGGCGGTGGCCATCCTGTCGTTCGGCACGCGCCTGGCCGAATGCCTCAAGGCCGCCGATCTTCTGGCCGCGCGCGGCTATTCGGCGACCGTCGCCGACGCCCGCTTCGCCAAGCCGCTCGATGTCGATCTCGTCCTGCGCCTCGCGCACGACCACGAGGCCCTGATCACCGTCGAGGAGGGCGCGATGGGCGGCTTCGGCGCCTTCGTCCTGCACGCCCTGGCGCAGCACGGCGCGCTCGATCGCGGCCTGAAGGTGCGCACCCTCACCCTGCCCGACATCTTCCAGGACCAGGACAAGCCCGAAGTCATGTACGCCCAGGCCGGCCTCGACGCCGAGGGCATCATGCGCGGCGCCCTCTCAGCGCTGGGCGCGGAACAAGTGGCGAAGGGACGGCGAGCCTAGGCGGGCTTCGCCCCCTCCGTCGCGCGCAAGAAGGCGCGCGCCACCTCCCCCGTCCTCTACGGGACAAGGGAGGAGAAGAAGCTATCTCGCTCCTCCCATGCAAGCGCAGCGCAGCGGGGGAGGTGGCGCGCGATGCCATCTCGCATCGCGTGACGGAGGGGGCGCACATTGCATCGCCGCCACCCCTATTCTACGCCGCCCTATACCGCGCCGCCAGTCCCGCCACCGTCGCTTCGAACTCGGCCATGGTTTCGGCGATGATCTGGGCCACCGGCTTGATCGCCTCGATCCGCCCGGCGACCTGACCGGACAGGGCGATCGAGGCCTCCATATCGCCGCCGAAGTACAGATCGAGCGCATGGCGAAACTCGCCCATGATGTTTTCGGGCGCCGCCTTTTCGTAGGCCGTGGTCTTCTCGGTGCGCAGGGCGCGCAGGGCCGGGCCCGGGCCGAAACGGTTGAGGAACACCGTATCGGTTTCCTTGGCGTCGAGGATGGCCTGCTTCCAGTGCGCGTGCACCGGCGATTCGGCGGCGGAGACCATGCGCGTGCCCATCTGCACTCCCTCGGCGCCGAGCGCGAAGGCGGCGGCCATGGTGCGACCATCGACAATGCCGCCGGCGGCGATCACCGGTACGTCAAGTTTGGAGCACACCAGCGGGATCAGCACCATGCTGGCCACGTCGCGCGGGTTCTTGAAGCCGCCGCCCTCGCCGCCCTCCACCACCAGACCGTCGACACCCGCCTCCACCGCCTTCAGAGCGGCGGCGAGCGAGGGGACGACATGGAACACGGTCAGGCCGGCGGCCTTCAGCTCGGCGCAATATTTGCGCGGATCGCCCGCCGAAGTGGTGACGAACTTCACCCCCTGATCGACCACGAACGACACGATGTCCGGGTCGCGCACGAAGGCCTGGGCGATGTTGACCCCGAACGGCTTGTCGGTGAGGCGGCGCATGGCCTTCACCTCTTCGCGGATGTTGTCGAGCTCGCCCGACGAGGTTTCGATAATCCCCAGCCCGCCGGCGTTGGACACCGCCGAAGCCAGCGGCGAGCGGGCGATCCAGCCCATCGGGGCCTGGACGATGGGATATTGCACCCCGAGCATGCGGGTGATGCGATTTTCGATCGGCAAGGCGGTTTCCCCCTCTTTAAACGCACAACGAAAAGCGCCGCCAGCCTGGCGAACGGCGGCGCTTTGACGCCATGGATAATAGATCGATCAGGCCGAAACGGCCACCTTTCGGCGTGCCGCGCGCAAAGCAAAGCCCAGCCCTCCAAAACCAACCAGCATCAGCGCCCAGCCCGCCGGTTCCGGAACGAGGGTGAACGACAGCGACAAGCCGGTCGAGTCGTTGAAGTAATTGTTCGCGTTATTGACGCCATAGTCGATGAATGTGCCCGCCGTTGCGAAGAATTTGCCGCCGCCGAAATTGACGAACTGACTTGGCGTGCCCGGATGGCTCGCGCCGGTACCGGCCAGCGGAAACGACGCCACAATCGATGCGTCATCGAGGGCGATGATCGCATTGACGCCGGCCGGATTGGTGTCGAGCAACTCGAAAAATCCCGCCACGTGATAGGTTCCGGACACCGGCACGGTGAACCGCACGATCGAGTCGGTGTCGGGGCCGGGGTGGATCAGCAGCACATTGGTGGGCAGAACCACCGTGCCGAAGTTGATCGCCGCGCCGCTGGAATTGTTGATCACCGCCGACGCCAGATTGGGCGGCGTCGCCGTCTGCCAGCAGCCCGAGCCGGCGCCCAGGCAATTGGCGGTGAAATTCGTATAGGGCGTGAAGCTGGTTCCGGTGACGCCCGTGCCATAGCTCCAGATCGGGCCGCTCGACGTGGAAGTCAAAAAATCGGCGACCGCGTCATAGGTCGTCGCGTGGGCGGCCCCGGCGATGCTGAGCGCCGCCGCGCCGGCGCGGAGTGTGCGCATGAAAGTCACGGGTTTTCGGTCCATTGTTGGGTGGCAGGCAAGACTGGGAACCTTAACCGACGCCCCGATCCGGCCAGGCCGAACGCGTCAACGACGCGTCCCGAGCATGGCCGCCAACGAAGCGTAAAATCACTTTTGTATTCTTGCCACACCGTCCCCTAGATCAGGCCGGCGAGCGGCGATGACGGATCGGCGTACAGGCGTTTGGGCATTCGCCCCGCCAGATAGGCCTCCCGCCCGGCGATCACCGCGTGTTTCATCGCCCGGGCCATGCGGATCGGATCGCGCGCCTCGGCGATGGCGGTGTTCATCAACACCCCGTCGCAGCCGAGCTCCATGGCCACCGTGGCGTCCGACGCCGTGCCGACGCCGGCATCGACCAGCACCGGCACCTTGGCCTGATCGACGATGAGGTGGATGTTCAGCCGGTTCTGGATGCCCAGGCCCGAACCGATCAGGGCGCCCAGCGGCATGATCGCCACCGCGCCGGCGTCCTCCAGCTTGCGCGCGTAGACCGGATCGTCGCTGCAATAGACCATCACCGAAAAGCCCTCCGCGACCAGCAGTTTCAGCGCCCGCAGGGTCTCCTCCATGTCCGGATAAAGGGTCTTGCCGTCGGCCAGCACCTCCAGCTTGACCAGATCCCAGCCCCCCGCCTCGCGCGCCAGGCGCAGGGTGCGCACCGCCTCCTCGCCGGTAAAGCAGCCGGCGGTGTTGGGCAGGTAGGTGAACCGGTCGGGCTTGACGTAGTCGACGAGCATCGGCTGGCTGGGGTCGGAGAGATTGACCCGCCGCAGGGCCACCGTGACGATCTCGGCCCCGGCGGCCTCGGCGGCGGCGGCGTTGGTCGCATAATCCTTGTACTTGCCCGTGCCGACGATCAGCCGCGAACGAAAAGTCCGCCCGGCGACGGTCCAGGTGTCGGTATCTAACGGGGTCGTTACGTCCATCGGGTCACCAGTTCTAAATTTACCCCTCCCAGAGGGAGAGGTGTTCCGTTGATCAACCCGCAACATGAAAATCACCCACCCCCGATAAAATGCACGATCTCGATGCGGTCGCCGTCGGCGAGGGCGGTTGCAGCGTAGGCCGACCGCGGCACGATGGCGAGGTTGAGCTCGACCGCTACCTTACGCGTGTCCAGGCCGAGCCGGGCGATCAAGTCGGCCAGCCGCGCCACCCCCTCCAGCCTGCTCTCCTCGCCATTCACCGTCAGTCGCACCAACCTTGCTCCAAATGTATCGTGGCTCCCCATTGGGATGACCAAATTATTTCTCTTCCCCCTCTGGGGTAAGTGGCGCGCGCGTCTTCGCGCGTGTCGAAGGGGGCTACCGCGCCGGCAAAATCAACTCGGAACGGGGTTGGCCCCCTTCCCCGGCTGCGCCGGTACTTCCCCCAAGGGGGGAATAGAGACTCGCGCTGCGGATCCCTATCGTGAGCATACGCCAAAAGTCCGCGCCGCTTGTTACCCCGCACGGCGAACGATACAAGACGCGCAACTGATTTGGGCGCCGCCGGCGGCCCTCTTTTTTCAATGAGACGACGTCAACAATGGCTAAACCCGAGGCTCAAGCGGCGCCGGCGCCCTCATCACCCGACACCGATCTCGTGCGCGAACTGGCCGGCGTTCTTAACGACACCGGCCTTTCCGAAATTGAAGTCGAGCGCGGCGACCTGAGGATCCGCGTCGCCAAGACGTTGTCTGTCCCTTCGACCGCGATGATTGCCACCGCGCCGACGGCCGTCGCCGGTCCCGCCGCCGCCCACGCGTCGGCGTCGACCGCGCCGCAGCCGCCCGCCGGCGATCAGGTCAAATCGCCGATGGTCGGCACGGTCTATCTGCAGGCCCAGCCCGGCGCCCCGGCCTTCGCCAAGGTTGGCGACAAGGTGAGCGAGGGCCAGACCCTGCTCTTGATCGAGGCCATGAAGACCATGAACCCCGTCACCGCGCCGCGCGCCGGCACCGTGGCGGCGATCCTGGTCGCCGACGGCCAGCCGGTCGAATACGGCGAGCCGCTCGCGGTCATCGGATAGCGACTATGTTCGACAAGGTTCTCATCGCCAACCGCGGCGAGATCGCCCTGCGGATTCACCGCGCCTGCAAGGAAATGGGCATCGCCACCGTCGCGGTGCATTCCGAGGCCGACGCCACCGCCATGCACGTGCGCCTGGCCGACGAAAGTGTGTGCATCGGCCCGGCTCCGGCGGCCAAGAGCTATCTCAACATTCCCTCGATCATCTCGGCCTGCGAGATCACCGGCGCCCAGGCGGTGCATCCGGGCTACGGCTTTCTATCCGAGAACGCCCGCTTCGCTGAGATCGTGGCCGCGCACGGATATACCTTCATCGGGCCGAGGCCCGAGCACATCCGCGTCATGGGCGACAAGATCGCCGCCAAACAGGCGGTCAAGGCCGCCGGCATTCCGGTCGTGCCCGGCTCCGACGGGGCCATCACCAGCGAGGCGGCGGCGCTCAAGGCGGCCGACGCCATCGGCTATCCGGTGCTGATCAAGGCCGCGGCCGGCGGCGGCGGGCGCGGCATGAAGGTGGCGCGCGCCCGCGAGGACGTCGCCGAGGCCTACGCCACCGCGCGCGGCGAGGCCAAGGCGGCGTTCGGCGACGACGCGGTCTACATGGAGCGCTATCTTTCCACGCCCCGGCATATCGAACTGCAGGTGGTGGCCGACGCCTTTGGCGCCGTCTGCCATCTGGGCGAGCGCGACTGCTCGCTGCAACGGCGCCACCAGAAGATGATGGAGGAGGCCCCCTCCCCCGCCATCGACGCCGCCACCCGCGCCAAAATCGGCAAGGTGGTCGTCGATGCGGTCAAAGCCATCGGCTATCTGGGCGTCGGCACCATCGAATTCCTCTACGAGAACGGCGAGTTTTTCTTCATCGAGATGAACACCCGCCTGCAGGTGGAGCACCCGGTCACCGAGGCGATCACCGGCATCGATCTGGTGCGCGAACAGATCCGCATCGCCGCCGGCCTGCCGCTATCCTTCACGCAAGCCGAGGTCGTGTTCGAGGGCCACGCCATCGAGTGCCGCATCAACGCCGAGAACCCGCGCACCTTCACCCCCTCGCCCGGGCTGGTGACCGATTTCCACGCCCCCGGCGGCCTGGGCGTGCGCCTCGATTCGGCGCTCTACGCCGGCTATGTCATCCCGCCCTATTACGACAGCCTGGCCGGCAAGCTGATCGTGCACGGCCGCGATCGCACCGAATGCATCGCCCGGCTGCGGCGATCCTTGGGCGAAATGGTTGTCGGCGGCGTCGAGACGACCATTCCGCTGTTCCAGGACCTGCTGGTCGATCCGGACATCATCGCCGGAAATTACGACATCCACTGGCTGGAGCGCTGGATCAAGGCGCAGGGGTGAACCGGACCATCGCTTTGAGACGCCGACGTTCTTCGCATCCCCATTGGGGAAAGCGCTTCGGTCGGGGTCGGGCGCCCCGGGGTCTGGACCAGAACCTTCACCTAGCCGCCGACGAAATCCCACTGGTCCAGGGCGGCGTCCCCCTCGACGAGCCACGCCGGTTCGGCCCGGCAGTCCGAATCGATGAAGGCGAGGATGTCGCCGGTCGACGGCGGCTTCGCCTTCTGGCGAGGCGTTGTCGGCCACGACGATGTCATAGCGATCCCGCGGCCAGGTCTGCGCGCATAGCCGGGCCAGACACCGATCCAGAGCGGGAAGATCGCGGTAGTGCGGCACGATCACGCTGACAGTGGGCGTCACCGTTCCAACCGCATCTTTGCGGGGCGCACAACGGCTGGGCCGGCGATCACCATGGATACGCTTCGCCCAAAGCCGTGATCGCCCCGATGATGTGATACAACGAGCTGGCCGGCGCGGGGGCCGGGTCGGCGGGCGGCGTGAACGCCGGCGTATCCCGCCAAAGGCCCCGGACCGGCGTGGTGAAATAGGCCTCCATCGCCCGGGCCGCGCTCAAAGCCGCCGCTAGGTGCGTCGGATTCACCTCCGTGCCTTCCCGCGCAAACAGAACGGCGGCGCGGAGGTATTCGGTCTGTGGCCACAGGCGCGAGGTCGCCTCATGAACCGAGAAATCGTCCAAAAGCACGTCCACCACCAGACCGGTCGTTGGGTCGACCCCGCGCGATCCGGCCTTGAACAGCGCCTTCGCCGCCGTCTCGGCGTACGGGCGGGGCCGCCGCGCCGCCCACCGCCTTAGCAGCCACGCCCATTCGAAGTGATGTCCCGGGCGCAGCATGCGTCCCGCCACGCCTGGAGCGGGGCGCCAGTCGGGGTCGAAATCCTCGCGCACGCCGCCCTGGTGATGATCGAGCAGTTTGGTCAGGAACAGCGCGCCGATCTCGTCGGCCAGGGCGTTCCACACCGGATCGTCATCGACGTCGCGCCAGGCCAGCGCCGCCTCGAACAGGTGCATGATCGGGTCGAGCTGGAAGACGTCGGCGCCTTCGCGCCCGCGAAAGCCGCCCGGCGTGTGGCCGAATGCGCCGCGAATCGCCGCCACCAGCGCCCGCGCTCGCTGGCGGAGATGATCGGCCACGTCGGGCGCGGCCCGCGCCGCCGTGGCCATGGCCAGCAAAACGAAGGCCTGATCGTAGAGGACGGCGCTGTTGTCGACCGTCTCACCATCCACGTCGACGCTGGCGCGGAAAAGGCCGTCCGGCCGCGCGAACTTCTCGACAAGCCAAGCCAGTCCATGATCCATCGCCGCCGGCCACGGGCCGGGCCAGCCGGTCAGACCGGCGGTAGCGTAGACGAACACCTGCCGCGCCTGCACCCGCGCGCGGCGATCCGCGCCGGTCGGGGAAAGATCGGGGTTCAAGCTCTCGTGAAATCCACCGCCCGCATGGTCGGCGCCGAAGCACCACCACAGCGGCAAGGCGTCGCGCCATAGCCATTGAGTCAGGCGGTTTGAAGCGGCGGCGAGTTCGGTCGCCGGGTCCCCCGTCGCGCTCGCCAGAGCCTGTCGCTGCGCGGCGAGGCCATCGAGGGCGGGTTTCAGGGTGGCGACGGCGCCAAGATCGCTGACCAGAACGTGGCCGGCCGAGGCGACGACGGCCAGGTTCCTCAGCCCCAGCGCCACCACTTCGGTTCCCGGTTCAGCGCGGATCAGGCAGCCGGCGCTTTCGCTGACGTGCGCCAAACCGCTGACCGCATTGCCGTGCGCGTCCTGGTCGGACGCCCGCCAGACAGCGTCCCACGACCCCAGGTCGGACCAGGCGTAATCGATGGGCAAGACCGCCGCGCGGCGGGTCTTTTCCATCACCGCGACATCGATCGATATCCTGTCGGCGTCGCGAAAGGTCGCGCCAAGATGGAAGACGCCGTCGCGGTCAGCGCCCTCGGCGATGGCCGACAACACGCAATCGAGCACGCCGGGCGCGAAGGTTCGGGCTTCACGCAGCAGCGCGTCGGCGCGAAACATGAAATTGCCGCTGTTCCACAGACACCCGTCGTCGACCAGGCCCCGCGCGCGGGTCTGGTCCGGCTTTTCGACGAAGGCGGCCACGCGCCGAACGGATGGGTCGCCGGCGAGGAGATCGCCGGGCCGGATATAGCCGTAGGCGCTCGACGGCTCCGTCGGCGCGACGCCGAAGGTGACGATCTCGCCGCTGTCGGCCGCGCCGCGGGCCGCCGCGACGGCCGACGCAAACGCCGCGCCGTCCGGAATGTGGTGATCCGAAGCGACGGCGACCACCACCGCGTCCGGGTCGAGCCGGGCGATCCAGGCGACGGCGGCCAGCAGGGCGGGACCCGAATCGCGGCCTTCCGGTTCGGCCAGGATCGTTCCGCCGTCGCCGACGGCCGCGAGTTGCCGCCGCGCCTCTTCGGCGTGGGCCGCGCCGGTGACGACGACCGGCGGCCGGGCGCCGGGCAGACCCGCCAACCTCAGCACGGTCTTTTGAAACAGCGATTGCGCGCCCAGCAAGGCGATGAAGGGTTTGGGGCACGGGGCGGTCGAACTGGGCCAGAGGCGCGCGCCGGGACCACCACACATGATGACGGGGTAGGTGTTCATCAAAATCCGCAGGCCCCGGTTATTGGCTCACGCCGCGACCTAACTCGCGAGAGGGCTTAAAGCCTGTTTCGCCGCCCAAGCCAAGCGCGCCAACGCCGCGGTGGCGCGACCGGCGTCAAATGGTGTTCAATCGCGTCAGGGTTCGGCTAAAGGATGATCGCATGAACACCCTGCTCGATCTTACCGGACGCACGGCGCTGATCACCGGCGCGTCGTCGGGTCTCGGACGCCGGTTCGCCAAGGTGATGGCGGCGCGCGGCGCCAAGGTCGCCCTGGCCGCGCGGCGAGCCGATCGGCTGGAGAGCCTCGCCGCCGAGGTTGCGGCGGCCGGCGGTGTCGCGACGGCGGTGACTATGGATGTAACCGACGAGGCCTCGATCATCGCCGGCTTCGACGCCGCCGAGGCGTCGCTGGGGCCCATCGATACGGTCATCGCCAACGCCGGCATGAACCACGAAGGCCTTTCCGTCGAGATCACCGCGGCGGCGTTCGACGAGGTCATGGCGATCAACGTGCGCGGGGTGTTCCTGACCGCCCGCGAAGGCGCGCGGCGGATGTTCGCGGGCGGCGCGAAGGACAGCAAGCGCGGCCGGATCGTGTTGATCTCCTCTATCGCCGGGCAGCGGGTCCAGCCCGCGCTGACCGCCTACTGCGCGTCCAAGGCGGCGGTGCTGATGATGGGCAAGAGTCTGGCTCGCGAATGGGTCAATCGCGGCGTCAACGTGAATATCGTCTGCCCGGGCTATATCGAGACCGAGCTCAACGACGACTGGTTCGCCAGCGAGGGCGGCAGGAAGCACATCGCCGGTTTTCCGCGCCGGCGTCTAATGGCCGAAGACGGTCTGGACGCCATGATCCTCTATCTGTCGTCCGACGCCGCGAGCGCCGTGACCGGATCGGTGTTCACCCTCGACGACGGGCAGACGCTTTAGGGCATTTGCCGGGTGAATTGAACCACTGGTGGGGCGCCGCCCCTTCCGTCAGGCGCAAGAGAGCGCGCCACCTCCCTCGCTTCGCTTCGCTTGCATGGGAGGAGCGATAACGAATGTTCTCCTCCCCTGTCCTCTTACGGGGGAGGGTGGCGCGGCGCGTTTTCTTGCGCCGTGACGGAGGGGGCGAGCGTCGCCTCCGCCTCAGCTCAATCTACGTTTTCACTTAAAGACCCGCCAAGAGGCCCGCGAAGGCGATGGTCGTGTGATCCTCGAGATAGGGGCCGATCACCTGCAGGCCGATCGGCAATCCGGCCTTGGTGGCGCCGACCGGGACGGCGGTGGCGGGCAAGTTGGCCACGGTCGCCATGCCCGGCCAGGCCAGTTGCGCGCCATACGGCGTGGGCTGACCGTCGATGACATGCAGGCGATCATTGAACGGACCATCGTCGTGCGCAAAGGCGACGACGCCGAAGGTTGGCGCGAGAACCACGTCGAAAGCCTCGAACAGGGCCCCCCACTGGCGGCGCAGGGCGACCTGGCGATCCAGCGCGTCCATCCAGCCATGGGCGTTGATCAGGTCGGGGGGCGAAACCGGCCCGCGCGACATCACCGGCATAAGAAGGCTCAGATAGACCTCATGAGCGTCGGCCAGATCGGGCAATAGCCGGCTCTCGCGCGCCACCGCCGCGCCGTCTCGTTCAAGGCCGCCGGCGACGCGCTCCAGCGCGGCGCGGATTTCGGAATTCATGACCGCCGCCGGATGATCGTCAATGATCAGCACCCGGTAGTCGGCCAGCCTGGCGTGCCGGGGCGCCGGCAGGTTCACCCGATAGCCGACCGCCTCCGGCCCGCCCGGCCCGGCCAGTACATTGAGGGCCAGGGCCAGATCGCCGGCGGACCGGGCCATCGGACCGATCACCCCCAGCACGGGATCGGCGCCGTCCCGCCCGGGCGGGGCGTGGCCGCGTTGGGGAATGAGGTTGTAGCTGGGCTTATGGCCATAGACGCCGCAAAAGGCCGAGGGCACGCGGATCGACCCGCCGATATCCGAGCCGAACTCCAGGGGAACCATGCCCGCCGCAAGGGCCGCGGCGCCGCCGCCCGATGAACCCCCCGGCGTGCGGGCCGGGTCGAGCGGATGGTTGGTGCGGCCGTAGACCGGATTGTCGCTCTGCCAATCGGCCAGGAACGGCGGGATATTGGTCTTGCCGATAATGATCGCCCCGGCGGCCTTCAGCCGCGCGACGCCGATCGAATCCTCCGGCGCGATCCAGCCCTGGAACGCGGGCGAGCCCCAGGTGGTGGGCAGGCCGGCGACATTGTGCGCCTCCTTCACCGTCATCGGCACGCCCAGCAGCGGCCCCCGCTCGCCGCGCGCCAGGGCGGCGTCCGCCGCTTTGGCCCCGCTCAAGGCCCGGTCGAAGTCGCGCACCGCGACGGCGTTGATCGGCCCGTCGCGGGCCTCGATCCGCGCCACCGCCGCGTCCAGGAGTTCGACCGCGCTGACCCGGCGGGCGGCCAGGGCCCCCGCGAGCTGGCCCGCCGTGGCCGTCGGATAGTCGATGGCGTCCGAAGTCATGGCGTTCCTTCCTGATTGTGGCGTGACGAGACCATGGGGGCGCCGGTCTGTCCAGATCGGGCGAGCGGCAATTTTCCAGCCCGCCCCTATCATTTGGGGGCTAGCGGCCGCATATCGCGCCCATGCCCTGGGAACGATCGATCAATGTGCGCTCCGCCATGCTGCGCGGCTTGCGCGGACGCTGTCCGCATTGCGGCACGGGTCGGCTGTTTTACCGCTATCTGAAGGTCTCGCCGGTGTGCGAGGCGTGCGGCATCGACCTCGACCGCTATCCTTCCGACGACGGGCCGGCCTATTTCACCATCCTGCTGGTCGGCCATCTGATCATCATCCCGATCCTGCTCTTGCCGATCGTCTGGCAGGCGCCGCCGGCGATCATCGTCCCGATGGTGGTCGTTCCCCTGATCGCCCTGACCCTGATCATCCTGCCGCGCACCAAGGGCGCGGTGATCGGGCTTCTTTACGCTCTCAAGGTCCACCGCGACGACGCCGCCCTGCACACGGCCGATCGGCCGGAGTAGGGATCGACCGATGGCCCGCTACGATTTTGCTTCGGACAATACCGCCGGCGCCATGCCCGAAGTCATGGAGGCGCTCGGCCGCTACAACGACGGCGCGGCGGCGGGCTATGGCGACGACGCGGTGTGCGAAAAGGCCGCCGACCTGATCCGCGATCTTCTCGACGTCGACGCCGAGGTCCGCTTCGTCGCCTCGGGCACCGCCGCCAACGCCCTTTGCCTGGCGGCCCTTGCCGCCCCGCACGAGGCGGTGCTGGCGCACGAGCACTCGCACGTCGCCACCGACGAGACCGGCGCGCCCGGATTTTTCGGCGCCGGCCTTGGCGTCATCGGCCTTGCCGGCGCGTCGGGCCGGATCGAGCCGGCGGCCCTGGCCGAGGCGCTCGGCCGCCCCGACGCGCCTCACTGGCAAGCGCCGGCCGCGCTGTCGCTCACCCAGAGCACGGAGTTTGGCGCGATCTACGCCGAGGCGGCCCTCGCGGCCCTGATCGCTTCGGCCAAGGTGGCGGGCCTGAAGATTCATCTGGATGGCGCGCGTCTCGCCAACGCCGTCGCCGGCGGGTTTCACGTGAATACGATCGGACGATCGGGCGTCGATGTATTGGTGATGGGCGGCACGAAGGCCGGCGCGACGCCGACCGAGGCCATCGTCCTCCTGGATAAATCGCTTGACCGGCGCTTTGGCGCGCGGCTGAAGCACGGCGGCCAACTCATATCCAAGGCCCGGTTCTTGGCCGCCCCGTGGATCGGCATGCTTCAGGACGGGGCCTGGAGCCGCCGCGCCGCCCACGCCGGGGCCATGGCGCGCCGCCTCGCCGCCGCCATGCCCTTTGTCGTCACCCACCCGGTGGAGGCCAACGCGGTGTTCGTGCACATGGACGACGCGGCGCTGGAGCGCCTGCATGGCGCCGGCTGGTTCGTCTATCGCTTCATCGACGGCAGCGTTCGCTTCATGTGTTCCTGGTCGACCACGGTCGAGGCC
The DNA here is from genome assembly GCA_025352085.1 of Caulobacteraceae bacterium. Classification (GTDB taxonomy): domain Bacteria; phylum Pseudomonadota; class Alphaproteobacteria; order Caulobacterales; family Caulobacteraceae; genus Acaudatibacter. Next base: position 25,814 of record JANXUA010000148.1, on the reverse strand, counting down.
GTGGATGAATTGGCGGCGGCGCTGAAGGCTATCAGTTAGACTTCCCTCCCCATCGAGGGGAGGGAAGTCTAACTGATAGCCTTCCCTCCCCTCTATGGGGAGGGCGACTCGCGAAGCGAGCGGGGTGGGGCTCTCAGGTTGCGCCCCACATCTCGCTTTTCACGGCAGTTCCCCACCCCGGACTTCGCTTCGCTTCGTCTCGACCTTCCCCATAAAGGGGAGGGAGGCGACTACGGGTGTCGTAACCCCGGTTGTCCGATTCCGCGCCCGGGCTTATCACCGAGCGCACCTATTGGCGGAGGCCCCCATGTTTGATCGACGAGACTTTCTGCTGACCGGCGGCGCGCTCGCCGCGCTCGCACCGCTCGGCCACGCCGACGCGGCGGCGCCGGCCCCGGACGCCAAACTGACCAGCCTGCTCGACGCCTTCGCGCGCGGCGATCTTGAACGATCCCCCGAAGAGGCCACCAGCCTGGGCCTCGACACCGGCGATCTGGCGCCGCAGCGCCGAAGGCTGGACGGTCGATCCCTGGCCGATATCGCCCGAGACAAGGCGACCATCGCCGATCGAATGGCGCGCCTGAAGGGTGTCAACCGGGGCGCCTTGAGCGGCATGGCGGCAGTCAATTACGACACGATCGCCTATGTCTATTCGGAGGAAAATGACGCCAACCGTCAGTTCCATTTCGGGGGCGTCGGGGCCGGGCGCCCGTATGCGGTTTCCCAGCTGACCGGCGCCTATCAGAACATTCCGGACTTTCTCGACACCCAGCACCCCATCGCTACGCGCGAGGACGCCGACGCCTATCTGGCGCGGATGGGCGCCTTTGCAACGGCGCTCGACCAGGACACCGAGGTCGCCCGGCACGATTTCGGCCTGGGCGTCGTCCCGCCGGACTTCATCCTGGAACGAGCGCTGGGCCAACTTAGCCAGCTGGCCGGAACCCCGGCGGCGGCCTCGCCGATGGTCGAGTCGGTGACGCGCCGCGCGCGCGAGAAAGGCATCGACGGCGACTGGGCCGGTAAGGCGTCAAGCCTTTACGACACCAAGATCCTGCCGGCGATCAGTCGGCAGACCGCGATTCTGCGGGCCCAGCAGGCCAGAGCCACGCACGACGCCGGCGTCTGGCGTCTGAAGGACGGCGACGCCTATTACGCCGCTTCGCTGAAGGCGGGCACGACCACCAACCTTTCGCCCGGCGAGGTGCATCAGGTGGGTCTGGATCAGGTGGCGCAGCTGAGCGCACGGATTGATACGATCCTGCGCCGGCAGGGCATGACCGGCGGATCGGTCGGCGCGCGCATCTCCGCCCTCTACAAGAATCCGAAATTTCTCTACGCCAACACGGATATCGCCAAGGCGCAGCTGATCACCAATCTGAACACCCAGGTGCAGGCCATGCAGGCTCGTCTGCCCAGGTATTTCGCGACCTTGCCCAAGGCGACGGTGCAGATCAAGCGCGTGCCCAAGGCCATCGAAGCGGGGGCGCCGGGCGGTTATTACAACGCCGCCAGCCTCGATGGCGCCCGGCCCGGCATCTATTGGATCAATCTGCGCGACACCGCCGAGGTTCCCAGCTGGACCCTGCCCACCCTCACCTACCACGAGAGCATCCCGGGCCATCACCTTCAGCTGTCGCTGCAGCAGGAGGCCAGCCTGCCGCTGCTGCGCAAAAAGATGTTCTTTTCGGCCTATGGCGAGGGCTGGGCGCTCTACGCCGAGCAACTCGCCCAGGAGATGGGGGCCTATGACGGCGATCCCTTCGGCGAGGTCGGCTATCTGCAGTCGGCCCTATTCCGCGCCTGTCGCCTGGTGGTCGACACCGGCCTGCACGCCAAGCGCTGGACGCGCGAACAGGCGATCAGCTGGATGGCGGAGCACGACGGCGATCAGGTCAGCGCGGTCACCACCGAGGTCGAACGCTATTGCGTGTGGCCGGGCCAGGCCTGCAGCTACAAGATCGGCGTCAACACCTGGAACCGCCTGCGCGACAAGGCGCGCGCGGCGCTCGGCGGCCGGTTCGATCTGCGCCGCTTCCACGACGCGGGTCTGCTGGCCGGCGCCATGCCCCTGGCTGTGCTTGAAAACGTAATCGATGACTGGATCAAGCGCGAGCAGGGTTGAGGAGCCGCCTCCCTGGCCGCGCCGCCCACCTCAAACTCCGTTTTCCCCGCGAAGGCGGGGATCCCGTCTTTCTTTCCCCTTCAGTACCGAGCGCGTCCGGCATACGGCCATCGCGGAACCAATGAGTTGAAAAGGAGTCTTTGCGAAGAAGTCTGGGTCCCATCCTTCGCGGGGAAGACGGAGTGGGGTGTTGGCTGGTTTTAAATGGGTTTCTCCGTCTACATCCTTGCCAGCCAACGCAACGGAACCCTCTATATCAGTCAGAACGACGACCTCTGGCGACGCGTGACGGGCCACAAAGCCCACGCTCTCCCCGGCTTTGCAGCCAAATACGGCGTGACGAATTTGGTTTGGTACGAAGACCTCGAAACACGCGAACAAGCTTGGACTCGCCAACGCCAGATGAAAAAATGGAATCGTTCTTGGAAAATCCGGTTGATCGAGGAGAAAAATCCCGACTGGAATGACCTCTTCAATCCCGAGGGCATGTAACCCCATGCGCGAACGCGTCACCGCGCGCCTCCTGCTGCTTGATCCTCAGGGGCGCATTTTGCTGATGAAGGGTCGCCTGCCGAGCGACCCGACGGCGCCGGGCGCCTGGTTCACCGTCGGCGGGGGCGTCGAGGCGGGCGAGACCTTGCGGCAGGCGGCGGAGCGCGAAGCCTTTGAGGAGACCGGATTCACCGACGTTGTAATCGGTGAGGTATTGTTCGAGGGCGAGCAGGTCCATCACGATCGCAAGAGGCGTCCGGTCCTGGTCAAGGAAAGCTTCATGCTGGCGCGCTGCGGCGGCGGCGATCCTTCGCGCGCCGGCTGGCAGGCGCTGGAGCGGGAGTTCGTCGATGACGTCCGCTGGTGGACCCTTGAAGCGCTCGAGGCGAGCCGCGAACCGATGTTTCCCGCCGACCTGCCGGCGCGGCTGGCCCAGTGTCTGGCAATATCCGGTTAATCGGCCATTCATGCGGGAGCGTCTAACAGGCCCGATGTCGTCGTCCAACCCCCGCGCATCCCTTTGGACGCGAGCGCGTTTGGAGACGTGGCGCCGGAAAGTGACCGGGACATATCAGGAGACTATCATGTTGAAACCCTTGCTTCTCGCCAGCCTTGCCGCGGCGGCCCTTTTCCCATCACTGGCCAGCGCGCAGGATCAATGCCGGACGGGCGGCGGCAATCGCGTCGTCGGCACGGTTCTGGGCGCCGGCGTCGGCGCCCTGCTCGGCAACGCCATCGGCGAGCACGGCGGCAAGACCGGCGGAACGATCATCGGCGGCGGCGTCGGCGCGGTCGTCGGCAATCAGATTGCCGGGTCCGGGTCGCACAATTGCCAGTCCAACCGCTATGGCTACTACGACAGCAACGGTCGCTGGGTGCCCAACACCGCCAACACCAACGGCTATTATGACGTCAACGGCCAGTGGGTGACCAACAGCCAGAATAATTATGACCCGCGCTACGGCCAGAGCTACGCCTCCCAGCCCGACTATACCCCGCAGTCCGGATATGGCTCGCAGCCCGGCTATGCGCCGCCCCCGCCGCCTTACGCCCAGGATTATCGTGACCGCGAAGATCCCAACAATCGCCAGGATCTGATGACCCGGGAAGCCTGGCTGGACCAGGATATCCGCCAGCGCATGGCCAACGACAGCCTCGACCACCAGGACGCTCACCGCGCCCTGCGTGAATTGCGCGACATCCGCCGCGTCGACGCCAACAATCGCGACGACGACAATCGCCTGAACCCGGATCAGCAGGCCGAACTGGAGCACCGCCTCAACGATCTGGCCAATCGCGTGAGCGGCGAGCGCCGCTATGGCGAGGATCGCCAGCCCGGCTACTAGCCGCCCTCTCCTCTTACCCGTCGTTCGGTGTATGACGTCAACACCGAGGGCGGGGAAGAGCAATGATTTTCGGATTCAACGCGCAGAGTCTTGTCGGCGTCGTCCTGATTCCGGCGCTGTGCTGGGCCCTGTCCGAGGCGCGGGGACGATTTCCGTGGCGCCTCGCCCTGGGCGCGGCGGCGGCGCAGGCCGCGCTGGTGGCCCTGTTGTTCGGTCTGCCCCCTGCGCGGGCGATCATGTCGGGCGCCGGCGCCGCGGTGGATGGCCTCAACACCAGCACCCAGGCCGGCGTGAGGTTCGTGTTCGGCTTTCTTTCCGGCGCCGATGGGCAGCCCTATGGCGTGACCGATCCGCGTGCGCTCTACATCTTCGCCTTTCACGTCTTGCCGGTGATCCTGGTGATCTGCGCCCTTTCGGCCTTGCTCTGGCATTGGCGGGTTCTCAAATGGCTGACGCAAGCGTTTGGCCTGGTGTTCGAAAAGACCATGGGCTTGCGCGGCGCGCCGGCCCTGGCCACCGCGGCGACGATATTCATGGGCCAAGTGGAAGGGCCGATCTTTATCCGCGGTTATCTGGCGTCGCTCACCCGGTCGGAGCTGTTTCTGCTGCTGACCGTCGGCATGGCCTGCGTGTCGGGTTCGACCGTGGTCGCCTACGCGACCATCCTTCAGGGCGTCCTGCCCAACGCCGCGGCGCACGTCTTGACCGCCTCGTTGATCTCGGCGCCGGCCGGCGTATTGCTGGCGCGCATTCTGGTCCCGCGCGACCCCGCCGCCGAGCAGGCTGAACCCCTCGATCTGCAGGGCGTCAAATCCTACGAAAGCAGCGTCGACGCCCTGATCAAGGGCACGGGCGACGGCCTGCAAATCGTGCTCAATGTCGCCGCGACCCTGGTCGTGTTCGTCTCCCTGATCGCCATGGTCGACGGCCTGCTCGGCCTCCTGCCCAAGTTCGGCGGCGCGCCGATCAGCATTGAACGGGGCCTGGGCCTGATCTTCACGCCCTTGGCCTGGGCGATGGGCGTGCCGTGCCGCGAGGCGGGCGCGGCCGGGTCCCTGCTCGGCGTGAAGCTGGTCCTGACCGAGTTTTCCGCCTTTTTCGACATGGCCAAACTCGCGCCCGGCGTCTTAAGCGACCGAAGCCGGGTGATCATGACCTACGCCCTGTGCGGCTTCGCCAACGTCGCGTCGGTGGGGATCAACGTGGCCGGCTATGCGGTTTTGGTTCCCGAGCGGCGCGGCGAAGTGGCGGCTATGGTGTGGAAGGCCATGCTGGGCGGTTTTCTGGCCACCTGCATGACCGCTTCGGTTGTCGGCGCCCTGCCCGCCGCACTCTACGCACACTGACGACGGAGAACATGGGAGCTCATAGCGATATCCGCCCGTAGACGATCTGGTCCCAATATCGATCTTTCCAGAACCCGTATTCGCGCAGCACGCCCTCGCGCGCAAAGCCGTGGCGTTCGAGGAGACGGCAGGAGCGGTCGTTGCCGGGCGTGACGAGGGCTTCGAGACGACGAAGGGTCAGGCGTTCGAAGCCGAAACTCACGAGAGTGGGCAGAACCCCCGCCATCACGCCCCTTCCCCACCAGGCGCGGCCCAGATCGTAGGCTATTTCGCCGCGACGGCCCCGCTCGATGATCAGCGCGTTGAAACCAGCCGTGCCGACGAAGGCGCCAGTCGTCCGTTCACGGATCGACCAGCGCACGCCACCGCCGACCGCGCGCAGGCTGCTCGCCCATTCGATGATCGCGTGGGCGTCCTCAATCTCATTGAGGGGCGGGATATCCATGAAGGCCGTGACCTCGACGTCAGCCAGGTGAGCGAAGAGCTCGCCGGCGTCGGCGGGCGCCAGCGGGCGCAGCTCGAAATTCCCCGCGTCGACGATCAGATCCCCGCGCAGGTCGGGATCAAGGCTGATCACGCCGCGTTCGCCAATCGCAAGATGGCCATCAGCCGCGCGCGGGTCTCGCCGTCGGCGACGCCGTCGATACGGTGCGGGGCGAAGTGACGCTGGAACGCCTGCACCGTCAGGGCGGTGTCGGTGTCAAACCGGCCCGCGGGCGCGATCGCGTAACCAAACGACGCCAGGGCCGACTGCAGCAGGGAGACGCCCACGCCCTCGTCGCCCTCCCTCAAGACAGGACCGGGCGCGGCGGGCGGCTCGGCCCACAGGCCGTGGCCCGCCGACGCCAGAGCCTTCCATGGAAACCGCTCGCCCGGATCGATTTTGCGCGCCGGCGCCACGTCCGAATGGCCCACAATGCGGGCGTCGGGTATGGTCCAGCGGCTGCGGATATCGGCGACGAGATCGATCACGGCGGCGATCTGTCCGTTCGGGAAATCGCGATAGCCGAACTCATGGCCCGGGTTGACGATCTCGACGCCGACGGACAGGCCGTTGACGTCGGTCTCCCCGCCCCAGGACGACACCCCCGCGTGCCAGGCCCGGCGCGCCTCGGGCACGAGGGCGAACACCCGCCCGTCCTCCTCCACCAGATAGTGCGCCGAGACCTTGGCGGCGGGATCGCGCAGGCGCTCGAGCGCCGCCGCGCCGGTCGGCATGCCGGTATAGTGCATGACGATCATATCCGGCGGGCGCACCCGGGCGTCGAAATTGGGCGATGGCGCGTCGACCGGCGTCATAGGGCGCGGTTTCGCATCAGCAGCAGCAGAGGCGCCACGTGATTACGCCTCAGGGCGATGATCAAAACCCCCGCCAAGGCCACGACCGCGCCGATAGCCTGGCGCGGCCCGAACGGATCATGGGTGACGATCACGCCAAGGCCGATGGTCATCAGCGGCATCATCAGGGTGAGGGGCTGCAGCAGATTGACGTCATAGCGGTTGATCAGGCCATAGTAGTTGGTGTGCGCGAACACTGACACCACCAGCGCGGAGAACAGCACCGCGCCGATGAACGGCCATAGCGCGTCGTGGACCACCTTCATTTGATCGTGCTCGACCACCAGGCTCAACGCCGCCAGCGGCAGGAACGAGCACACCCCGACCCAGGCTTGGAATTGCAGGGGTCTGACCCCATCGATCTGCTTCATCATCACCGCGCCCAGCGAGCCGGAAAGGGCGGAGGCGGCGATGAACAGCATGCCGACGCTGGGCGTGAGGCCCTCGGGGCTCACCATCACGATGATCACGCCGCCCAAAGCCAAGGCAATCCCCAGCCCCCGGCGCCAGTGCACGCGCTCGCCCAGCATGATCATCGACAAAACCGTCGATATGGGCACGCCCACCTGGCCGACCACGGCGAAATCCGATGGCGAGACGGTCTGCAGGCCGACGAACGACAGAGCGAAGCTGCCCGCGCCCATCAACAAGCCGACGACCACCATCCGCCAGACCGGGCGCGGCGCGGGCAGCAGCCAGGGCGCGGTGACCAACACCACCACCGCGAATCGCGCGGCCGCATAGAACAGGGGCGGCGCGCCGAGACCCGAAATGACGATCTTGGACATCACGCTATTGGTCGCCCAAACCAGGCAGACCCCCACCAGCAAGGCGAAATCGCGCAAGGACACCGTTTTGGATTAGGGCGCGTCGACGCCGGGGTAAAGGTGAATGACATGCTTAAAGACCAATCCGGCGCTTTCGACGTCCCGCACTCCACCGTCTTCCCTACCAAGGCGGGGATCCAGTCTTTCGTCTTTCATCGCCGGTGTTGCCGGTCTGGGTCCCCGCCTTCGCGGGGAAAACGGAGTTTGGGGATATCCCGGACTGCTCGCACGCTCAACGCGCCTCGAAACGCGAGACCAAACCGGTCATAACAACACGGTGAACACGCCGCCCGATGATCCTGTCCCTGCCCGCTTCCTGGCTGAACTGAGCCACGAACTGCGCACGCCGCTGGGCGCCCTTCTCGGCTTTGCCGACGCGATGCGAAGCCGGGCGTTTGGCCCCTTAAGCGATCAATACGCCGAACACGCCGGGCACATTCACGACGCCGGACGGCACTTGCTCGAACTCATCGATACGATGACCGAGATCGCCCATACCGAAACTGGCGGGCGGCGGCGTCCTTTCGAGACTTTTGACGCGTGCGCCGAAGCGCGTCAGGTGGTGGGCATGTTTGCCGGCCGATCGGCGAACGTCCTGGCGACATTCGCCGATCCGACCATCGTCATCGACGCCGACCGACTGGCGATCCGGCAGATCCTGATCAATCTGGTCGCCAACGCCATCAAGGCTGTCCCGACCGGCGGCGCGATTGCGGTCGGTCTCGAGACCGACGGCGCGGACCTCACGCTGATCGTGGATGACAACGGGCCAGGCGTCCCGACCACCATAACCGGCGAGGAGGGCGTCGGCCTGGGCCTGATGCTGGCGCGCGCGCTGTGCCGGCTACACGGCGGGACCCTGATCCTGCACAGCCAGTCGGGCGTCGGCGTGACCGCGGTTGCGCGTCTGCCCGTGATCGCGCAAGCCTGAACGCCATGGAGCTTTCCAGCGACATCTGGGTCTACGCCCTGATCCGCCGCGCCGAACTGGGCGGCGCCTTCGCCACCGTAATCCGCAAGGGCGACGCCCGTGGCGGCGCCGTGCTGGTCAAGACCGTGAACCGCAGAACCGGCGAAGCGCATCTGTGGGCTCAGGCCACGCAAGGCGACGGCCGCTCGGTGTGGATGCAGCCGGTGGCGAGCCCCGCGGAGAGCGACCTCGACGCCTATATCGACCGCGCCGCCCGCATCGACCCGGACATCTGGGTGGTCGAAATCGAAGATGCGGACGGGCGGCGGTTTTTCACCGAAGAGGTGGAGGATTTGAGCTAGCCCGTGATCGAGCGGCCGCCGCGTCCTTCAAAACCGTCGCGACACGCCGATATAGACCTGCGTTCCAGGCGTATTGTGATTGAGGCCGAAGTTCACCCCGCCGTCGAACTGCAGATTGGGCGCCTTGGCCGGAATGAAGGCGGCGCCCAGATCGGCGGAAACTTGGGTCTGTTCGCCCTGCGGATCGAAATTCTGATCGGCCCACAGTTCGGCCGACAGGGTCAGAGTCTTTGACACCCCCCGGCTGAGGCTTATCAGGCCCGAGGTGTTGACGTGCCGCCGGTCGTCGCCGGTATTCTTCAGCAGATCGATTTCGGGGTCGATGGTCACCGACCAGTTGGCCAGCAGGTTGATGTTCACCGGCGCGATCAACCCCGCCTCCGCCCCGCCGTTACCGATTCCGCGCGAAGCGGTCGGGAGTTTCACGTAAGGGCTGAGCGCCAGACCAACATTGCCGCCGGCGTTTCCGAGCAGATTCCATTTCAGCCGCACAAAGAGATCGCCGACGCCGCTGGTCCGGCTCGTCACGCCCGTCGCCGGGCCCCGCGAGGTCACCACCGCAAAAGGGACCATGTTGATTTCGGCGTCGAGATTGGCGGTGAGGCCGTATTTGATCGTCGGGTTGGTGAACAGATAGGTCTTCACATCGCCGCCGCCGGAATGATCATCGGTGAAGTTGAACAGATCCGATTCGATCTGAACGTGACCGGCGTCGACCGTGCACGGCGCCGTCGACTTGGTCGGCCGGTCGGTGCACAGGGGCCGCAGGGCGCTCGCGTCATCGGCGAAGGCCAGCCCGGCGGCGAGTCCGATCGCCATTCCTGTGGCGATGGCAAGGCGTTGACGACAGCAGTTCACCGAAAAATCCCCGTTTCGTAAATTCGACAGTCGCCAAGCCAGTTTCGTTGGCTACACTAGCGAGAGTCGGCGCAGGCCGCATAGGAAAGGCATAAGCATGACGAGCTTGGAAGCAACGGCGCCCGTGCCGGCCAAGCCAGTGTTCTCCAAGAACTACAAGGGCGTCGTGCTGGGCCTGTTGGTGGCGGCCTACACCTTCAATTTTATCGACCGCACCATCGTCGCCACCATCGGCCAGGCGATCAAGGTCGATCTGCATCTGACCGACAGCCAGCTCGGCCTGCTCGGCGGATTGAGTTTCGCCATACTCTACACCCTGATGGGTGTGCCGATCGCGCGGCTAGCCGAGCGATGGAACCGGGTGAAGATTATCTCCTGGGCGCTGGTGGTCTGGTCTGGCTTCACCGTCGCTTGCGGGTTCGCCGGAAGCTTCGCGCAACTCTTGATCATGCGGGTCGGCGTCGGGGTCGGCGAAGCGGGCTGCACGCCACCCGCCCATTCCCTGATCAGCGATTATTATGAGCCCAAGCGCCGCGCCTCTGCCCTGTCGATCTACACGCTCGGCATTCCGCTTGGCAGCATGTTCGGCGCGGCGCTGGGCGGCTGGCTCGCCAAAACCTACGGCTGGCGCGTCGCCTTCATGGCGGTCGGCGCGCCCGGCCTGATCATGGCGTTGTTGATCCGCGCCTTCATTAAGGAGCCGCCGCGCGGACATTCCGATCCCATCGAAAAGACCCGCGCCGCCCCGGCCCCCCGGTCTTTGGTCGTCGGCGAATTCCATGAACTCTGGAGCGTCGCCAAATCCCTGTTCGGTTCATGGCCGGTGCTCAACATGGTGCTGGGGATCACGATCACCTCGTTTGCCGGTTACGGCGCGGGCTTTTTCGCGCCGCCGTATTTCATCCGCGCCTTTGGCCTCGACTACGCCACCGTGGGACTGATCATTGGCCTGGTCGCCGGCGTCTCCACCGGCATCGGCACTCTGGCCGGCGGATACGTGACCGACTGGGCCAGCAAACACGGCGCGGCTTGGTATTCGCTGGTCCCTGCCATCGGTCTGGCGATCGCGACGCCGCTCTACATCGCAGCCTACAGCCAGACGACCTGGCGCGGCGCCCTCATCGTCCTGCTGATCCCGGGGATGTTCCACTACATGTATCTGGGCCCCACCTTCGGCGTGGTGCAGAATGTGGTCGAGACGCGCCGGCGCGCCACCGCCGCGGCGGTGTTATTCCTCTTCCTCAACATCATCGCGCTCGGCGGCGGCCCAGTTTTCACCGGCTGGATCATCGACGCCTTCGCGCAAGGCGCCTTCAATCATTCGGGCGACACATCGGTCATCGGCGCGCTTGGCCGATTGGCGGGCGGAGCGCACGGCGAGGTCACCCAATTCGCCAAATCCTGCCCCGGCGGCGCGGCGGCGCACGGCGCGACCGCCGCCCTCGCGGCTCAGTGCAAAACGACCCTGATCGTGGCCACGCGCCAGGGCATGATCGTGACGGTGTGTTTCTACGCCTGGGGCGCGCTACACTATCTGCTCGGATCGTTCGGCTTGGCCAAGGTCCTCAAGACCGCGGCCGACGCGCGCAAACTCCGCGAAGCCTGAACATCTTTCCCCAAGTCCGCGAACCGGCTAAAGCCCGCGTATGATCCTTCGCTACGCACGTCCCGAAGCGGCCGATATTTGGTCGCCGCAAACCCGCTTTCGCATCATGTTCGAGATCGAGGCCCACGCCGCCGACGCGATGGCGGATTTGGGCGTCATTCCCAAGAGCGCCGCGCAGACCATCTGGGCCAACGGCGGGGCGGTCGTGTTCGACGTTGCCCGCATCGACGAGATCGAGCGCGAAACCAAGCACGACGTCATCGCCTTCCTGACCCACGTCACCGAGATCGTCGGCCCAGAGGCGCGGTTCCTGCATCAGGGCATGACCTCGTCGGACGTCAACGACACCGCCCTGGCCGTTCAGCTGACCCGCGCCACCGACCTCCTGCTAGAAGACGTCGAATTGGTCCTGACCGCCATCAAGCGCCGCGCGCTTGAGCATCGGCTGACGCCTTGCGTGGGGCGCAGCCACGGCATCCATGCCGAACCGACGACGTTTGGTCTCAAGCTCGCCGGCCACTACGCCGAATTCGTGCGCGCGCGCGAACGCCTGGCCATGGCGCGGTTCGAGGTCGCCACCTGCGCGATTTCGGGACCTGTCGGCACGTTTTCCAGCGTCGACCCGCGTGTCGAAGCGCATGTGGCGGAGAAACTCGGTCTACGCCCCGAGCCGATCTCCACCCAGGTGATCCCGCGTGATCGGCACGCTGCTTATTTCGCCGCCTTGGCCGTGGTCGCCTCGTCGATCGAACGCCTGGCGGTGGAGATCCGCCATTTGCAGCGCACCGAAGTGCTGGAGGTCGAGGAGCCGTTCGATGTCGGGCAAAAGGGCTCGTCGGCCATGCCGCACAAGCGTAACCCCATCCTGACCGAAAACCTGACCGGCCTCGCGCGGCTGGTGCGCGCCGCCGTGACTCCGGCCATGGAAAACGTCGCCCTGTGGCACGAACGGGACATCAGCCATTCGTCGGTCGAGCGCGCGATCGCGCCGGATACCACCATTCACCTGGATTTCGCCCTGCGCCGCCTAGCCAATTTGATGGAACGCCTCGTTGTCTATCCGGACAATATGGCGCGCAATCTCGATCGCCTGGGCGGCCTTGTTCACTCCCAGCGCGTCCTGCTCGCTCTGACGCAGGCCGGCATGGCGCGGGAAGCGGCCTATGCGGCGGTTCAGCGCAACGCCATGAAGGTCTGGCGCGGCGAAGGAACCTTTGTCGACCTCCTGAAGGCCGATCCGGACGTGCGCCCTCACCTGACCGATGCGCAATTGGCCGAAGCCTTCGACCCGGCGTGGCACTTCAAATTCGTCGATACAATTTTTGAACGGGTGTTCGGCGAGGGGGTCTAAAAAATCCTAGCTTTCCGCTTCGGTCTCGCCGCGCGCGATGGCCAGGAACTCGTCCATCTTGGCGCGCAACTCCGCGTCTCTGACGGTTAGACCAGCGGCGATCAAGTCTTGACCGACCTTTCGCAAGATATCCTCGTCGCCAGGCTGCTCAACGTGATACTTAACGATCGCTTCAGCATAGTCATGCGCGTTTTCAAGGCCCATTCGATGCGCGGCCCATTCACCGAACATACGATTTCGACGAGCCGTTGCACGAAATTCACGCGCCTCGTCGAGGGCGTACTTGCCCTCAAAGCCTTTTTCGCGATCGTCTAGAATATTCATTGAACCCTTGGGCGTCCGTGTGGACGGCGCTGAATATACCTCGACACCGCCGACGGCAATCGGTCAAGGTCGAATTGTTGGCGCGCGAATGTCAATCAACGTCGTGGAACCGCCGAAAATCGATGAACCGCTCACCGGCGTCGTCGGTCGTGAAAATATCCGCCAGCCGCCCGCCCCAGACGATTTCATCGGGTGCATATGAGGTGCGGGCGTGGATCGTCGAGGCGAAGGTTTCGTCGAGACCCTTCATGACCACCAGGATTTCCGCCTGGCTGGCCAGCAGGCTTTCGGTCGTTTCGCCCCACAGCGGACTGGCTTCGTCGATCACATGCATCACCTGCCAGGTCATGAAGAACAACGGCGTGCGAGAGCGTATCGTGCTCAGCTCGTGAAACCGCCGAAGCCCCCGACCCTCGCCGGTTGTGACATTGCGGATCAGGGTGACAGTCACCTCTGCCTCTATGACCAGATTTCGCCGGCGATTGGCGGCGCGGAACATCAAGGTCGGCTTGCCGTTGAGGGGCCCGATGACCGCGCGCTGCGAAAACATGATCCGCGCGGTGGGTTTGGAAATGCGGGCGAACAGCAGGCCGGTGGCGATGCCCAGATTCAACAGACCGAGGAAGACCTCGCACATCGAAACAAGGTTGGCGTAAAGACTCCTGGGCGCCATGACGCCATAGCCGAGCCCCCCGAGCGTCTGAACCGAAAAGAAAAACGCGTCGGTGAAACTGCCCGGCCGTGCGTTGGCTATGCCGCCCGGGTCGAGCACGTACAATCCGGCGAACAGCGAGTTCACGCAGAGATAGACGACGGCCAATACGCCCAGGAAGGCGCCGGTCGGCAAGGTCAGCATGATATGGTAGGCGTCCCGCCACGCATCGCGCGGCAAGCCGACATAGCGCGGACGCCCAGCGCCCATTCGGGTGAACGGCGGCGGTGGTGTCAACGGGAGGGTCTGGTCGGTGGGATCCGTCACGATCGGTCGTCTCACCTTGAACTGGGTTCAAATCTCAAAAAATAAGGTCGGCGAGACAAGCGGCGTGTTTGCGCCTCCGTCCCCTTTCGGATAGTGTCTTGCCAGCCCGAAAGGATGTCTGACGCGGTCGAATCACTCTCCACGCGCGCGGCAAGAATGTCCGCGCGCGCTTTCATTTTCTCCCCGCGCCCGACGATAGAGAGGCCCAATATCATGACCCGTCGCAAGAAGATTTACGAGGGCAAGGCCAAGATTCTCTATGAGGGGCCGGAGCCAGGCACGCTCATCCAGTATTTCAAGGACGACGCGACAGCATTCGACGGCACGAAAAAGGCGATCCTGGAGGGCAAGGGGGTCATCAACAACCGCATCAGCGAACATGTGATGATCAAGCTCAACTCCATCGGCGTGCAGAATCACTTCATCCGCCGACTCAATCTGCGCGAGCAGTTGATCAAGGAAGTCGAGATCATTCCGCTGGAGGTGGTGTGCCGCAACATCGCCGCCGGCTCGCTGTCCAAACGGTTCGGTCTCGAGGAAGGCCAGGCCCTGCCCCGCTCGATCATCGAATTCTACCTCAAGGACGACAAGCTGCACGACCCGATGGTGGCCGAAGAGCATATCACCGCCTTTAACTGGGCCTCGACCCAGGAGATCGACGACATGATGGCCACGACTCTGCGGGTCAACGACTTCCTGACCGGCCTGTTCGGCGCGGTCGGCATCACCCTGGTGGATTTCAAGATCGAATATGGCCGAGTGTGGGAGAATGATTTTTCCCGCGTCATCCTCGCCGACGAAATCAGCCCAGACAGCTGCCGCCTGTGGGATTCCACGACCAATGAGAAAATGGACAAGGATCGCTTCCGGCGCGATCTGGGCAATGTCATTGAGAGCTACACCGAGGTCGCGCGCCGCCTGGGCGTGATGAAGGAAATGCCGACCGTCATTCAGGGCGGAATTCAGTAAGGGCGCGGATGAAGGCGACGGTTCACATTTTTCTTAAACCCGGCGTTCTCGACGTTCAGGGCAAGGCGGTCGAGAGCGCCCTGCATGGCCTGGGCTGGGACGGCGCGAGCAATGTCCGAGTCGGCCGGATGATCACCTTCGATCTGGCCGCGCTCGACGCCGCCGCCGCCGAGGGCGAGGTCAAAGTCATGTGCGACAAGCTGCTGGCCAATCCGGTGATCGAAAGCTACCGGGTGGAGATCGCCTAACGTGAAGGCCGCCGTCATCGTCTTCCCCGGCTCCAACTGCGACCGCGACTGCAAGACCGCGATCGAGCGCTCGACGGGCGCAAAGGTCAATATGGTCTGGCATCAGGAAGCGGCGTTGCCCGACGATCTCGACCTGATCGTTCTGCCGGGCGGGTTTTCGTATGGCGACTATCTGCGCTGCGGCGCCATGGCGGCCCTCTCGCCGGTGGTGGCCGACGTTGCGGCCCAAGCCAAGCGCGGCGTGGCCGTCGCCGGCATCTGCAACGGCTTCCAGATCCTGTGCGAAATGGGCCTGCTCCCGGGCGCACTTTTGCGCAATGCAGCATTGAGATATGTGTGTAAGCCGGTTGAGCTGGAGATCACCAATCTGCAGACGCGTTTCACCGCCGCCTTCGGTGATCGGCGCGAGGCGATCATGACCATCGGCAATGGCGAGGGCAACTATTTCGCCGACGAGGCGACGCTGGATCGCCTTGAAGGCGACGGTAGGGTGGTGTTCAGATACAAGGCCAATCCCAACGGCTCGTCTCGCAATATCGCCGGCATCATCAACGACGGCGGCAATGTGCTGGGCATCATGCCCCACCCCGACCGGGCGTTCGAGACCGACCTCGGCTCCGCCGATGGCGCGGCCCTGTTTCAAAGCGTGATGGCGAGCGTCTAGCCGCGGCGCATGTCGTAGATCGGAGCGACCCGACCGGGTCGTCCGGGTATGCGAAAACGGTTAGGGGTGTTAGACTGGCCTTCATTCGGGAGGGGTCACGATGAACATCGTCCGCGCAATCGTCTTCACCTTGGCCATATGCGTCGCCGCGCCGATCGCGATGACCGCCCTTCCGGCGTCGGCTCAGACAGCCGCGTCCGATCCCACGCGCGATGCGACACGGGAAAATCTGCGCGCCCTGCTCGCGGTCCAAGGCCCCAAGATCGGAGTTGCTTTCCGCCAGAGCACGAAAAATCCCTACAATTTCGTCGGCTCTCTGACCCAGAACCTGAAAAACTGCGACTACTTGGAGATCGTGATCTCGGTGACGGCGCAAAACACCATCGGATTTCGAGTCTATCCACACTATAAAGGCGGATACATCAATCTGAGTAAGGTGATCAACTACGCCGCCTATACGCGTAAATTGTTGTTCTTCAGCGACGACAACTTTCTTTTTGGCGGCGCCGACCCGGAAGGCGACTCGTTCTTCGGCTATACATTTACCTTGGAATCCGGCTTTCCGGAGGCGGCCATCAACATCGTTCTCGCCAGCCTGAAAAACCAGGACCAGTTCGTCGGCGAACTTAGGCCGGCCATCGACGGCAGCGCGGCGCAATAGGCCGCCCACCGACAAGCGGCCGCAAGGTTAGCCTCGCGACCGCCCATCATTTGCAGATCAGCGCGACGCGGTGCCGACCGGGCTCGGAGCCGCGGCGGACTTATTGCAGCGTTCCAGAGCCTTGGCATCCAGGGACTTCAGATCCCCGGCGTAGGAGACGATGTGGCCAAACTGTTTGGCGACATCTTTGCAACCATCGACGCTAAACGTTTCGTCGGGCGCGGTCTGGGTCACGCAGGTCGTGCCGGCGCAGTTCCACGAGGCGTGGGCGGCGATAAGCGCGGCGCGTGCGGGTTGCGCGGCGTCGAGCGTCGCGACCACGCGGGTGTCGGCGAAGGCCGAACCGGCGAGCGTGAGGGCGGCGAAAGCTGTGGCGAGGGCGATATTCATGGCAAAGCCTTTCAGTAATCAGTTGATCCGGCCGTCCGGTCCGGATCGCGTTCCAATCCGCAATGGATTAGAACTAAGCATCGCTTAGATACCATTGAATCGGTCACACGCAAGCTTTATTTTATCATCGTTTAGATTTTTATCGTCGTTTAGATATCGCTGATCATCGTGCAGCGCAAAACGCTTGAAAAATGACCAAGATTTTCCGGCGATGGCGCTGACGCCATTCCGTCGCTAAAACCCCCGCATGACTGAATCAGCCCCCGCCATGCTGCAAACCGCCCTCGAATTCGGCCTTAAGGCGGACGAGTACGCCCTGATCGTCCAGCGCCTGAACCGCGAGCCCAATATCGTCGAGATCGGCGTCTTCTCGGTGATGTGGTCCGAGCACTGTTCCTACAAATCCTCACGCCGGCAACTGGGCAAGTTTCCAACCAAGGGCCCGCGGGTGATCCAGGGACCGGGCGAAAACGCCGGCGTCGTCGATATCGGCGACGGCCAGGCGGTGGTGTTCAAAATGGAATCGCATAACCACCCCTCGTTCATCGAACCCTATCAGGGCGCGGGAACCGGCGTTGGAGGCATCATGCGCGATGTCTTCACCATGGGCGCAAGGCCTATCGCCCTGCTCAACGCCCTGCGCTTTGGCGACCCCAAACACCCGCTAACCCGCCGACTGGTGGCCGGCGTCGTCGCCGGGATCGGTGGCTACGGCAATTGCGTCGGCGTGCCGACGGTGGCGGGCGAGACCAATTTCCACACCGGCTATGACGGCAACATCCTGGTCAACGCCATGTGCGTTGGCCTGGTCGACACCGACAAGATCTTCCTGTCCGCCGCGCCGTCGGCCGATCTGCCGGTAGTCTATTTCGGCTCGAAGACCGGGCGCGACGGCATTCACGGCGCCACAATGGCCTCGGCCGAGTTCGGCGCCGACGCCGACGAGAAGCGCCCGACCGTGCAGGTCGGCGACCCCTTCGCCGAAAAGCTTCTGATCGAAGCGACCCTGGAGCTGATGGCGACCGGCGCGGTCGCCGCCATCCAGGACATGGGCGCGGCGGGCCTGACTTCCTCCAGCGTCGAAATGGCCGGCAAGGGCGGCGTCGGCATCGATCTTGATCTCGACTGCGTGCCGCAGCGCGAGGAAGGCATGAGCGCCTATGAAATGATGCTGTCGGAAAGCCAGGAGCGCATGCTGGCCATCCTCAAGCCCGGTCGCGAACCCGAGGCCCAGGCGATTTTCAAAAAGTGGAATCTCGACGCGGCGACCATCGGCCGGACCACCGACACCGGGCGGATTATCCTCAGGCACCACGGCGCGGTGGTCTGCGATCTTCCGCTTGGCCCCCTGTCGGACGACGCGCCGCTGTATGACCGTCCGTGGGTGCAGCCGAAAATCCAGCCGCACTTCGACCCGGCGACCATTCCAGCGCCGACCGATTGGGAGCAGGCGGTCCTGACGGTGATCGGCTGCCCCGATGGCGCATCGAAGCGCTGGCTGTGGGAGCAATACGATCGCCACGTCATGGCCGACACGCTGGAGGATTCGGCGACCGGCGCCGATGCCGGCATCGTCCGGGTGCACGGCTTGCGCAAGGCGCTGGCCATGACCAGCGACTGCACGCCGCGTTACGTTCTGGCCAATCCCTATGAGGGCGGCAAGCAGGCGGTCGCCGAAGCCTGGCGCAATCTCAACGCCGTCGGCGCTCTGCCACTGGCGATCACCGACAATCTCAACTTCGGCAATCCCGAGCGCCCGGAGATCATGGGCCAGATCGTCCGCGCCATCGACGGTATGGCCGAGGCCTGCCGGGCGCTGGATTTTCCAGTCGTGAGCGGCAATGTCAGTCTCTATAACGAGACGCACGGCGCGGCGATTCCGCCGACCCCGACCGTCGGCGCGGTTGGCCTGCTCGACGACTACGCCAAACACGCCGATTTCGCCTCCATGCGCGCGGGCGACACCCTGGTGCTGATCGGCGTCAGCCACGGCGAGCTGGGATCAAGCCTTTACCTGCGCGAGTGCCTGGGCCGCGAGGACGGCGCCCCGCCGCCGGTGGATCTGGCGCTGGAGCGCCGCGCCGGCGATCTGGTGCGCGGCCTGATCCAGGCGGGTCAGGCGCGCACTGTGCACGATCTGTCCGACGGCGGCCTGATTGTGGCGGCGGCGGATATGGCGCTGGCCTCGAACGTCGGCCTGACCCTCGACGCCACCAGCGCGACCCACGCCCACGTCTTCCTGTTCGGCGAAGATCAGGGCCGTTATCTGATCGCCACCGACGCGCCCGGCCCGATCATCGCCGCGGCGCACGCGGCGCCTCTGAACGTGGCCATCGTCGGCCACGCCGGCGGCGACGCCTTCGTCTCAACGGGCCTGTTCGACATCCCGCTCGCCAAATTGCGGGAAACGCACGAGGCGTGGATGCCGGCGTATATGGGCGGAAGTTAGGACGAGCCAACCAAGCATCTTCCCCAAACCCCGTCTTTCCCGCGAAGGCGGGGATCCAGTCTTTCTTGCAATAGTTCGCGCATCAGTTCTGGGGCCCCGCCTTCGCGGGGAACCGGAGATTAAGGTTTTGCTCAAGACCCGCCATCCCGCACCCAGTGAC
The DNA here is from genome assembly GCA_025352085.1 of Caulobacteraceae bacterium. Taxonomy (GTDB): domain Bacteria; phylum Pseudomonadota; class Alphaproteobacteria; order Caulobacterales; family Caulobacteraceae; genus Acaudatibacter. Next base: position 6,409 of record JANXUA010000148.1, on the reverse strand, counting down.
CGCTCATCGCCTTAGGCGCCCACGCCTCGCTGGCCTTGGCGGCGTTGCGCAGGGCGGCGACCGAGGATGTGGTGCAAACCGGATCCTCCGGCTTGGCCGACAATCCCGGCAGCAGCTTTTTGGTCATGGCGGCCTTGTCATCCGGCGGCGGCGGGCCGCACATCACCGGCCACAACACCAGGGCGGTGATCCGCCCCTTGTCATCGGTTTTCGTCGCCCGGGCGCCGGCGTAGCCATACGGCGTGCCGCTCATCTTCAAATCGCCGGAGACGTTGATCGCGGCCTGAAGAATGTTCGGTGTTCCAGGAGCGAAGATCAGCGGCTGGACCTTCCACAGCGGCGCGCCCGGAGCGCCCGTCGCGCCCGCTGTGCGCTCGTAAAAGCCCGCCATCCCTCCGTCCTTCCAGACCAGGCCCTGGGCGCATTCCGGCCAATCGCCGAGCGGCTTGCCCTCATCCACCGCGCAGTCGGGCTTGGCCTCGAACCGCCAGACCCCCATGCGGGGTCCGGGGCCGCGGGCCTGGTCGGCGAGGGTGAACAGGGGCGCCGACGTGACCACCACATTGCAGCCGCCCAGCACGAAGGTCCCGATCAGGGCCGCGATCATCCGGTTCATGCCCCACGCCTCTTGAAGCTTTGCCCAAACCCGCACCGACGCTAATCCAAGGCGCGGACATTGGAAGCGGAATCTGTGCTAAACGCGACCCGAATTTCCAGCCGATCCAAGGATGCCCCCGATGCCCATGCCGCTCGCCGATCTCGAAGCCGACCTTCGCGCGGCGTTTCCGGATGCTCAAATCGTCATCGAAGATCTGGCCGGCGACGGCGATCACTACAAGGCCAAGATTACCTCCAGCCAATTCGCCGGCCTTCCTCGCGTGCGGGCGCACCAGCTGGTCTATGCGGCGCTGAAGGGCAAAATGGGCGGCCAGCTGCACGCCCTGGCCCTTGAAACCGTCGCGCCTTGACCTTCGGGCCCCCGCTCCCTAGCTCTAGCGACATGACCGACAACGCCCACACCACCGCTCCCGCCGTCGACGCACAGGCCTTCATCGCCAAGACCGTGGCCGAAAACCCCGTCGTTCTCTTTATGAAGGGCGTACCCGATCAGCCAGGCTGCGGCTTTTCCGCCATCGTGGTGCAGATCCTCGATCATCTTGAGGTCGAGTTTGCCGGCGTGAACGTGCTGCAGAGCGACGCCCTGCGCCAGGGCGTCAAGGCCTATTCCGACTGGCCGACCATTCCCCAGCTCTATGTAAAAGGCGAATTCATCGGCGGCTGCGACATTGTCCGCGAGATGTTCCAGTCGGGGGAATTGAAGACCATGCTCACCGAGCAGGGTTTGCTCGCCCACTGACCTGGAGCATCCCTCAAAGAAAAACGGCGCCGTTTCCGACGCCGTCGTTGCAGCACCGTCAGTCGAGTCGCCGTTTAGGCGTAGAATTCGACGACCAGATTGGGTTCCATCTTCACCGGATAGGGCACTTCGGCCAGGTCCGGCACACGGATGAATTTCGCGGCCATGGCCTTGGCGTCGACCTCAATATAGTCGGGCACGTCGCGCTCAGCCAATTGCAGAGCTTCGAGCACGAGCGCCATGTTGCGCGAGCGTTCGCGCACCTGGATCAGGTCGCCGATCTTGCAGCGGTAGGAGGCGATGTTGACGCGCTTGCCGTTGACCAGCACATGGCCGTGGTTGACGAACTGGCGGGCGGCGAACACAGTCGGTACGAACTTGGCGCGATAGACGATCGCGTCCAGGCGCGATTCCAACAGGCCGATCAGGTTCTCCGAGCTGCTGCCTTTGCGGCGCGAGGCCTCCTTGTAGGTCAGGGAGAACTGCTTTTCGGTGATATTGCCGTAATAGCCCTTCAGCTTCTGCTTGGCGCGCAGCTGAATGCCAAAGTCGGAGACCTTGTTCTTGCGGCGCTGGCCGTGCTGGCCGGGGCCGTAAGAGCGTTGATTGATGGGAGACTTCGGGCGCCCCCAGATATTTTCGCCCATGCGCCGGTCAAGTTTGTACTTGGCCGAATGACGCTTCGACATGCATTAGCTCTTTCGTTTCGACACGGCCCGGTCTCTCCTCAAATGGAAAGACGATTCCAACGGCGGTTTTCGCATCACCCGTCATATGTCCTCACGCCACGCGGCAAGCCGGCGACGGGAAGGCAGCGCTTATCGAGGGTTGGGCCGGCAATGTCAAGAATGACCGCTTGCAATCCGGCGCCGCGCCTTGCTGGGAATCCCACCTTTCAACGTGGCGGGCCCAAGTAAGGGTTCATTTTCCGCCAAGCCGCCTGCTTGTGCCCAAATGGAATAGCGCGGGCGGGACTGCTGGAGGGAAGCGTCAACAGATCGGGGCCGGGATCAACGCCAAGCTGCCGACGCCCGATCACGGACGCCGTGACGCCGTTGAAGCCGATCGCCCGCAGCGAGGGGAGGGCCGCGACGAAGGTCGTAAGCCCGTTCGCCGTTGCGCGCCGAATATCGGCGTCCAGACTGCCGACCCGCTCGGCCGAGTGGATCACATCCCACAGACCTACGCCCGCCAAAAGCAGCGTGGCGAGGCGGTCAGCGTAGGACAATCCCACCAGATCCCGCTCCGTCACCCCTTCCATTAACCGCCAGAACTGATTTCGCCTGTGGGCGTAGTATTCACCCTGGCGCAGCGACGCCTCGCCCGGCAGGCTGCCCAGGATCAGGACCCGCGTGGCTTCGTCGGCCACGACGGCAAACGAAAACTTGGTCGCGGACGGCGTCACGGACCGCCGCCTTCCGCCCGCCTGACCTGCGCGTTCGCCGCCGCCAGTTTCGCCAGAACCCTGCCCCGCCCCTTCGACAAGGCCGTCACCACGCCGCGCAGGGTGCGCACTTCCTGGTCGGAGAGGTTGGCGCGGCCGAAGGCGACGCGCAGATTGCGCACCATCGAGGGACGTTTTTCCGGCGGATGGAAGAAGCCGGCGGCGTCAAGCTCGGCTTCCAGCTGGTCGTGGAACCCCTGCACCGCGGCCTGCATCGCCGGCGCAGGCGCCTCGCCAAAACGCGGCGGCGGCGCGGCGTCCTGCGTCAGGCGCCACTCATAGGCGTTGATCGCGACGGCCTGGGCGAGATTGAGGGAATGAAACTTCGGATCGATCGGGATGGTGACGATCGCCTGGCAAAGGGCGATGTCGTCCGCGCCAAGCCCGGCGCGCTCGCCGCCGAACAGTAGGCCCACCGTCCCGCCCTGCCCCAGCGCCGCGTTCACCTGCCCGGCGGCCTCCCGCGGCGTTGCGACCGGCAGGGTCGCTTCGCGCGGCCGCGCCGTCGTCGCCAGTACCAGCGTCAGATCGCCGATGGCGTCCTCCAGCCGCTCGAACACCCGGGCGTTGTCGAGCGGCCAGTCGGCGCCGGACGCGCTGGGCCACGCGCGCAGCTGCGGCCAGCCGTCGCGTGGCCGCACGAGACGCAGATCGGCCAGACCAAAATTCGCCATCACCCGCGCCACCGCGCCGATGTTCTCCGCCATCTGCGGCTCATTGAGGATTATGCACGGCGAGGCGGCGATCATTACCCCGTCTTAATCGCGTTGGGTCTATTGTCGAGCCGTCGGAATGGGGTATCGCCACGCTTTAGTTTTGGAGAATCGCCAGACCGATGACGATTGGACGCCGCGCCCTCCTGACCATGTTCGGCGCGTCGCTGGCGGGATGCGGCGGGCGGTTTGGCGACGCGCCGGTGGCCGGCGCCCTGGATGTTCATCGCCTCGCCGACGGTTTCGCCGCTCTGGCGGCGCGCGTCCGGCCAGGGACTTTCAATCTCGGCGTGCTCGATCTGCACGACCTGACCCGGTGGACGGCCGATCCGGTCACGCGTTTTCCCATGCAAAGCGTGTTCAAGGCGCCGCTGGCCGCCGCCGCACTGGCGGAAGTGGACGTGGGCGCGATGGCGCTCAGCGAACGTATTCATTTGACCGACGCGGATCTTTCCACGGGGGTCGGTCGCATCAATCCGGCCTGGCCCACGCCGCCCGAGGGCCGGGCGATGGATGTACCGGCCATCGACCTGATCGGCCTGGCGGTGCAGATCAGCGACAACACCGCCGCCGACACCCTGATGCGGCGACTCGGCGGACCGACGGCGGTGACCGCCTGGTTGACGTCGAAGGGGATTACCGACCTGCGCGTCGACCGTTATGAGCGCGAGATCCAGCCGCAGGTAGCCAGCATGGATGTGTTTCGCCCGGCCTGGAAGGACGAAAAGGTGTTTGAGACCGCGCGCGAAGGGGTTCCGGCCCAGAACCGCGAGGCGGCGATGAACGCCTATCTCACCGATCCGCGCGACACCACTACGGCGCCCGCCGCGCTTGATTTCCTGCACAAGCTCGCGACCGGCGCCCTGCTCTCGCCTGCGTCCACCAAGCTCCTCCTGCGCCTGATGACCAATACCGAGACCGGCGTCCATCGCCTGAAGGCCGGCTTGCCGGTCGGCGCGCGTCTGGCGCACAAGACCGGCACGGCCTACACCGATCTTGGCCTCACCCCGGCGGTGGACGACATCGGCGTCGTCACGCTGCCGACCGGTCGCCACATCGCCGTCGCGGCGTTTTTGACCGGCTCGGTCGATACCGAAGGGGGGCGCGACGCCCTGTTCGCCGACGCGGCGCGGCTGATTTTCGCGAGTTATTCAAGATGACACGATCCATGAACGGTGACATGCCATGATGTTGTTGTTGCTGCTCATCGTCTTGAGCCTTGCCCTGCCAGTTTTTCCGATTTGGCGTATCCTGAAGCGTATGGGTTTCAATCCGGCCCTCTCGCTTCTGTATTTTGTGCCGATTGCGGGGCTGATCGGGCTATGGCGTTTGGCTGGCAGCCATTGGCCGAACGCACCCGCAGCCGCCGAGCATTTCTAGCCCGCCCGTTCCTTTCGCCGCCCGATCTTCCCCCTAGTGGCGGAAGGCTTTATAGCCTCGCCACACCCATGACAGCGTTCGGACCTTGAGCCCGGCGCCCCAGCCGGAGCCCAAGCCCCCACCCATGGCCAAGATCAAAGTCGCCAACCCGGTCGTCGATATCGACGGCGACGAAATGACCCGCATTATCTGGCAGATGATCAAGGACAAATTGATCCTGCCCTTCCTCGATCTTCCCATCGATTACTACGACCTGGGCATGGAGCACCGCGACGCCACCGACGACAAGGTGACGATCGACGCGGCTGAGGCGATCAAGCGTTACGGCGTGGGCGTCAAATGCGCCACCATCACCCCCGACGAGACGCGGGTGAAGGAATTTGGCCTCAAGAAGATGTGGAAATCGCCTAACGGCACCATCCGCAACATCCTGGGCGGCGTGGTCTTCCGCGAACCGATCCTGTGCAAGAATGTTCCGCGTCTGATCCCCAGCTGGACCCAACCGATCATCATCGGCCGTCACGCCTTTGGCGATCAGTACCGCGCCACCGACTTCGTCGTGCCCGGCAAGGGCAAGCTGACGATAAAATTCGAGGGCGACGACGGTCAGGTGATCGAACACGAGGTGTTCGACTATCCGGGCGGCGGCGTGGCCATGGCCATGTACAATCTCGACGACTCCATCGCCGAGTTCGCCCGCGCCAGCCTGACCTACGGCCTCAACCGGCACTATCCGGTGTATCTGTCGACCAAGAACACCATCTTGAAAGCCTACGACGGGCGCTTCAAGGATATCTTCCAGCACATTTTCGAAACCGAATTCGCCGACCGCTACAAGACCGCCGGCATTGTCTACGAGCATCGGCTGATTGACGACATGGTCGCCTCGGCGCTCAAATGGTCCGGCGGCTTCGTGTGGGCGTGCAAGAACTACGATGGCGACGTCCAGTCCGATCAGGTGGCGCAGGGCTTCGGCTCGCTCGGCCTGATGACCTCCGTGCTGATGACCCCCGATGGCAAGACCGTGGAGGCCGAAGCCGCCCATGGAACCGTTACCCGCCACTTCCGCCAGCATCAACGCGGCGAGAGCACCTCGACCAACTCCATCGCTTCGATCTTCGCCTGGACGCGCGGCCTGCAGCACCGCGCCAAGCTGGACGGCAACGCCGCCCTCGACCGGTTCGCGTCGACCCTGGAAAAGGTGTGCGTCGATACGGTCGAGGCGGGTTCAATGACCAAGGATCTCGCCCTGTTGGTCGGCGATCACCAGGGCTGGCTCACCACCGAAGGCTTCCTCGACAAGGTCGCCGAAAACCTCGAGCGGGCACTGGCGGCCTAGAACTTCACCTGGCTGAACAGGCCGATCTCGTTGTAGGTCCCGTTGATTGTGCCACCGACCACGCCGTTGGTCGACGTCAGAGATGCATTGTTGGCCTGCTCACGCTTGTAGACCAGGGCGAAATCGAGCGGCTTGATCGGGCTGTAGGACACGCCGACGTTGAAATAGTCGTCGTC
>JANXUA010000139.1 GCA_025352085.1 Caulobacteraceae bacterium | reverse complement strand
AATGCTCGATGTGGCCGCCTATCTTTCGCATGACGACGGCTTTGGCGGCTTGGGGCCGCGATGGCTGGTTCCTGAACCTGCCGCCATCGCTCTGGTCCGCAAGGGGGATTCGGCGCGTGACTTGCCGGCGTGCGAAGCGTGCCATGGCGCTAACGCGGGGGGGCCGATCGAGACGCCTCGTCTTTACGGACAACAAGAGGAATATCTTTTGGCTCAACTGCAAGCCTATGCCCGTGGCGACCGCCGCAACGACGTCTATGGCCGTATGCGCAACATCGCGAACAAGCTCACGCCGGAAGAGATGGTGCAGGTGTCGACCTACTATCAGGGATTAAGATAACGCCATCGACGGGCACCGTGCGCCCGCCCGTTTTTGATCACGCTCAATGCGCCGACAATTGAACACCGTCACTGTCGGAGTGTGTATTGAAGGGAATCCTACGATGCCGATCGCGTTACGCGCTGTCGCCGCTCTGATGGTCATGATCGCCACGATGATCGCGTCGATCGGCGGGCTTGAGAGCGCGCAGAACCCTGCGGCCGCACGCGGCGTGGCGATCATGGGCTTGCTCATCATAGCCTTTTGCGGCGCCTTCGGCTTGCTGGGGATTTACCTTGGGGCGAAGCGACGGAACTGACACGCTAACGTTCACGGGCCACAGCGCGGCTTTTCCCGCGCTCCGTCATGCCGCTGCGGTTGCTTGCATCCAGGGCTCATGCACCGCGGCTCGTGATGTCCGGATTGCGACTCGGCTAAATCAGATCTGCCTCGTGGGTGACGGGGTGGTTCGACTTAACCACACGGCCATTCCTTCCCATAGAATCACGGGGTGGCGGCCGACGCGCCTGCAGTCCCTAAAACGCGGAAGGCATTCAATCGTCTATCTACGACCGCCGGGCAGCTCCTCGCCTTTTCGCCGAGGCAGTGGAAGAGGCCCCTGAGTTCGGCAGGAGCTGCCACGAATGGCGACCTGGCCCCCATCGCGGCCTCGCGAACGTGCAAGCGCCCGACCTTTCTGCAATAAACATCACATGCCCGACCTGTTCAGTCCGTTCACGCTCAAAGACATCACCCTGCGCAACCGCATCGCCATGTCACCGATGACGATGTACCGCGCTGCGGACGACGGCCGGATCACTGATTTCCACATCATGCTGATGGGTTCGCGCGCCGCCGGCGGTTTTGGATTGGTGTTTCCAGAACAGATCGCCATCACGCCGGATGGGCGCACCGGAACCAGTTGTGCCGGGATCTGGGATGATGGCCAGATCGAGGGGCTCTCCCGGGTCACCGCGATCATCAAGGACATGGGCGCGATCCCGGGGATTCAGCTCGGCCACACCGGTCGCAAGGGTAGCGAACTGAAGCCGTGGGACGGCAAGGTGCAGACGCCGCCCGACCATCCAGAGGGATGGCAAGTGCGCGGCCCGTCGCCAATTCCGTTCGGCGGCCGGTTCCCCTATCCGGTCCAAGCCCTTGGCAGGGCGGAAATCAAGGATCTTCACCGATCCTACGCCGACGCGGCGCGACGCGCCCTCGAGGCCGGATTCGAGTGGCTCGAGATGCACTTCGCCCACGGTTATCTGGGCGCCAGCTTCTTCTCACCACTAGCAAACCAGCGAGACGACGAGTATGGCGGGAGCCTCGAGAACCGACTTCGTTTTCACCGCGAGGCGATGGATGCGGTGAGGTCGGTGTGGCCAGAGCGCCTGCCGCTGACGGTTCGGCTGGGCTCCGACGATTTTCATCCCGACGGTGTGCAGTTCGACGAGGCTGTCTGGGCGATTTGCCAGCTAAAGGACCACGGGCTCGATCTGGCTGACCTCAGCTTGGGCATGAACACCGACGACGTTAAAGACGTGCCGTTCGACAAACTGGCCTTCATGGTCGAGCGGGGCAGTCGGGTTCGCCGGGAGGCTGGCGTACCGGTTGGCGTCAGTTGGAACCTTGGAATCCCGGCGGTGGCCGATCGGGTCATTCGTGAGGAGATGATCGACCTTGTCATGCTCGGGCGGCCAGCACTATCGAACCCTCATTGGCCGCTCTACGCCGCCCGGGAACTTTCACACGAGGACCCGCTTTCGCTGCTGCCCGAGGACTGGTCGTGGTGGCTTCGCCGGATCCCAGGGCCGGAGGGATCGCAGGGCTGGCCCATTGCGGTTCGGACCGCCTAAGGGGCCTTGTCAGATGGGGTAACGGGCCGTCTGGATCGCGTGCCCCCTTGAGGCGGGGTGGTCGTCCCTCAGAATGATGGTGTCATCAACAACGGCGCTGTCCGCGCCTTTTGAGGTGCTGGCCGAGGCTCGCGACCCGAACGGGGATGGCTGGGCGGTGGTAATCGGCTGTCGCGACCGCGACGGGCGCGAGAAACGCGAGCCCGTGGGCCGGGCCCGATTGGCCAGCGGCGAAGCGGAGGTGCGTGCCGCCTTGGCGGATACTGGCCTCGAAACCTCAATCGGCAAGGGCAAGGCCGAAAGGTTCGCCAATGCCTCGCAAGGGTGAAGGTCTCACGCCGAATGGTCCTGGCCGAGGCGACGGGATGGTGTGGCGACGCCTTCGTCATGCCTCACCAGGCGGTCGGGCCACCGGGCGGGGAGGCCGTGTTGTTCACCGAAGCCCCGCCGATCTGTTCCGTGCGGGACCTCGCCGGCCTGAGGGTACCGGCAATCGGATTGTCAAAGTCTCCAGGCCGCCAGGGCGCGGGACCACACGCTCCCCAAAAGCGATCGTCAACCGGTTCCCACGGTTCCCACTCGATCTCGGCCAGCCGGGAACCGCCCGCCGACAGTAAGACGGCTCTATTTCAAGGGTTCAGGAGACAGGTTCCCGACATTCCCGCCGTTCCCAGTCGTTTTTTCGGATTTTCGCTCGCCATGCCACGCTGCGACGTGGCGCGCCTTGGGCGCCGCCCCTCAATCCCCCGCGAGCCCAGGCCAAACGGGGGCCTCGCCCTCGCCTCATCAAGCGCGAGAAACGGGCGCGAGCTTCGGCTGAGGGGTCGATCATTGAAAGTCGCAGCTTCCCTATTGCTTCCCCCGACCACCTTTCGGTGGCCGGGGGCTGCTAACTATTTGAAATGGTGGAGCTAAGCGGAGTCGAACCGCTGACCTCTTGAATGCCATTCAAGCGCTCTACCAGCTGAGCTATAGCCCCGAGGGTTTCGGGTTGCGGATCGCGGGACGAATGAGCGTCCCGGATCGCGAAGCGGCGGAACCTAGTGCGACAGCCCCTTGCGATCAAGGGCCGTCGCGTCGCGGGCCTCATAAAGTTTAGCGATCCTCCGGTCCGCCCGCCGGCAGGCCGTCGATCTCGACATCGGGGAAATCGTCGCCGTCTTCATCCTCGATGAACGGCACTTCGTCGTCATCGTCGGCGGGGATATCGTCGTCCTCGGCGAAATCGACGCCCAGGCCCTGGTCGGGGGTGACCGCGGCCGGGTCGGTGTCTTCCGAATCGTCGTCGGAGAGGATCGGCGGGTCATCGACGACCGCGTCGAGCTCGGGCGCCTCTTCGGGCTCGGCTTCAAAGCCGTCTTCGGCTTCTGGAGAGACGACCGGCTTTTCCTCATCGGCGTCATCGTCGGGCGTATTAACCCGCGCCCGGACGCGGCGGTTGCGCAGGGCTTCTTCGGGATCAAACTCGGCCCCGCATTTGGGGCAGTGGGCCGGACGGCGACCGAGATCGTAGAATTTAGACGAACAGGTGGGGCAAATCTGTTTGGCGCCCAGTTCGGGATTGGCCAAGTTGGCGACCTTTATCTTGGTGAAATGCGTGGGGCTGCGTTAAGCGGCGGCTCCCTTGCCATGGCGGGGGGGCCCTGTCAAAAGCAAAACCCATTTCCTTGGCCTTTTAGGACCACGCGCGCCCATGCCCGATACGGTCACGACTCGTTATGGGGCGCAGGCCGGCTTGACGTCGCGGCCCTCGAAGGCGCTGCGTGGGACCGTTGGCGCGCCGGGCGACAAGTCCATGTCCCACCGCGCCTTGATTATGGGCGCCATGGCGAAGGGCGTCACCACCATCGACGGTTTGCTGGAAGGCGACGACGTGCGCGCGACCGCCGCCGCCATGAAGGCGTTCGGGGCCAAGGTCGAACGTGTGGGCGAAGGACGCTGGCGGGTCACCGGCGCGGGCGGCTTTTCCGAGCCGGACGACGTTATCGACTGCGGCAACGCCGGCACCGGTGCCCGCTTGATCATGGGCGCGGCGGCGGGCTATCGGCTGACGGCGACCTTCACCGGCGACGCGTCGCTGCGTGGGCGACCGATGCGGCGGGTGCTGAAACCTCTTGAGATGATGGGCGTGCGCTGGCTAGGGCGGTCTGGCGGGCGATTGCCGATCAGCCTTTCGGGCGGCGCGCTCCAGGCCATCGACTACACGCTGCCGGAGCCCTCGGCGCAGGTGAAATCCGCCATCCTGCTCGCCGGCGTCAACGCGAGCGGGGAAACGCAGGTGATCGAGACGGAGGCCACGCGCGATCACACCGAACGGATGCTGCGGGCCTTCGGCGCGCAAGTGGACGTGAGCGACGGCGCCGAGGGGCGGGTGATCGCCGTCAAGGGTGGGCAAAGGCTGGTCGGCGCGGCGGTCGAGGTCGCCGGGGACCCGTCGTCGGCCGCCTTCCTGCTGGTCGCCGCCCTTATCACGCCAGGTTCGGAAGTGACCGTCCGCAATGTGATGCTCAACCCATTGCGCACGGGCCTGTTCCACACCCTGATCGACATGGGTGCCGATCTTGAAATCACCAATCGCCGCGAAGCCGGCGGCGAGAGCGTCGGCGACATCACCGCCCGCCATTCCAGCCTGACCGGCGTCGTCGTGCCGCCGCGGCGGGCCGTGTCGATGATCGATGAATATCCGATCCTGGCCGTAGCCGCCGCATTCGCGCGCGGGCCGACGGTCATGCGCGGCCTGGGCGAGCTGCGGGTCAAGGAAAGCGATCGCATCGCCCTCGTCGCCGCCGGCCTCGGCGCCTGCGGCGTCGCGCTTGAAGAAGAGGCCGAAGGTCTGATCGTCATGGGGACTTCCGGCGCCAATCACGATGTCAGAGGCGGCGGCGCGGTGATCACGCACGGCGATCACCGCATTGCCATGAGCTTCCTGACCCTCGGCCTCGCCGCGCGCGAGCCGGTGCGGGTGGACGAGCCGGGCATGATCGCCACCAGCTTTCCGGACTTTGTCGCCTTGATGAGCGGTCTGGGCGCCCAGATCGGCGCCGATTAGTTGGCGTTCGTCGTCGCCATCGACGGCCCGGCGGCGTCCGGCAAGGGCGCCATCGCCACGCGTCTGGGCGTGGCGCTCGGCCTGCCGGTGCTCGACACCGGTCTTCTCTATCGCGCGGTCGGAGTTGCGCTTTTGGCGGCGGAGGAAGACCTCACCGACGAGGACGCGGCGGCGCGCGCGGCGCGGGCGCTCAAGGCTCACGATCTGGACGATCCAGTCCTGCGCACAGACCGCGCCGCCGAAGCGGCCAGCCAGGTCGCGGTCCATCCGGCCGTCCGCGCCGCCCTGATCGATTTCCAGCGCGCCTTCGCCGGCCAGGACGGCGGCGCCATTCTGGACGGCCGCGACATCGGCACCGTGATCATCCCGGCGGCGCCCGCCAAGATCTTCGTGACCGCGACGCCGCGGGTGCGGGCCGAACGCCGCTGGCGCCAGCTGCGCGAGACGCAACCGACCCTCACCTATGACGACGTCCTGGCCGATATTCTGCGGCGAGACGCCCGCGACAGCGGTCGCGCGGCGGCTCCGCTTCGCCGGGCGAGCGACGCCGTCTTGCTCGACACCACCGATCTCGGTATAGACGTCGCCTTCGATGTGGCCCGATGCATCGTCGAGGCGGCGCGCGGCTGAGTTTCTTGTAAATCAGCCAATCCCAACGCGCCTGACCGGTCGACGAGCGCGGATGCTTAAGGTCTATCCTGACATTTCACCTGACGCCCGCCATGCGCCTTAAAACGCCCGTGGCCATCGGCGCAACACAAGACGAAGCAGATAAACATGGCTGACGATATGAGCATGAATCCCTCGCGGGATGATTTTGAAGCCCTGCTCGACGAGAGCATGGGCGGCGGCGACTTCGCCGAAGGCACGGTGGTCAACGGCCTCGTTGTGGCGATTGAAAAAGATTTCGCCATCATCGACGTCGGTCTGAAGACCGAAGGCCGCATTCCGGTGAAGGAATTTGGCGTCGATGAGGCCGGCAAGCCGACCCTGAAGGTCGGCGACACGGTCGAAGTCTTCCTTGAGCGGATCGAAAACGCGCTCGGCGAAGCCGTGATCAGCCGCGACAAGGCCCGCCGCGAGGAGGCCTGGACCCGCCTCGAAGGCGTGTTCGCCGCCAATGAGCCGGTGATGGGTTCCATCGTCGGCCGCGTGAAGGGCGGCTTCACCGTCGATCTCGGCGGCGCCTCGGCCTTCCTGCCCGGCTCGCAGGTCGATATCCGCCCGGTGCGCGACGTCGGCCCGCTGATGGGCAAGGAACAACCCTTCGCCATTCTCAAAATGGACCGCCCGCGCGGCAATATCGTCGTCTCGCGCCGCGCCATTCTCGAAGAAGCCCGCGCCGAACAGCGCACCGAGCTGGTCAGCCAGCTTCTGGAAGGCGAAATCCGCGACGGCGTGGTCAAGAACATCACCGACTACGGCGCGTTCGTTGACTTGGGCGGCATCGACGGCTTGCTCCACGTCACCGACATGAGCTGGAAGCGCGTCTCGCACCCCAGCCAGGTTCTGGCGGTGGGCGACACGGTCAAGGTGCAGATCGTCAAGATCAATCCCGACACCCAACGCATCAGCCTGGGCATGAAGCAGCTGCAGTCCGATCCGTGGGACGGCGTCGAGGCGAAATACCCGCCGGGCGCGAAGTTCACCGGCCGCATCACCAACATCACCGACTACGGCGCCTTCGTGGAGCTGGAAGCCGGCGTCGAGGGCCTGGTGCACGTCTCGGAAATGAGCTGGACCAAGAAAAACGTCCACCCGGGCAAGATCGTCTCGACCTCGCAGGAAGTGGACGTCATCGTTCTCGACGTCGACGCCTCCAAGCGCCGGGTCAGCCTGGGCCTCAAGCAGGCCGCCGCCAATCCGTGGGAGCAGTTCCTCGAACAGCACCCGGTCGGCTCGGCGGTTGAAGGCGAGGTCAAGAACGCCACCGAGTTTGGCCTGTTCATCGGCCTCGATAACGACATCGACGGCATGGTCCACCTCAGCGATATCGACTGGAGCGTTTCGGGCGAAGAAGCCATGGCCCGCTACACCAAGGGCGACGTGGTCAAGGCCCAGGTGCTCGATGTGGACGTTGAAAAGGAACGTGTCAGCCTCGGCATCAAACAATTGTCGGGCGATCCGATGGTCGGCGATTCGTTCCGCAAGGGTCAGACCGTTACGGCCACCGTGGTTGAGGTTACCTCCGGGGGCATTGAGGTCAAGTTCGGCGATGACACCGCGCCGATGACCGCCTTCATCCGCAAGGGCGATCTCTCTCGTGATCGCTCCGAGCAACGACCCGAGCGCTTCGCCGTCGGCGATCGTCTGGACGCCCAAGTCATGACCGTCGACAAGGCCGCCCGCCGGGTCGGGCTGTCGGTCAAGGCCTTGGAAATGGCCGAAGACAAGCAGGCGATCGAAAAGTTCGGCTCGTCCGACAGTGGCGCTTCGCTGGGTGACATCCTCGGCGCCGCCCTGCGCGAAAAAGCGTCAACCAAGGAATAGACTGGTCGCGTTTCGTCCCTCCCCCGCCCGGGGAGGGACGATTCTCCTTAAGCCCTTGAACTTGCGCGCCGGTTTGGGCAATGGTTGGACAAAGGGGATGGGATCAACATGATTAAGTCGGAACTGATCGCGGCATTGACCGAGGAAAATCCTCACCTCACCGGACGCGATGTCGAACGGGTGGTGTCGGTCATCATCGAAAGCATGATCGGCGCGCTCGAAGCGGGCGGTCGGGTGGAGCTCAGGGGGTTCGGCGCCTTCTCCGTTCGCAGTCGTGAGGCGCGTCCGGGGCGCAATCCACGCACTGGCGCGGCTGTGCATGTTCGCGCCAAACATGTTCCGTTCTTCAAAAGCGGCAAGGAACTGCGCGCGCGGCTGAACGCGGACTAGGCGCCAACACAAAAAGAGAAACCCCAATGGGTATGGCTTCGGAATTCAAGGATTTCGTCTCGCGCGGTAATGTCGTCGACCTGGCGGTCGCCGTTGTCATCGGCGGGGCCTTCGGCAAGATCGTTTCGAGTTTTGTCAGCGACATCATCATGCCGTGGGTCGGCCTGGGCACCGGCGGCGTCGATTTTTCGGCGCTGAAGGTTGTGCTGAGGCCTGCGGATCCGGCCAACAAGATCGCCGAATTGGCCCTGACTTACGGCGCCTTCTTCAACACCGTCTTGCAATTCATCATCATCGCCGCCGCCATCTTCATGGTCGTCAAGGCGATCAACAAGATGCGCCCACCGGCCGTCGACGCGCCCGCCGGCCCGACGCCGAGCGAAGCCTTGCTCACCGAAATTCGCGATCTGCTCAAGAGCAGAGCCTGATCGACCAGATTAAGACCAAGATCTGCGGTGTCTCCACGCCGGACGCGGTCAGCGCCGCGCTCGGGGGAGGGGCCGCATTTCTGGGTTTTAACTTCTTCGCCGCCAGCCCGCGTCATGTAACGCCGCAGCTCGCGCGGCGGTTGGCGCTTCCCGCGCGCGGCAAGGCGAAGATCGTTGCGATCACCGTCGACCCGGACGACGCCGTGCTCGACCGGTTGATGAGCGATCTTACCCCTGACTTCATCCAGCTCCACGGCCGGGAAGGTCCAGCGCGGGTTCGCGAGGTCGCCGTGCGCACCGGCGCCGGCGTCATCAAGGCTATCGCGGTGGCCGGCGCGGACGATGTCGCCGCTGCGGCGGATTACGCGCCGGTCGCCGACCATTTGATGTTCGACGCCAAGACGCCGCCAGGTTCGGCGATTCCGGGCGGCGCCGGCAAGGCGTTCGACTGGACCCTCCTTGCCGATATTCGTTTTGACAGGCCGTGGTTTCTGGCCGGCGGGCTGGATCCGTGGAATGTCGCCGAGGCGCTGCGGCGGACACGCGCGCCGATGGTCGACGTTTCCTCTGGCGTGGAGCGCGGCGCGGGACTAAAGGACCCCGCTCTAATTCAATCTTTTCTGGAGGCGGTCCGCCGCGCCTAAGTGATGTCATTGGTCGCGACCGCCAAACCCCCCGCGCTTCTCAACGACTATCAGGCCTTCCCGGACGCCGATGGACGGTTCGGCGACTATGGCGGGCGCTATGTGCCCGAAACCTTGATGCCGCTCGTGCTGGATCTGGATCGGGCCTATGCCGAGGCCAAGGTCGATCCGGCGTTTCAGGCCAAGCTGGCCGGCTATCTGGCCACTTACGTCGGCCGGCCCAGCCCGCTCTATTTGGCTGAACGCCTGACGGCGCACTTCGGCGGCGCGAAAATCTACCTGAAGCGTGAGGAGCTCAATCACACCGGCGCCCACAAGATCAATAACTGCATGGGCCAGATTCTGCTCGCCCGGCGCATGGACAAGACCCGCATCATCGCCGAAACCGGCGCCGGACAGCACGGCGTCGCCACGGCGACGGTGTGCGCCCTCTTCGGCCTGCCGTGCATTGTCTACATGGGCGCGGTGGACGTGGAGCGGCAGGCGCCGAATGTTCTGCGTATGAATTTGCTGGGCGCCGAGGTGCGGCCGGTCACCAGCGGCGCCTCGACCCTCAAGGACGCGATGAACGAGGCCCTGCGCGACTGGGTCAGCAATGTCGAGGACACCTATTATCTGATCGGCTCGGCCGCCGGGCCGCATCCCTATCCGGTGATGGTGCGCGATTTTCAGGCGGTGATCGGCCTTGAGACCCGCGAGCAGATCCTGCATGCCGAGGGCCGCTTGCCCGACGTCCTGGTCGCCTGCGTGGGCGGCGGCTCCAACGCCATCGGCCTGTTTCACCCCTTCCTTAATGACGAGGGCGTGCGCATCATCGGCGTCGAAGCCGCCGGCGACGGCATGGACACCGATCGCCACGCCGCGGCCCTGAACGGCGGTCGGCCGGGGGTGCTGCACGGCAACAAGACCTATTTGCTGCAGACCGCCGATGGTCAGATCACCGAGGCCCATTCGATATCCGCCGGTCTCGACTATCCCGGCATCGGGCCCGAGCACGCCTGGCTACATGACGTCGGGCGCGCGCAATATTTGACCGCCACCGATGACGAGGCTCTTGAAGCCTTTCAGCTGTGTGCGCGCCTTGAGGGCATCGTTCCGGCCCTGGAGTCGGCGCACGCCCTGGCGAGATTGCCGCAGATTGCCGTCGAGGTCGGCAAGGGCGGCGTGGTGGTGCTCAATCTTTCCGGTCGCGGCGACAAGGACCTCGCCACCGTCGCCGCCCGCTTGGGCCTGCCCGTATGAGCGTCGCGCGGATCGCGGCGCGTCTGGCGGCCCTGGCGGACGAGAACCGCGCGGCTTTTGTCGCCTATGTCATGGCGGGCGATCCGGATCCCGCGTCCGCCGCCGCCATCCTCAAGGGCCTGCCGGGCGCGGGCGCAGACATTATCGAGCTCGGGTTGCCGTTCTCCGATCCGGTTGCCGACGGGCCCTCGATCCAGCGCGCCGGGATCCGGGCGCTGGAGCAGGGTGTCACCGTGGCCGGCGTACTCGATCGGGTGCGTGAATTTCGCGAAACAGACACGGCGACCCCCCTCATACTGATGGGCTATCTCAACCCCCTGCTCAGCTACGGACTGGCCGCCTTCGCCGCCCACGCCGCCGAGGCGGGGGTTGACGGCGTGATCGTGGTCGATTGCCCGCCCGAGGAAGCCGGGACGCTCGGCGACGCCCTGGATCGGCAGGGCGTCGCCTTGATCCGGCTGGCGACGCCGACGACCGACGCAGACCGGCTGAAAATTGTCGCCCAAGGCACCCGCGGTTTTGTCTACTATGTGTCGGTGTCCGGCGTCACCGGCGGCAAACAGGCCCAGGCGCAAGACATCGCGCCGGCCATTGCGCGCGTTCGGGCGGCGTCGGGCCTGCCGGTCGTCGTGGGGTTCGGCATCCGCACGCCTGCGCAGGCCGCCGCGGTCGCCCGCGTCGCCGATGGTGCTGTGGTCGGCACCGCCTTGGTGGACGTTCTCGCCGACGCGCTTGCAAGCGGCCGCGATCCGGTGGCAGGCGTGCTCGCCACCGTGGCGAGTCTGGCCCAGGGCGTGCGCGCCGCGCGGCTCGTCGCGGCTTAAGGAGAGGGAGACTCATGGCCGCACCGGGCGAGACCCCTCCGAAACACACGCCCGGCGGCTGGCTGGCCAAGATCGCGCCCGGCGTTCGCAAGCTGGTGACGCGGCGCGAAACGCCCGACAATCTGTGGGAAAAATGCCCCGACACCGGCGAGATGATCTATCGCGCCGATCTGGAGGCGGCCCTGTGGGTCACGCCGGCAGGCAGCCACATGCGCATCCGCCCGGCGCAGCGCTTGGCCTATACCTTCGATCACGGCAAATCCAAAAGCCTCACCCTACCCAAATCGCCCGATGATCCGCTGAAATTCACTTACGGCAAATCGTATAAGGACAGCCTCGCCGCGGCGCGCAAGACCACCGGCGAGACCGACGCCATGGCCGCCGCCGTCGGCGAGATCGGCGGGGTCAAGACGGTCGTTCTGGTGCAGGACTTCGCCTTCATGGGCGGATCGCTCGGCGTCGCCGCCGGCGAAGGGTTCCTGGCCGCCGTCGATGAAGCGGTGAAGATCAAGGCGCCACTGGTCGTGTTCACCGCCTCGGGCGGCGCGCGCATGCAGGAAGGCGCGCTTTCGCTGATGCAGATGGCCCGCACCACGGCGGCCATCCAGCGGCTGCGGCGGGCGCATCTGCCGTACATCGTGGTGCTGACCGATCCGACCACCGGTGGCGTCACCGCCTCTTACGCCATGCTCGGCGATATTCAGTTGGCCGAGCCGAGCGCGCTGATCGGCTTCACCGGTCGCCGCGTAATCGAGCAGACGGTGCGCGAAACCCTGCCGCCCGACTTCCAGACCGCCGAATTCCAGGTGGAGCACGGCATGGTCGACCGCGTGGTGGCGCGCAAGGACCTGCCGGGAGTCTTGGGCTCGATCCTGCGCACCTTGATGGCCGGGCGCGCGCGCGCGCGAGCCTGATGCGTTCAGACGGAACAGATCTGAGCGCATCAGGCTCTACACTCTTGCATTTAGAGCAGGATGACTTCGGACGGTTTCGTCCGAAATTATCCTGTTCTAGCGCTGCCTGAGGCGACGTATCTGAGCGCGCCGGCCCGCCCCGATCTTGATCCCCTACGCGCGTCGGATGGCGTGATCCATCGTCTGCGCGCGCTCCACCCGCCCCTGATCGATCTGACCACCGGCCGGGTCGAGCGTCTTTTGGCGGCTCTTGGGCGCCCGCACGAGCGGATGGGGCCCGTGATTCACGTCGCCGGCACCAACGGTAAGGGATCAACCTGCGCTTTCCTGCGCGCCATCGCCGAGGCGGCGGGCCTGAAGGTTCATGTCCTCACCTCGCCACATCTGGTGCGGTTCGCTGAGCGCATCCGCATCGCCGGGCGCCTGATCACCGACAACGAGCTTTCGCTACGGATCGACGAGGTGATCGCCGCCAATGCCGGCGGCGAGATCAGCTTTTTCGAGATCTCCTCGGCCCTGGCGTTCCATGCCTTCGCCCAGACGCCGGCGGATCTGTGCATCATCGAGGTCGGCTTGGGCGGGCGATTCGACGCCACCAATGTGTTTGCGGCGCCGGCGGTGAGCGTCATCGCGCCGGTGGACTATGACCATGTGGAATTGCTGGGCTCGGATCTGGGCAAAATCGCCTGGGAAAAAGCCGGAATCATCAAGGCCGGCAGGCCGGTCGTCGTCGCCCGCCAGCCGGACCAGGCGTTGGGCGTTATTGAGGCGCAGGCCGAGACGCTCGGCGCCCCGCTTACCCTGATGGGCCGCGACGTCGACGGCTGGGAGGAGCGTGGTCGGCTGGTCGTGCAATTGCAAGAACGTCTGCTCGATCTTCCAGCCCCGCGCCTGCCGGGCGCGCATCAGTTCGCCAACGCCGCTCTGGCCGTCGCCGCCGTGACTGCCCTTGATGACCCGCGCATCGACGACGCCGCGGTCGCGACCGGCGTCGCGACTGCGGTCTGGCCGGGACGCTTCCAGAGGCTGACCCTTGGCCCCATCGCCGCGTTGGCGGCAGGGGCCGACGTCTGGCTCGACGGCGCGCATAATCCCCACGCCGCTCAGGCGCTAGCCGAGATGTGCGGTCGCCTGAGCGCGCGGGACGGCCGGTCGGTGGCGATGGTTGTCGGTATGCTGGGCCGCAAGGACGCGCGATCGTTCTTCGCCGCCCTGAAATCCTTGAACCCGACCGTGTTCGCCACCAGCTTTGATTCGCCCACCGCGACCCCCGCCGAGACCCTCGCGGACGCCGCGCGCTCGGTCGGACTGACCGCCGAGACCGTGAACGATGTCGAGGCCGGCGTGCGCCGCGCTATGGCTGGCGGCGGCCCAAAGCCGCACATTGTTGTCTGCGGCTCTCTACATTTCGTGGGCGAAGTCCTGGCGATGAGCCCGCAAACCTGGCCGGATTGACGCCACATAGAGTCCATGAACCGGCGGCATATTCGACATTCATTGACCATTCAGCGGGGGTTTGCGATGACTGATCACCCTAACAAAGGGGAATGATTAGGAAACCGCCATGAAAACCTCACTGACCATCGTCGCCGTCCTCTGCCTCCTTGCCGCCCCGGTTCTCGCCAAGACCGCCGCCGCCGCCCCCAAGGCCAAGGCGACCTATTGCACCGACAAGGTCACCCACAAGCGTATCTCCTGCAAAGCCGCACCCATGGCAGCCGCCAAACCGGCGACAGCGATGGCCGCCAAGCCTGCTATGTCCGCCAAGCCCGCTATGGCTGCGAAACCCGCCATGGCCGCCAAGCCCGCCACCAAGATGGCGAGCGCCAAGGCCGCCGCCGGCCACAAAGGCGTCAAGTGCGGCAATGCTTACATCGCCGTCGGCAAGGTCTGCCACAAGTAGGCAAACCGGTATCGGCTATGACTTCGGCCCCCGATGAACATCGGGGGCCATCTCATCGCGGCGTCGGCCCCAGGATCAGATGGCGTCTTGGCGCCCGAACCGACGGCGCCTAGAACAGGATGATTTTAGACAGAACCGCCCAGCGACGACTGTTCGCCAGAACTTGCCGCAGGGTGAGGCCTTGCGCGTCGACCATTTGATGCGCAATCTTGCGGGCGAGGCGACCGGGCCGGTGGCTCCGACGCCCACACGGATCACGCGAGGCTAGACCCAGCTTCATTGGACGCGAGGGGAACGGCGATGAAATTCGGCGTCTTCTACGAACATCAGCTGCCCCGTCCGTGGACGGACGGTCTTGAACTGCGGCTGTTCCAGGACGCGCTCGATCAGGTCGAATTGGCCGATCGGCTGGGCATCGATCACGTTTGGGAGGTGGAGCATCACTTCCTTGAGGAATACTCGCACTCCTCCGCGCCGGAGATATTCCTCGCCGCCTGCTCTCAGCGCACCAAACAGATCCGACTGGGTCACGGCATCGTGCTGATGCCGCCCGGCTACAACCATCCGGCCCGCGTCGCCGAACGCATCGCCACCCTCGATCTGGTTTCCAACGGCCGGGTCGAGTGGGGTACCGGGGAAAGCTCCGCCCTCCTGGAATTAGGCGGCTATGGCGTCGCCGTCGAAGACAAGCGCAACGCTTGGCGCGAGGCGGTCGAGCAGTGCGCCAACATGATGGCCATGGACCCCTATCCGGGGTTTGCGGGCGAATTCTTCTCCATGCCGACCCGCAATATCGTGCCCAAGCCGGTGCAGAAGCCGCATCCGCCGCTGTGGGTGGCGTGCTCCAATCGCGAAACCATCAAACTTGCCGCGCGCCTGGGGATCGGCGCCTTGACCTTCGCCTTCGTCGACCCGGTCGAAGCCAGACAGTGGGTCGACGACTACTATCGCATCCTCAAGGAGGAATGTGTGCCGATCGGTCATGCGGTGAACGCTAATATCGCCATGGTCTCCAGCTTCGGCCTGCATCGCGACGAGGACGAGGCCCGCCGCCGGTTTCAGGATGGTTTCCGCTTCTTTCAGTTCGCGCTCGGCTGGCACTACGGCTTCGGCGCCCAGGTTCCGGGGCGGACCGACATCTGGGCCAGGTTCCAGGCGGCCCTACCGAACATGCCCGCCGCCGGGCCGGCCGAGGGGGGAATCTCCACACCGGACGGCCTGCGCAAACACCTCAAGATGTTCGCCGACTGTGGCGTCGATCAGGTGTCCTTCATCCAGCAGGGCGGACGCAACCAGCACGATCACATTTGCGAGGCGCTGGAGCTGTTCGCCGCCGACGTCATGCCGGAGTTCAAGGAACGGGAGGCCGAGCGGGTGAAGCGCAAGGCCGATGACCTCGCGCCCTACATCGAGGCGGCGTTCAAGCGCAAAGCCTGGATGGCGCCGCTCACGGACGACGAGATCAAGCCGGTGGTCGCCCTCGGCCGGCAGATCGCCGAGGAGGCGGCGCGCAATGGTGCGGCCCTACCGCCGAACCCGCAAATGGCCGCCTGGGACAAGGCGGTGCGCAAGGCGCAGGGCGGCTGAGCGAGCCTTACCGACCGTCGATCGCGGCCCTGATTTTCGGCGGGGAAAGCGGCAGGTCGGTCATGCGCACGCCGATGGCGGCGCGCACGGCGTTGGCGACGGCGCCGAGCGGCGGGACGATGGGAACCTCGCCGACGCCCTTGGCTCCGAACGGATGGCGGGGATTGGCGACCTCGACCAGGATCGTGTCGATCATCGGCAGGTCCGAGGCCACCGGCACGCGATAGTCGAGGAACCCGGCGTTCTCCATCTTGCCGTCGGTGTCGAAGATGTATTCCTCATTGAGCGCCCAACCGATGCCCTGGGCGACGCCGCCCTGAACCTGACCCTCCACGTAGGCCGGATGGATGGCGCGACCGACATCCTGTGCGGCTGTGTAGCGCAATATGGTCACGCCGCCGGTTTCCGGGTCGACCTCTACGTCGCAGATGTGCGCGCCAAAGCCGGGCCCGGCGCCTTGGGCGTTGAGCGAGACCTGGGCACCGATCGGGCCGCCGGTCTCACCCGATTTCGCCGCCAGAGCGGCGAGGGTTAGCTCACCCTTTGCCGGATCGCGGCACACCGCCGCGCCGTCCAGCCATTCGACCTGATCGACCGCGACCTCCCAGATCTGCGCCGCGCGCCGTTTGAGATCGGTAACGATCTGCTGCGCCGCCTGGGTGACGGCCATGCCGGTGGCGAAGGTGGTGCGGCTGCCGCCTGTCAGCATGGAATAGCCGATCGAGGCGGTGTCGGCGACGATCGGGCGGACCTTTTCAATCGGCAGGCCCAGCACCTCGGCCGCCATCATCGCCATGGAGGCGCGCGAGCCGCCGATATCGGGATTGCCCGTGGCCACCACCGCCGCGCCATCGTCGGTGATCTGCACCGCGGCGGTGGAGTCGCCGCCGATGTTGAACCAGAAGCCCACGGCCACGCCGCGCCCCTGGTTGGGGCCGAGCGGCGCCTGGTAATGCGGGTGATCGCGGATCGCCTCGAGGGTCTCGACATAGCCGATGTTGCGGAAGGTCGGGCCATAGGCCGCCTTCATGCCGTCGCGCACGGCGTTTTTCTCGCGCAGGGCGATGGGGTCCATGCCCAGTTTCAGCGCCAGATCGTCGACGGCGGATTCGACGCCGAACGCCGAGATCGGCGCGCCCGGGGCGCGATAGGCCGTGACCTTGGGACTGTTAGTCACCACGTCATAACCGGTGATCGTAAAGTTGGGGATGTCGTAACAGGCGAGGGCGGTCATGACGCCCGGATGGACCGGCGATCCGGGAAAGGCGCCTGCCTGATATTTGAGCACGATCTGGCCGGCCGTGATCGTTCCATCGCGCCGGGCGCCGAGCTTGACCTCGATCACCGCGCCCGAGGTCGGACCGGTGGCGCGAAACACCTCGTCGCGGGCCATCACCATCCGCACCGGCGCGCCGCATTGCCGCGACAGAGCCAGCGCCAGCGGTTCGAGATAGACCGTGGTCTTGCCGCCGAAACCGCCGCCGATTTCGGCCGGGGTGACGCGAATGTCCGAGGTGTCTAGGCCGAGGATCTTGGCGCACAGGGTGCGCACCGCGAAGTGGCCCTGACTGGCGCTCCACACCTGGCATTGACCGTCGGCCCCGAAGGTCGCCACGCAGGCGTGCGGTTCGATATAGCCTTGGTGGACGGCGGCGGTCGTATAGCGGCCCTCGGCGATGGCGTCGGCTTCGGCGAACCCGGCATTCACGTCGCCGCGCGTCAGGTCATGGCGGTGGGCGATGTTGGAGGGCGTGGTCGGCGCCGGCTCCACGCCTTTGGTGAAGATATCGGCGTGCAGCAGCGGGGCGCCCGGCGCCATCGCCGCTTCGACGTCGATGACGTGCGGCAGGACCTCATAGGTCACCTCGATCAAGGCGAGCGCCTCGTCGGCGATGCTCGCGCTGGTCGCGGCGACGGCGGCGACAGCGTGGCCCTCATACAAGGCGGCGTTGCGCGCCATGCAATTGAGGGCGATGTCGCGCACATTCGCCGCGCTTTCGCCGCCGGCCATTTCCTCGGAGGCCAGATCGGGAAAGTCGGCGGCGGTGATCACCGCCTTGACCCCCGCCAGCGCGCGCGCCTTTTTGGTGTCGATGGCGATGATCCGGGCGTGGGCGTGCGGGCTGCGCTTGATCTTGCCGGTCAGCATGCCCGGCAGCATCAGGTCGGCGCCATAGGCGGCCTTGCCGGTCACCTTGTCCGCGCCGTCCGGCCGCACGGGCCGGGTGCCGACAACCTTGAACTGCGCCTTCGCGGCGGGCCGATCGATCACATCGCTCATCACACTCGCTCCTGGCGCAGATCCGCCGCCGCATCCATGACCGCGCGGATCACCTTGTCATAGCCGGTGCACCGGCAAAGATTGCCCGCCAGCCAATAGCGCGCCTCGACCTCGGTGGGGTCCGGATTGACGTCGAGCAGGGCCTTGGCCGCGACCAGTATTCCCGGCGTGCAAAAGCCGCATTGCAGGGCGGCGTGTTCAAGGAATTTCTGCTGCAAGGGATGCAGGGTCCCGCCGTCGGCCATGCCCTCAATGGTGGTGATCCGTCGGCCCTGAGCCTCGACGGCCAGCACCAGGCAGGAACAGACCAGACGTCCGTCGAGCGTCACGCTGCACGCGCCACAGTCGCCCGAGCCGCATCCCTCCTTGGAGCCGGTCAGGCCAAGCTCGTCGCGCAGGGCGTCCAGCAGGGTGGTTCCCGGCTCGGCCAGAAACTCGACCGGATCGCCGTTGACGTTGGCCGATATGTGTTGTCGCGCGCCCATGCTCAATTTTCCCCTTTAGCTCTGGCGCGACCGTAGGCGATCGCCGCCGCGCGTCTGGCCAGCACGCCGGCGATCTTGGTGCGAAATTCAGCCGTGCCGCGCTTGTCGCTGATCGGCCGGCAGGCGCCGCGCGCGGCGGCGTCCAGTCGCTCCAGCGCCGCCGCGTCCAGGCGTGATCCGATAATCGCGGCCGCCGCGTCGTCGGCGATCAGAACCGTCGGACCCACCGCGCCCAGCGCAACCCGCGCTTCGATGATCGTCCCGCCGCTGTCGAGAGTCAGATTGACCGCCGCGCCGACGACGGCGATGTCCATTTCGGTGCGCGGGATCGAGCGCAGATAGGCGTCCGCGCTGCGCGCCGCCCTGGCCGGCAGCCGGATTTCCAGAACGAACTCGCCCGGTTTCAAAGAGGTCCTGCCGGGCGACACGGGTATGTCTTCCGCGGCGACCGTGCGCCGTCCCGAGGGCCCCACGATTACGCACGTCGCGCGCGCCGCGATCAGGGCCGGAACGCTGTCCGCCGCCGGCGAGGCATTGCACAGATTGCCGGCCATGGACGCGCGGCCCTGAACCTGGGTCGAACCGATCAGATGGGTCGCCTCGACCACGCCCGGCCAGGCGCGGACCAGACCGGCGTGCTCGCCGATCGTCGCGCCGGGCGTCGCCGCGCCGATCACGAAGGCCCCGTCCTCCTCGCGGACGCCGATGGCGCCGGGAATGTGCTTCAGATCAACGATCAGGCCGCCTTTCAGCCGCCCCGATTTCAGCTGCACCAGCAGGTCGGTGCCGCCGGCCAGCGCACGCGCCGCCGCGCCGCCCGCGGCCAGAGCCTTCGCCGCCGCGTCCGCGCTGGTGGGCGCTAGGTAATCAACGTCTGACACGCATCCTCCATTGTAAAAACGCGCCGCGCACGCGCCTGATCGCATTCCACACCGGTTTCATGGTTGAGGCAATGACGGGGCGCGGGAGCGACGTTGTCCCGCACGAAATACGCTTTCCCACATCGTGCACAACCTGATATCTAATCATTGTAAACATATCGTGAGGGAACGCCAGAATGAGCGATCAAAAGACGGTGCTGGTGACCGGCGGGTCCGGCTACATCGGAGGGTGGTGCGTCATCGGCCTGCTGCAACAGGGTTACACGGTTCGCACCACGGTGCGCGATCTGGCGCGCGAAGCGGGCGTGCGCGCCGCCCTGGGCACGGTTGTCGATCCGGGCGACCGCTTGAGTTTTTTTGCGGCCAATCTGACCGAGGACGCCGGCTGGGACCAGGCGGTTGAAGGCTGCGACTATGTCCTGCACGTCGCTTCGCCGCTCGGGGTTCCGCCGCCGAAGGACCCCAACGATCTGATCAATCCCGCGCGCGACGGCGCCCTGCGCGCGCTGAACGCGGCGATCAAGGCTGGCGTCAAACGCGTGGTGATGACCTCCTCGGTGGCGTCCACCAGCCCGCCGGTCGGCGCGCCCAGCGGCGTCAGCGACGAGACGGTGTGGACTGATTCCGACGATGTTCGGCACGGCGGCTATCCCCGCTCCAAGACCATCGCCGAGCGCGCCGCCTGGGACCTGATGGCGTCATCGGGCGGGGCGACGACCCTGGCCACCGTCAATCCGGCCCTGGTGCTCGGGCCGGTGTTCGGCGCGGACTTCTCTGACTCGGTGCAACTGGTGCAGCGGTTGCTGTCGGGCAAGGTTCCCGGCCTGCCGCGCCTCGGTTTCAACATCGTCGACGTGCGCGACGTCGCCGATCTGCACATCCGCGCCATGACCAACCCGGCGGCGGCGGGCCAGCGCTTTATCGCGGCGGGCGAATTCGCCTGGATGGGGGATATTGCCGCCCTGCTGCGCGCCAGGTTGGGCGATCAGGCCGCGAAGGTTCCGACCCGCAATGCGCCCGATGTCCTGATCCGCCTGGCGGCCCTGTTTGATCGCGATCTTTCAGCGGTGACCGGGTCCTTGGGCAAGCGCCAGGAATTCACCTCCGCCAAGGCCCAGTCCGTACTCGGTTGGCGCCCCCGTCCGATGGCGGAGACCATCCTCGACTGCGCCAACAGCCTGATCGAGAAGGGGCTGGTATAGACGATCAGAAACGCGACGTCGCCAGGCTGACGTCGGCGAACCGCCAGGCGCTGTCGACGTCGAGACGGATCGCCTTCGCCTCCGCCGTCTTGCCTTGGCGATTGAGAGCCAGTTCGAGCCCGGCCAGGGCCCAGCCGTCGCGGCGGTAGGTTTTCAAGCTGTCGCGATAGACCGCCTCGGCCTCGCCGGGGCGACCGGCGTCAATGAGGGCGGCGCCCAAAAGGTGGCTGACCGGCTGATGCCAGTAAGGCGGCTCGGTGTAGGGCAGGGCGCGCTCCTGATCGGCGGCCAGCCGGAAATAGAACAGGGCGTCTTCGGTGCGCCCGGACGTGCGGGCGATCTCGCCGTCCAGGAGCGCCAGAGCGAGCTTGGCCATCTGACGGGCCGGTGTGCCCGAGCCGTCGAACCTGGAGAAGTCGCCGCCCGTGATCGCCTGGAGCTTCGCGCGGTCGGCAAGCGCCGCGGCCTGATCGCCGGTGTTGGCGTGGGCGAACCCGCGCGCCTCCAGCCATATCGCCATGTCCAGCGTCAGGGATTCGGGGGGCGCGGGCTCGGCCAGGATCTCCCGCCATTTGCCGAACCGCAACAGGGTCGCCACGGGGGTGAAGGCGTAGAGTTCGGCCTGCGGCATGGTCCGGGCCAAAGTCTGCGCGTCGACGGCCTTGACCAGGCGCCGGGCGGCGCCGAGCGCCGCGCCATAGCGGCCCTCCATCTCCGAGGACGTCCACAGAAAGTGGATATTGTGCGCGTAATAGCCCGCCGGATAGTAGCCCTGCGCCTTGCAGGCGGAGAGATAGGCCTCGTCGACCAGGGCGGCCTGTTCATTGACGCGCACGGCGTCGGCGTAGCGGCCGACGCGGTAGTAGATGTGCGAGGGCATGTGCACGATGTGCCCGGCGCCCGGCATCAAGGTCAGCAGGCGGTCGGCGGCGACCTCGGCGCGCTGCGGCGTGGTCGTGGCTTCCACCGCGTGGATATAGAGGTGCAGCGCGCCGGGGTGGTCGGGCGCGACGGCGATGACCTTTTCCAGGGTCAAGACAATATCCGTCGCATGGCCCTTGGGCGTGACGCCGTCGGCCTGCCAATAGTCCCACGGCTGGGTGTCCATCATCGCCTCGGCATAGAACACGCCGGCGTCGAGGTCGGCGGGATCGTCCCGCCACAGCCGGCCCATGGCCTGGGCGAAGGCCTCGTCCAAAGCGCCGCGGTCGGCGGCGGGATGCTCGGCGTAGCGAACACTGAGCGCCTCGATCCAGGCTCGTTCGCGCGGCGAGGCGTGCGCCTCGAGGGCGCGCGCCTTGGCCAGCGCCTGCCACGCGGGCGCCGCCGCGTCGGCGGGCATGGGCAGGTTGATGTTCGGTCCCAGAGCGAAGGCGACGCCCCACCAGCACATGGCGCAGGCCCGATCGAGCCTGGCGGCCTCGCGAAACGAGCGGATCGCCTCGGCGTGGTTGAAACCGAACAGCAGGTTGACGCCTTGATCGAAGAATTTCTGCGTCGCCGGATTTCGCGTTGAAATCCGATGGCGGTGGCGGCCCAGACCCACGAACACCGGAGCGCCGGGCTTGTCGGCCTGGCCGGCGTAGGCGGACGGCATGGGGGCCATCATCATGCCCATGTTCATCGGCGCCATCTTCGCGGGCGGCTCGGCCCGCGCCGCGGGCGAAATCAGCAAGGCGGCCATGAGCGCGGCGGCCGGCGCGACGGATTTCATGTGCGTTACCCTCCCGGACTATCAATCGATCTAAAGGATTACCTCAATCAGGCGCGGCCCCCGCTGCGCCATGGCGGCGGCGAACTGGGCGTCGAAGGCCTCAAGGGTGTCGGCGCGGCTGGCCTCGACGCCGAGGCCCTCGGCGAGCTTGACGAAATCCAGCTCCGGATTGTGCAGATCAAGCATCGACAAAGCCCGAGGTCCGACATTGCGCGCGCCGACCCGCGCCAGTTCGATGTTGAGGATGCCGTAGGAACGGTTGGCGAAGATCACCGTGGTGACGTCGAGTCTTTCGCGCGCCTGGGTCCACAGGGCCTGCAGGGTATACATCGCCCCGCCGTCGCCCTGGACGCACACGACCTTGCGCTCCGGACAGGCGACGGCCGCGCCTGTGGCCAGCGGAATGCCTTGGCCGATCGATCCGCCGGTCAGGGTGAGATAATCGTGCGGCGCGGCGGTCGCTGTGGCGATCTGGGTCCCGCCCGACGAGGTGGCGCCTTCGTCGGAAAGAATGGCGCCCTCGGGTAGGTGCCGGGCGATGATCTGACCGATGGTGTGCTGGTTGACGGCGCCGCCGACGCCATCCTTCACCGTGTGCGGCGCGACGACCGGCGTCGCGCCACCGGCGTTGACGGCGCTGACCAAGGCGGTCAGTGCGCCCAGACCGTCTTCGTGCTCGTGCGCCAGATGGAGGATTTCGCAGCCCTCGGGCGTGCACCAGCTGGGCTTGCCCGGATAGGCGAAGAACGACACCGGCGGCTTGGTCCCCACCAGGATGAGGTATTGGAGGGGGGCTAGGAATTCGACGATCTGCTCGGCGAAATAGGGAATGCGCTCGACCAGCACCCGCCCGGCGCCGCGCGCGGCGCGGGGCGCGAAGGTGTCGCACATCAGTTGCACGCCGGTGGCCGCGGCGATCTTCCCCGCCGCGGTCAGGCCGGCGTCCCGCAACGCAGCGCCGCGCATCAGAATCGCGCAGCGCTGGCCCGATTTCAGGGCCCTGGCCACGCGGTCCACTGCCTCGACCGAGACTGGCGCCGGCGTGGGGCGGGGCAGGGCCGGGGCCGGGCCCTCGGCGGGATTCCAGGCGGTGTCGGCGGGCAGGAGCAGGGTGGCGATCTGGCCGGGATGCTCAAGCGATGCGGCGACCGCGCGCGCGCCATCGGTGGCGACGGTGGCGGCGCTGGTCGATGAGTGCAGCCATCCAGACACCGGACGGGCGAACCCGGCGAGATCGGAGGCCAGCGGCGCGTCATATTGCAGGTGATAGGTGGCGTGATCGCCGACAATGTTGACGATCGGCGTCGCCGCGCGCCTGGCGTTGTGTAGATTGGCCAGCCCGTTGGCGAGGCCGGGCCCCAGGTGCAGCAGGGTGGCGGCGGGACTGCCCTTCATCCGACCGTAGCCGTCGGCCATGCCGGTCACCGCGCCTTCGAACAGGCCAAGGATCGGTCGGATGCCCTCGACGCTGTCCAACGCGGCGACAAAATGCATCTCCGACGTGCCGGGATTGGCAAAGCACGTGTCCACGCCGCAGCCGACCAGTGTGCGGACGAGGCTTTCGGCGCCGTTCATCGCAGGTTCGGTCATGGTCTAAAGCAATCCCGGAAACTGGCCGCCGTCGAGCAGGATGTTCTGGCCGGTGATGTAGCCGGACTTGGCCGAGCATAGAAACGCGCACATGGCCCCGAACTCTTCGGGCTTGCCAAAGCGTCCGGCGGGAATCGATCGGCGCGCGCCGTCCTGAACCGCCTCCAGGTCGCGTTTGGTCGAGTCGGCGAAGCGCTGGTGGTTGGATTTGAGCCGGTCGGTGTCGAACTGTCCGGGCAGGACGCAGTTGATCGTCACATTGTGCGCCGCCACATCCCGCGCCAGACCGCCGACAAAGCCGGTCAGGCCCGCACGGGCGCCGTTGGAGAGGCCCAATATGGCGACGGGCTGTTTGACCATATGGCTGGTGATGTTGACGATGCGGCCGAACTTGCGCGCGATCATCCCGTCCACCGTCGCTTTGATCATGAAGATCGCCGACAGCATGTTGGCGTCCAGCGCCTTGATCCAGTCCTCCCGCGACCAGCTGCGAAAATCGCCCGGCGGCGGTCCTCCGGCGTTGTTGATCAGTATGTCAGGATCGGGACAGGCGGCTAGGACCGCCTCGCGCCCGGCCTCGGTGGTGACGTCGGCGGCGACGGTGCGAACCTTGACCCCGCTGTCGTAGGCGATCTCCGCAGCGGCATCCGCCAGCCGCTCCGCGCCCCGCGCCGCCAGCCAAACCTCCACGCCGTCCGCCGCCAGCGCCGCCGCCGTCGCCCGCCCCAGCCCCGCGCTGGCGCCGCAGACAATGGCCTTACGGCCGCCAATGCCCAGATCCATGAGGTTTCCCGTCGCCTTCTAACTGACAATTCCTCCCTCCCCTTTACGGGGAGGGTCGAGACGAAGCAAAGCGAAGTCCGGTGTGGGGCTCTCGCGGTCGTTCCCCACCCGTCTTGTCGCCGCGCTCCAGCCACCCTCGCCATAAAGGGAGGGAAGAAAACTACCGCTTCACCGTCATATCATCCTGCCTCATCCGCGTGCGCACCGTAAACACCCCGTCGCCGCTCAACACCGCGCCGCGCGCGAACAGGCGACCGTTCTGCCAGTTGGAGAGGCCCAGTTCCGGACGGTCCAGGGCGTACTGGCCATCGACCCAGCGGGTGAAGCCGTCGCCGACAAAGGCGGCGTTCACGGCGGCGAACAGGCGGGCGTGGGCGCCCGGCTCCGTCGAAATCAGCGACACGACGAATTGCGGGCTGTGACGATTGAAAAGGCGCGCCGCCTCGTCGAGATCGGCGACGATCTTCAGGGAAACTTCCGGCGTCTCTTCCCATTCCCACTCGCGGGCGAGATCGGCCTCGGCGATGATCTCGACCAGGGCCTCGTCATGGTCGCCGTCGGCGCGGCGAACGCGGGCGCGGCCAGAGCGCCAGTCGGCGGGAATGACCGCTTCGTCACCGGCGACGACATGCAGTTTGACCCCGTGCCCGCGTTGCTTGCCCGCGCTGCGCAGGGCGTCCAGAAAGATCGGCGTGAGCTGGGCGGCGCGGTCGGCGGTGATGCAGCAGACATTGAGGGTGTTGCACACCTTGCGGTCCAGCGAATGCAGCACCGCCGCGGCGAAGCGTTCGGCGTCGGCGGCGGTGTCGGCGATCAACCAGGCGCCGCCGGTCCCGTGCAGGCTGACCGGCGTGCCGGCCTGGCGGGCGATGGCGCCCAGCATGGAAACCGCCGGTCCCGACCCGCGCGCTACCGCCAGGGCCAGACGGGGGTCGGAAAACAGCGCCCAGCCGGCAGCGTGCGCCGGGCTTTCGACCAACACGGCGGCGTCGCGCGGCAGGCCCGATTGCTCCAGAGCCGGGATCAGGGCGTGGGCGGCGATGGCCCGCGCGGTGCCGAGCGCATCGGCGCCGATCCGGAACACCACCGCATTGCCCCCGCGGATGACCCCGGCGGCGTCGGCGAATACGTTGGGCCGACCCTCAAACACAAAACCGACGACGCCCAGAGGCGCGGTAACCTGTTCGACGCTCCAGCCGTCATGCGCAATGGTTTCAAGCGTGCGACCCCGCCCGCCCGGCGCATCCCGCCAAACGCGCAGGCCGGCGGCCATGTCGCGGCGCATGGATTCGCTGACCGCGAGCCGTGTGGTCGACCGCCCTCTGGCGCCGGCGGCGGCGATGTCCAGATCATTGGCGGCGGCGACCGTGGCCCAGACGGAGTCATCCTCGATCAGACCCGCGAAGCGCTCGAAAAAGTCGGTGATCTGATCGTCGGTGACTCTGGCCAGAGCGTCAAAGGCGTTAGTCGCCCGGTCCACCGCGTCGGCGGCGATCTCTCCGACCCCGCGCGAGATGTGCAGCAATTCGCCGCTGTCCTGCATGACGACCAATCGGTCACCGGCCTCGAACGCTTCGGCCAGTTCCGCCGGCACGAGCGCCACCCTGTCCCCGCCAAAGACGATGGGCATGCCGGGGTTGAGGCTTTCCAAGGCGTGGATCATCGCCGACCCTTAGCGCGAAAGTCGCGCGCCTAGCCAGACGATTGCGTCGCCGTCCGGCGCGGACTAATCGGGCGCTGTAGATTTGCCGGAGGGACGATCCATGAAAACCCGCGCCGCCGTCGCCTGGAAAGCCGGCGCCCCGCTGACCATCGAAACCGTTGACCTGGAAGGTCCGCGCGCCGGCGAAGTGCTGGTGGAGATCAAGGCGACCGGCATCTGCCACACCGACGAATTCACCCGCTCCGGCGGCGACCCGGAGGGCCTGTTTCCCGCCATTCTCGGCCATGAGGGCGCCGGGGTGGTGCTGGAAATCGGCGCGGGGGTGACCAGCGTCAAACCCGGCGATCACGTCATCCCGCTCTACACGCCCGAATGCCGACAATGTAAGTCGTGCCTGTCGCGCCGGACCAATCTGTGCACTTCGATCCGCGCCACCCAGGGCCAGGGCCTGATGCCCGACGGCTCCAGCCGGTTCTCCATCGGCGGCAAGACAATCCACCATTATATGGGTTGTTCGACCTTCGCCAATCACACCGTTTTGCCGGAAATAGCCCTGGCCAAGGTCCGCGAAGACGCCCCGTTCGACAAGATTTGCTACATCGGCTGCGGCGTCACCACCGGCGTCGGCGCGGCGATCTGGACCGCCAAGGTGTGGCCGGGCGCCAATGTCGTGGTGTTCGGCCTGGGCGGCATCGGCCTCAATGTCCTGCAGGGTGCGCGGATGGCCGGGGCCGACAAGATCATCGGCGTCGATCTCAACCCCGCCCGCGTGGCGATGGCCAAACAATTCGGCATGACCCATTTCATCAATCCCGACGAGGTCGGCCGCGACAAGGTCGTTCAGGCGATCGTGGATCTGACCGGCGGCGGCGCGGACTTCTCGTTCGAGTGCATCGGCAACGTCCACACCATGCGCCAGGCGCTGGAATGCTGCCATCGCGGCTGGGGCGAGAGCATCATCATCGGCGTCGCCGGCGCCGGCCAGGAAATCGCCACTCGCCCGTTCCAGCTGGTCACCGGCCGGGTGTGGAAGGGCACGGCCTTCGGCGGCGCGCGCGGCCGCACCGACGTGCCCAAGATCGTCGACTGGTACATGGAAAAAAAGATCGAGATCGACCCCCTGATCACCCACATCCTGCCGCTGGAGGACATCAACAGAGGCTTCGACCTGATGCATGCGGGCGAGAGCATAAGGTCGGTGGTGGTGTTTTAGGGGTGCGAAGTGCGTCGTTTCGGCGACAACGGCGGGGCCCGGATGGGGTATAACGACTGGTCCGGTGGCCGCCTTCCAGATTGACCAAGGCGGCGGCGCCTCACGGTTCCCCTTCCTTGGCGGTGCTTGAAAGCCTGTCGGCGAAGGCGCAGGGTCAGTCGGCGTGATGTTCGGAAGCCCGGGGCTCGCTCTCGCGGCGATAATCCGGGACCGGCGTGCTTTGTGGGGGGATGGCGCGGATGTGCGGACTGATCGGCGGGCTGCTCCGACAGGCGATCGAGCCGGCGCGAATCGATCGTGCTCTGCAATCGCTGCATCACCGGGGACCCGATTCGATCGGCACGTGGATCTCCGCTGATCGACGCTGTTTTCTGGGTCACACGCGACTTTCGATTATCGGCCTGGAAAACGGCGAACAGCCGATTGCCAATGCCGGCGGCGACGTCCAGCTCGTCGTCAATGGCGAGTTCTACGGCTACCGGGCCATTCGCGAGCGGCTGCGCGCCGACGGTTGTGTCTTCAAAACCGACTCCGACAGCGAAATCGCCCTGCACCTTTACCTGCGCGAGGGCATGAATCTCGGACGTCATTTGCGTGGCGAATTCGCCGCCGTCATCGCCGATCGACGCAATCGGGTGATGCTGGCGATCCGCGACCGCTTTGGCATCAAGCCGCTGTTTTATGCCGCGCACGAAGGCAATGTTTACTTTGCCTCCGAAGTGAAGGCGTTGCTGGCGCTGGGCGTTCCGGCCCGCTGGGATCGGGAGGCGGTGTTCCAGCAGATGTACTCGGTTCGGCCGCACTCTCGGTCCCTGTTTGCCGGCATCTACAGCGTTCCGCCCGGCTGCTACGCCATCGCCCAGAACGGCGAGGTTGATATCTACCCTTACTGGGACTGGAAATTTCCCACCGCCGTCGAACTCGCGGCCGACGACCGCTCGGAGGCGGAGGTCGTCGCGGGATTTCGCGACGTGCTCGACGATGCGGTGCGCGAGCGGCTGGTGGCGGACGTCGAAGTTGCGGCGTATCTGAGCGGCGGAATCGATTCCTGCGCGGTCCTGGGCCTGGCGCAGCGGCACATGGACCGGCCGATCCGGGCCTTCACCATCGGCTTCGAGGACGCGGCCTATGACGAGACCGCGCTCGCGCGGGCGCAGGCCGAGCGCTCCGGCGCAAGCTTCCATCCGGTTCCGGTGAAAGCGCTGGCGTTGGCCGAGTCCTACAGCGACGCGGTCTGGCACGCCGAGACGCCGTTCGTAAACGGTCACGGCGTTGCGAAATATCTGCTGAGCCGCGCGGTGCGCGACGCGGGGATCAAGGTGGTATTCACCGGCGAAGGCGCCGACGAGATGCTGGGGGGGTATCCCCCGTTCCGTCGCGACGTCCTGCTCTACAACAGCGAGCGGCAGGACCCTGACACCGTCAGCCGGCTGCTCGGCGAGCTGCGCGCGGCCAACCAGGCCACGCCCTCGCTGCAGACCAGCGAAGAGCGGCTGCCGCCACAACTCGAAACGGTCCGGCGCAGGCTCGGCTGGATCCCGTCATGGATCCAGACCTTTTCGACGCAGGGACCCAGCGCGGTGGAGTTGTTCAGCGGCGAGATGGCGTCGAGCATCGACGGCCTCGATCCCTACGAAATTGCATTGAGCCGCCTTCCCGTCGAAGAACGCCTCGCGGGGCGCGATCCACTCAATCAGGCCCTGTATCTATGGGCGAAAATCCAACTGCCCAACTTCATCCTCACTTTCCTCAGCGACCGGATGGAAATGGCCCACTCGATCGAAGGGCGCGTTCCGTTCCTGGATCACAAAGTCGCCGAGTATGCGGCAGGAATTCCGATCGACATGAAAATCCGCGGCATGCGGGAAAAGCATGTGCTGCGCGAGGCGACCCGCGACGTCCTGATCGAGCCGGTCTACAACCGCCAGAAGCACCCCTTCACGACGCCGCCGGCGAAGTTCGGCGAGGCGGACGCCATGCTGGAATTGTTTGCCGACACGTTCGCGTCCCGGCTGCTGGACGATCAGCCGATTTTCGATGCGGCGATGGTGCGGCGGCGCTTTCAGGGGTTTCTGAACCAGACCGAAGAGGAACGCGGGCCGGTCGACGGCCTTATGAACCGGGTTCTGAGCCTGACGCTGATGCACCAACGATTCGGCATGTCGGCCTGACCGGCGTTTCATCGCCCCTAAAGTTCGTTCGACCCCTGATCACCTACATCCGGCCATCAGCAGCGGCTTCCACCCATCACACAGGCGACGGCGCCAGGTCGGAGATGGGCCTCTAGCGGTCGGCCGTCCGCGCCCGTGAGGCCCGAACATCGTCGACCGTCGCCAGATCCTCACGCGTATTGATATTCCCGAAAGCCGCGCCGTGGGCGAACGCCACGGACGTCGCGCCGATTTCGGCGAGCCAACGATGCACCGCGGGGTGGTCGCCGTTCGTCAGGCGCGTGCCGAGCGGTCCCGCGAGGCTCGTGCGCCAGACCGCGCACAGGCCCTGCGCGCGCCCGGCCGCCACCGCGTACACGGCGGGCTGCTCGCCGAGCGCTCCGATCAACTGTGTCAATTCATCCGCGCCGACCAGCGGTGTGTCGCACGGCAGGGTGACGAGGCCATTGAAGCCGCGCGCCCGCGCCCATGTCAGGCCTGCGGCGACGCCCGCCAGGGGGCCGGCGGGATGGGCGGGATCGTCATACAGGATTTCGAAGTCCAGCGATGTGGCGAGGCGCTCAGCCTCGCTTTCGCGCCGGACGTTGAC
Organism: Caulobacteraceae bacterium; assembly: GCA_025352085.1. Classification (GTDB taxonomy): domain Bacteria; phylum Pseudomonadota; class Alphaproteobacteria; order Caulobacterales; family Caulobacteraceae; genus Acaudatibacter. The sequence goes on along the minus strand of JANXUA010000139.1, from coordinate 241 downwards.
GGCGACGACTTCGCAAGCGCCGCCGAGCGCCCCGGCGCACCAGGCCATCAGTGGCCGGCCGCGCATCAGGGCCGCCGCCTTTTCGCCGCCGAACCGCGTCGCGCGCCCGCCGGCGAGCACGAGACCGGCCCACCGAACCGGGAGCGCGGGCGTCTCGCTGGCATTCCGGGGAGTCATCGTCGCGCCCGCGTGTTCCCGCCGTGCGCAAACCGGCCTAGTGTCCGCATCATGGTTCAGTCCT
>JANXUA010000092.1 GCA_025352085.1 Caulobacteraceae bacterium | reverse complement strand
GGCGCCCCGCCCGCGACGGCGCCAGACGCGGGCGGGGCGCCCGCGCTCCCATCCGTCCCCCACCCCTCGGCGCGCATTTCGCGCAGGCGCGACGCCGTGCGCTCGAATTCGAACGCCTGATCGCCGACCGGATAGAGGCTGTCCGGCTCGCCCGCCGCCAGCACGACGATCCGGGCGCGGGCCTCGTAAAGGGTGTCGATCAGGGTGGCGAAGCGTTTGGCTTCGTTGCGCTTTTCCGGACCGAGTTTGGGGACCGTCTCGATGAACACCGTGTGGAAACGCGCCGCGACGGCCAGATAGTCCTCCGGCCCCAGGGCGTGGACGCACAGGCTGGCGAAGTGAGCGCGCAGCAGGCCGCCGGCGGCGCGCGGCCAATGTTCCTTGCGCCCGAGCACCTCCAGGGTGGCGCCGGTTTCGACGTCGGTCCCCACAAGGTCACGCCACAAGAGATCAAATTGGCCCTCATTGTCCGCATCGATCGGCGAGAACCAGGTTTGCGCGCCGCGCAGGCGCTCTCGGCGATAGTCGAGGGCGCCCATCACCGGCGTGACGCGCAGGCGCGCCTTGAGCATGGCGATGAACGGCAGGAACAGCTGCCGGTTGAGTCCGTCGCGATATAGGTCATCCGGCGGGCGGTTGGAGGTCGCCACCAGAGTGACGCCGCGCGCGAACAGGGCGTCGAACAGCCGCCCGAGGATCATGGCGTCGGCGATGTCGGTGACCTGAAATTCGTCGAAGCAAAGCAGACGCGCCTCGGCGGCCAGGACGTCGGCGACCGGCGGGATGGGATCGTCGCCGCGCGCCTGGCTAAACGTCGCCCGCCGTGCCGCCGCATCGTCGCTGCGCCACACGCCGACCAGATGATGAACCTTCGCCATGAACACATGAAAGTGGATCCGGCGCTTGGGCGCGGTCGGCGCCGCCTCAAAGAACAGGTCCATGAGCATCGACTTGCCGCGCCCGACCGGACCCCACAGATAAACGCCCGGCACGCTGTCGGCTTTGCGGAACAGGCCCGCCGGCCTGGCCTCGGCCAGGGCCTCTTCCAACGATGACAGGGCCTCGACCGCCGCCGCCTGCGCCGGGTCGGGGGCCAAGGCGCCGGCCGCGAGTCGGGATTCGTAGGCGGCGCGAAGACGTCCGGGCATGCCGCTCCGGTTAGCCTGTCGGCGGCTGACGGTCCAGCAGGCCGAGAACGCGCTCGGCGGGGCGGGCGAGGCGCGTCCCCTTGGGCGTCACCACGATGGGCCGGTTGACCAGGATCGGGTGCTCGACCATGGCGGCGAGGATGGTTTCGTCCGACGTTGCTGGGTTGAGGAGGTCGAGCGTCTCCACCTGCGGCGCATTCTGGCGCAACACGTCGCGTGGACCGGCGGCCATGGCGGTCAGCAGGCCCTCCAGCTGCGGGCGGGTCCAACCGGCTTTGAGATACTCCACCACCGTCGGCGCGTAGCCGGCCACTTCGATCATCGCCAGAACGGTGCGCGACGTCCCGCAGACGGGGTTATGGAAAATGGTGATGGGGAAATCGTCTGGAGTCTGCGTCAAGTTCGGGCCTCGCGGATGGGAAGCGGCTAGATTCCCCCATACCATTCGTAGCCGCGATCTTCCCAATAGCCGCCCTTGCCGCCCTGCATGTGGTCGAACCGCTCCACCAGCTCAATGCGCATGACATATTTGGCGTGTTTGTAGCCGAGCTGACGCTCGACCCGCAGGCGCAGCGGCGCGCCGTGGGGGACCGCCAAGGGGGCGCCGTTCATGGCGTAGGCCAGGATGGTCTGGGGGTGATAAGCGTCGAAGAGGTCGATGCTTTCGTAATATTGTCCCGAACCGTCGAGGGAATCGTCCAGGTCGTCGGCGCAGTGGAACACCACATAGCGCGCGCTGGGCAAGACGCCGACCTTGTTCAACACATGATGCAAGGGCACGCCGGTCCAGCCGCCGATGGCGCTCCAGCCCTCGACGCAGTCGTGCCGGGTGATCTGGGTGCGCGACGGCAGGCCGCGAAGATCGGCCAGGGAAAATGACGCCGGCGCGCCGACCAGACCGTCGACCTTCAACCGGTAGTCAGCGAAGCCGCTATTCATCAGCGTCTGATAGTCGTCGCTGGTGGGCATGCTGGTGCCGTTGGCCTTGAACATCGGCGAGAGATCTTTGGCGGTATACTCCCGCGCCAGCGGCTGGCCGGCGAGCAGCAGCCGTTGAGCGTTCAGGCTCAGCGACTGGGCGTGGCCGATGAAATGCTGCACCGACGGCGCGCCGGTCAGCCGGTCACAACCGCTCAGCAGCAATCCGCTCAAGCCCGCGGCGCCGGTTCCGATCAGACCACGACGTGAAACAATCCGGCGGTTCATGACGCGTGCTCCCGCGGGACGACATAGCGTCCGGTGATCATCGAGCGCATTTCGTTGACCACCCCGGCAAGGAAAACCTCCACCACGTGGACGATGACGAACAGGACAATGAGATTGGCGCACATGAAATGGATCGAGCGGGCTGTCGGGCGTCCGCCGAACAGGTCGAGCAACCAGGGGAAGGCGGCGTCGATCCCCGGCGACATGGTCAGTCCTGTCAAAATGATCCCTGGCACGAGCACGACGATCACCGCGAGATAGGCGAATTTCTGCAGGATATTGTACCGTTTGGCCTCTTCGCCGGTGGGGTGTTTGAGGCGAGCGTGATCGACGATGCTGCGCCAGATGTGGCGCGGCTTGACGTCGGCGCCGGTGGGCGCGAGATCGCGGCGGAAGTGGCCGCTCGCAAAGCCCCACGCCACATAGACCAGGCCGTTGATCACCAGGGTCCAGGCGAGAAAGAAATGCCAGCGTCGCCCCGTGCCCAGATCCTGGTCATTAGGCAGGGTCAGCCAGCGGGGGAATCCACGCGCCGCGGGCTGGCCGTCCGGACCCTTCGATACGCCCAGAACGCCGGTGGTGTTCAGCTCCAGGCCGCCCAGGCGCAGGACCCCTTGCGGCTTGTCATCGGGACCCTTGGCCGCCAGTTCGAACCACGGCGTGTCGGCGTCGGCGCCATATTGGCCGAAGTAAAGGCGCGGATGGGCGTTGAAGATCTGCATGCCGCTCATGAGCAGCAGGCTGATGGCCAGAACATTGATCCAATGGGTGGCGCGCACCAGCAGGGTGTGACGATAGATCACCTCGCGGACGGGCTTTGGGCGTGGCGGCAGGGGGATGGCGGCCGGATCAGCCAGGGAAGCATCGGTCATGTCCGTTCGGCTCCTGCGCTCGCTCGGAAAGGTGGGTCGCGGCGCCCACGCAAGGCGGGAACCGCGACCAAGTCAATGCCCTTGACGAAGGGGGGCGTCAGGGCCGGGAGAGGTTAGTGCGGCGCCATGGCGTCGGATTTCATCGCGTCGCCCTTCATCGCGTCGTGTTTCATGGCGCCCATCTTGGGGTGCATGCGCATGTGATGAGCCTTCATCTTGTGGGAGGCCATGTGATCGGACGCCATATGGCCGGCGGCCATGTGGTCGGTTTTCATCGCGTCGGATTTCATGGCGTTATCGGCGGCGAAGGCCGCGCCGGCTCCGGCGACAAGCGCGCCGGCGATAACGGCGCCCAGAAGAGTGTGAAGTTTGGAGGTCATGCGTATTTCCTGATTTGAGGGGGTGAAAAAATGGGCGAGACAAGTCCGGTCGCCCACAGCCGGTCGAAACTGGGCCGGTCTAAAGTCGCGCCGCCGCGAGGATCGGACCGCCGCCGGGGCTTTGCACGAGAACGGCGGTGCGCCAGGCGGCGTCGGGGGCCGGCGGCAGGGAGAGACGCTTGGGCGCGCCCGCCCAGTCACCCAGGCGGATCAGCTGCTTGACGACATTGCGGTGCGGCAGGGTCTTGCCGCCGTTTTCGCCGCGCTTGATCGGCACCAGCTCGACGCGCGGATCATAGCGCACCAGCCAGACGTCGGCGGGTTTCGCCGGCGCGGCGGCGGCCGACACGGTGACGGCGTCGCCGAGCCGGGCGAGCGCCGGTCCGCCCGCGCCGCGGTCGCCGGCGGCGAGCAGGCCGCGCAACTCACGCGGATCGACGCCGACGCCGTCGCGCCGACCGTTGATCACCACCTGCGGGGTGAAGACGTTGGCGTGGCCCAGACCGTGGGCGTATTGCCATTGCCGGTCGGTGTAGATCGGCGAGGCGAAGGTGTCCTTCCAGCCCAGCTGGTCCCAATAGGTGACGCCGAAACTCAAAGTCAGGATGTCGGGCCGATCGGCCAGGGCGATCACATTGGCGTTAGCGGGCGGGCACGACGAGCAGCCCTGGCTCTGAAATAATTCGAGCACCAAGGGATGAGCGGCGTCGGCGGCGAGCGCGACAGCGGGGGCGCCGGTCACCGCGAGGAGGCCGGCGGCGAGTTTGGCGAGGGCGGTGGCTTTTGGCGGGGTCATGCCGGGAAGTTCGCCGGCGTCGCGCGTTTGGTTACACCTCACGCAACCGTGAGCCCGCCGCCTTGGTCTGGTCAAACGCGTGTCACGTACGACCGCTAAAACAGGCGCAGTCCAATCCCGGGGTGGAGAAGGAGATTGATATGCCGCATTTGATCCGCGTCGAACCCCTGGCGAATGGTTGGGCGGTGCGCCACGGCGATGTCGAAAACCCGCAGGTCTTCGCCAGTGGGGCCAAGGCCGAGACCGCCGCCATGCGCCTGGGCGAGCGTCTCGCCGACGCCGGCAATTCGGCCGAGGTGCGGATCATCCTACGCGACGGCCGCCTCGCCGGCCGGTTCGTCTGCCCGGCCGTGGCTTAGGTTCTGTATCTATAAACGCGATCCGGTATCCGGCGCTCCCCCAACTTCCGCTCTTCCCCGCGAAAGCGGGGACCCAGGTTTTTTAGAGATGGCGTTTTACGTCTACATCCTGGCCAGCGGGCGCAACGGTACGCTCTACACCGGTCACACCGACGACCTCTATCGACGGATGACCGAACACCGGGCCCATACGCTCAGCCGGTTCACCGCAAAATACGATGTCACCAAACTTGTTTTCGACGAAGCCCACGAAACGCGCGAGGCGGCCTGGACCCGAGAACGTCAGATCAAGAAATGGCGGCGGGCCTGGAAGCTCGAGCTCATCGAACGGTTCAATCCCGGCTGGAAGGACCTGTTCGAGAACATGCAGTAACCAAAAAACCTGGGTCCCCGCTTTCGCGGGGAAGAGCGGGAATGGGGGGATGCGTCGTGTTCATGAGTCCACAACCCAGGTCGCGCCTCGATTTTGAAACGTCATCTGTGCAGCAGCTTTACGCCGAGCAGGACAATAGCGGCGGCGGCGACGACGATACCGGCGACCAGGGCCAGGCGCCGCTCGATCACCGGCAGCATCGTCGGGCCGAATTTCTTGACCAGACCGGCGACGCCGAAGAACCGCACGCTGCGGATCACCGTTGCGGCGACCATGAATTTCCAAAAAGTGAAATGAGCAAGGCCCGAAACGATCGTCAGCAGTTTGAACGGGATCGGCAACAGGCCGAGCAGAATGACGCCGAGGCCCCATTTGGCGAACTCGGCGCGCAGCCACACCTCGGCGTCGCTTAAGCCGGTCGCCGCCAGCAGCCAATGGGCGAAGGGCGCCAGGCCATAGCCGATGGCGTAGCCGCCGATCCCGCCGATGATCGAGCTTCCCGCGCAGATCGCCGCATAGCGCCAGGTGCGCTCGGGCCTCGTCAGCACCATCGGCACCAGCATCACGTCGGGCGGGATGGGGAAGAACGAGCTTTCGGCGACGGCGATCAGCGCCAGGGCGACGGGCGCCCGCGGCGACGCCGACAGACGCATCACCCATTCATAGAGACCTCGCAGCATGTCTTGATCCAAACCAGAGGCTGATGCGTTTGCACGGAACCGATGCTGGCGCGGAATCAGGCTCTACACTTTTGCTTCTAGAGCAAATTAACCCCGTTTCAGACGTTTCTGTCTGAACGGGGTTTGCTCCAGCGCGAGGGCGATTCCGCGCGGACGCCGTAGCTATCAGCGCGCGCGCCCTTCCGCAAAGGGCCGGGGAGTGACAAACTGTTCATGGCGCGGAGGAACGAAGATTGACCGACCTGTTTGACAACCCCCTGGGCACCGACGGCTTTGAGTTTGTCGAGTTCACCTCTCCCCAACCGGAACGCCTCAAGGGCCTGTTCGAGCTGATGGGATTTGCCGCGGTGTCGCGGCATCGCTCGAAGAATGTGCTGCGCTTCGCCCAGGGCGACATCAATTTCATCCTCAATATGGAGCCGGCGGGGCAACCGGCCGCTTTCCGCGCCGAGCATGGCCCGTCGGCCAACGCCATGGCGTTTCGGGTGCGCGACGCGGCCAAGGCCCTGACCCTGGCGGTGGCGCGCGGCGCCAAACCGGTGGCCGGACCGGTCGGGCCGATGGAGTTGAATATTCCCGCCATCGAGGGGATCGGCGGATCGAACTTGTACCTGGTCGACCGCTATGGCGCCCAGGCGATCTATGATGTCGATTTCGTGCCGCTGGAGGGGGCGCCCAGGACCGTTCCGGGGGTGGGTCTGACCTACCTCGATCACCTCACCCACAACGTCCATCGCGGTCAGATGAACCGCTGGGCGGCGTTCTATGAAGACATCTTCAACTTCCGCGAGATCCGCTATTTCGACATCGAGGGCGCCCAGACCGGCCTGATCTCCAAGGCCATGACCAGCCCGTGCGGCAAGATCCGCATCCCCTTGAACGAAAGTCAGGACGAGCATTCGCAGATCGAGGAATTTTTGAAGGACTATCGCGGCGAGGGCATCCAGCACATCGCGCTGGGAACGACCGACATCTATCATGCCGTCGAAACCATGAGCGAGCGCGGCGTCGCCTTCCAGAGCAGCCCGGACACCTATTACGAACAGCTCGACGCGCGGGTGCCCGGTCACGGCGAAAACCTGCAGCGCCTGCGCGCCGACCGCATCCTGGTCGACGGCGCCCCGACCGAGGGCCAGGGCCTGCTGCTGCAGATCTTCACCCAGAACATGATCGGGCCGATTTTCTTCGAAATGATCCAGCGCAAGGGCAATGAAGGCTTCGGCGAGGGCAATTTCCGCGCCCTGTTCGAATCCATCGAGGCCGATCAGGTCCGCCG
>JANXUA010000070.1 GCA_025352085.1 Caulobacteraceae bacterium | reverse complement strand
CGGTCGATCCGTCTTCCTCGACGACCACCAGATGCTGGGCGATCTCCGGCGCCAGGAAGGTTCTCAGGGTCTGGGCCTGACCGGAGTTTGAGGGCGGCGGCGGGGGCGCCACGCGCGACAGTCGCAGCGGCTGGTCCGGATTGAGCGCCTGCAGGGCGTCCATCGCCGGCCGACCTGTCTCCATCAGGACCAGACGCAGGATAATGTAGATAACCAGCAGAACCGCCAAGGCGATCCCGGCAGCCAGGGCGAGAATGGACCAGAAGCCCACGCGGCGGCGGTCCGTTGGCGAGCCTTTCCAGTGCGGAGAGAGCTCCACGGTCGAAAGCGTGCGCACGTGCTCCAGACCGGCGTACAGGCTGGTCATCACCTCGTGCAGCCGGCGCTTGCCGTCCGGCATGACCCGGAAGCGTCCTTCAAATCCGGCCGCGAGACAGGCGTGATAGAGTTCAATGAGGTCGGCGTGCTGCGCCGGGCGGGCGAGCATGTCGTCCACCAACTGCCAGAACCGATCGCCGCCGATGGCCTCCTGGAAAAACTGCACCACCAGGCTGCGGCGCGCCCATTCGGCGCCGTCCGCAGCGCTGCCCGGCAGGTTCTGGGCGATGTCGTCGATGGTGGCGCACAGCGCGTATTTCGCCCGCTGGCGCTGTTCGTCGGGATAGCCGGCGGCGACAATCGCCTGGTCAAAGGCGGTGATTTGCGCCGTCGCCTCGGAATGCAACTTGGGCATGTCAATCTGGGCCCGCCCGGAACGGACGCTGGCGGCCAGCGCGAGCAGGCGCGCCGCGTTGGTCATCATGGTGTTGCGGACCTTTGGCGCGGTCGCCGGTTTGGGAATATCGTCGTCCACTCTCAGTCGGACGGGCGCCGCGGCGGTCGCGGCCACCGGTGCGGCGAGAGGCGCGGGATCGCCGACGGGCGGGAAAGGTTGTGGCGAGGGCGCGGCCGTCGGCGCCGCGCCGGGCGTCGGGCGCAACCCCTGCAACGGCGAGGGACGAAAGACCGTGCGGTTGGGATTATTCTCGTCGCTCATCTCGCCACTCTTTTGACGCACCACAGTTCGAGACGCAGATCCGGCCAATCGCCGGCGACGTGCAACCCCAGGGCGGGGGCTGACGCGAAATCGCGCCAATCGGGCGCGGAACGATCAAGCTCGAAATAGACATACCCCGGCAGGACGCGGATTTGCGGCGGCGGCGTGGGCGCGTGGCGCAACGGCACGCCAGGTAGGGCCGAATCGACGATCTGCCGCATCTTCTGGATCGCGCCGATCTTGGCCACGGCGGGAAACCGCCCACGGATATCGTCGAGGGACGCGGCGGCCTTGACCGCCAGATAAAAGTACCCGGTCTGATACAGGTTGTGATCGGTGATCTTCGACAAATAGGCGCCTGGGCCGGCGACCTCCAGTGGCAATTGCAGCGACGAGCGGTCAAACACCGACGACAGGGCCGATTGCAGGGCCTCGAACACCGGCTCGAAGGTCGCCTGCAGATCCTCGTGATCGTAGTCGGGCACCTGCGCCGGACGCCGGTCGGACCGGACCATCGTGGCCAGTTCGCCGTTCATCGACGTGAACACTTCGTACAACCGTTCGGGGTGCACCGTCGGCAGAGCCTTGATGTGGGTCAGCACCGGGGCCCAGCGGTTGAGCGCCTGCAGCAGAAGGAAGCTGGCGAAGGTCTCCGAACCGCCTTCGGTGGCCTCCACGGCGCGCAGGGAAAGTTCATCAACCCGCTGTTCGGCGCGCCCGAGGATATCGGTCAGAAAGCCGAGCAACCTTGAGCTCGCGCGGATATCCAGCGTGGGCGGAATATAGCGCTCATCGAAGATGACCCGGCCGTTCTGGACCTCGCGTACGCGCGCCAACCCCAAAGTCACGCGACCGTAGGTCTGATCGCGCGTCACGCCAAAGCGAAGATTGGGTTTGGCCGTTTCGATCGGCTCGCGCGTCCGATCCTCGGAAAAGGCGTCCAACGCCTCCTCCTCATCGACAACATAACGCGTCGCCTCGTCCGAATGCTCGCGCATGATGAATTCGGTGGCCCCGGCCTGACGCGCCGGCAGGGTCAGATAGATGATGGCGTCGCGCGCGTCGGCGGGGACGTCCAAGGGGTCGGGCGGAGGCAGATCATCCGGGGCCGCGAAAGGTTGTCCGTCGGGAAGCAGTCCGCTGCAACGCTCGATCGCGAACTTGCCCAGCGACGCCAGGTCGTTGTTGACCTTCAACTCAACCAGTCCCCAAGGGTAGGGCCGCAAGGGCGCCGTCCGCGCCTGGACCAGCGAATCGGTATGCCGATCCTGCTGCTGGAAATGCTGCGGACGGAGAAACAGACCTTCCCGCCAAGCTACCCGGCTTTCGCCTTGCATCGCTTGCCCCTTAAAACAATTCGCAACGTATAAAGCATGCTTTCGATAGCGTCTAAAGTGTCGTTGATCAAAACCGCGTAGGTTATGATAGATCGACCCTTCGATTTCGCCGTCGGAGGCGCGGTGACGGCAGACCTGAGAGGCAGTGTGCATGGGCGACGAGCCTAAGGAACCGACATCGTTCAACCCGCGCGAATGGAAAACGCCGGCTTCGACGTCGCCCGGCGCGCCGACCGAACGGGCAGCGGCGCCCGACGAGGCGCCGCGCGCAACGCCGGACCCCACCACCACCTCCTTCAACCCCAAGAGCTGGTCGAGCGGCGGCGGGACGCCACCGACGGGGCCGACCGCCCCGCCGCCAAAGAAGGGACGCGGGATGATGATCGGCGCTGCGGCGCTGGTTGGCGTGGCCGTCGTCGGCGGGGGTGTTTGGTTCGCGACGCGCGGCCCCTCCACGGCGCCCGCCTCGCCCACCTCGCCCGGCGCCGAATCGCCCGCCGACGCGCCGGTCAGCGAGGAGCAGCGCCGGGCCCTGGTCGTGCGCCAACCGGGCGATATTCTGGGCGCCCTGACCAGCGTCGGCGTGCCGCAGGACGAAGCGGGGCCCGCCGCCGGCGCCGCCGTCGCCAAACTGGTCAAGAAAGACAGCGACCTGACCCTGATCATGATGGTCAAGCCGGTCTCGGGAGGCAATCACCTAGTCAATCTCGACGCCCGGTATGAAGACGGCGCCGGCGTGGTGGTGACCCCAAGTTCGTCGGGGTTCACCGCCGAGGCGACGGCCGCGAATCTGAAGACCGTCATCAAGGACGTTCGCGGCGAGATGGACGCCTACAGTTTCTATTCCTCCGCCGTCGCCCAGCACCTCACCGACTCGCTGATCTCGCCGTTCGCGCAGGCGCTGACTTTCGACTTCGACTTTCAACGCGAGATCCACGCCGGCGACGTGTTCGAGGCCGCTTTTGAAAACCGCGTCAACAGTCGGGGCGAAACGGTCGGCGTGGGGCGCCTGCTGTACGTTTCGCTGGAGACGAAGGAGAAATCCCGCGCGCTGTACTGGTTCCAACCGCCCGGCGGCGAAGGCGGCTGGTTCGATGGCAATGGCCGCAGCACGGTGCGATCGTTGATGCGCACGCCGGTGGAGGGCGCGCGCATTTCCTCGACCTTCGGCATGCGCGAACACCCGGTGTTGGGCTTCATGAAAATGCACAAGGGCGTGGACTTCGCCGCCCCGACCGGCACGCCGATCTATGCCGCCGGCGACGGGGTGGTGCAGAACGCGGAATTCAAGGATTTGAACGGCAACTATGTGAAAATCCTGCACGACAGCGGCTGGAAGACGATCTATCTGCACATGAGCGCGTTTGGGCCCGGGATCGCCGGGGGCGTGCGCGTGCGCCAGGGTCAGCAGATCGGCGCGATCGGCACCACGGGTCGTTCGACGGGGCCGCATCTGCACTACGAACTCCACGTCAACGACGAGCCGGTCGACCCGATGTCGGTCCCGATGGAGAACGGCAAAGCGTTGGCGGGCCCAGCGTTGCAGGCCTTCTTCAAGGAGCGGGATCGGATCGACGTCCTGCGCCGGGCCCAGACAGGATAGCGCGGATTAGCGTCAGCCCCGCCACGATGACGATCAACACAATCGTCGTCGCCAAGCTGCCGTTCATGGTGTCGGCGCCGCCGCTCCAGAACGTGGGGCCGTGCAGATGCAGGCTGATCAAGCCGCCGGTCGGGGTCGGATCGAGACCCATGCCGCCGGTCTCGGTCCAGTTCCAGGCGAAATGCGCCGCCGCCGGCGCCGCCAGGCCGCCGCTGCGCATGGCGAGCAAGCCGAACATCATCCCGCCCAGAAACAGGTTGACCACGGCCAGGACGCTGTTCGCCCCGGCGATGATGTGCAGACCGGCGAACAGCAAGGACGTCCCGACGAGCCCGATCCACGGGCCCCACTGAATGGACAGCAGCGGCTGCAGCCACGCCCGAAAGAAGGCCTCTTCCGCAAAGGCCTGGAAACCCACGATCGCCACGCCAAACAACAGACTCAGAGCGATCGGCGCCAGGGCCGCGTCGGCGCCCGGCTCAATCGCGCCCGCAGCCCAGGCGATGGCGACACTGGCGCCAAAACCGAACATTCCCAACAGCAAGCCGGCCAGCCCCCGCTGAACGCCGCGCCCGGATTCCCCGCCGATCCAGCGCCCCTCGAGCCGCACGCCCACCACGGTCACGAGCAGAAATGGCGCGAACACCAGCAGTTGCAGGATCCCCTGAGCGACCGCCACGCCCCAACCGCCGGGCAATCCCTTCACGGCGTCCGAAAGCGCGCCGACCAGAGGTCCGCCGATGGCTTTAAACGAGAGCAAGACGCCCGCCGCGAACACCACCGACCCCATGGCCGCGGCCCAGGCGGGCACGCGCCGTTTGGCGCGGTCGACGCCGAGCAGCCACGGATTTTCGAAATTGACGCCGTGCATTCGTCGCCCCCCCGCTCTTGGCCGCACTCTATGGCCAATACTCAAATTTCAAAACGTTCTTTTCCCTAAGGACGGGCGTCGTAGGCAACATGAGCGCGGTCATAAGCGAAAACCAGATCGAATTCTTGGCTCTGACGCCGACCGCGGACAAATGGTCGCACATAGACTAAAGCACCGTCCATTGGCGTTGCGTGCTATGAGCCCGCATGAACGATATTCCGGAAGACGCCGCCACTCAGAAGAGCGCCACGCAAATCCTGGCGGAGCTGGTCGCGCGCCGCAAGGCGGCGGGCGCGCGCCATCCGGGCGCCGTGGGGCGGGAATCGGAGCGCGCCGCCGCCGCGCGGTCGGCGTCCAAGTCGAAGCCCGCGCTACGCAAATAGCTCGAATCAAACTTCAGACTTAGGCGGCGCGAAAAGGGCGCCAACCTGCGAGGGAGGATTCCCGGTGGACAATCGACCCTGGTTCCGCGCCCGCTCCGGCGGCCTTGGCTGGACGCCGGTCACCTGGGAAGGTTGGCTCGTGACCTTGGCCGGCGCCACGGTGTTCATAGTGGGCGACCTGATTTTGCTGGGCGTGATCAAGCTGTAAGGGCGGGTTCCATCGTGGCCGGCGCCGAGGCCTCGGCCGTCGCGCGCGAGGGCCCCGAAAACCGCATTACGCCATCGTCCACCGCGCCGTAACGAAACGCCAGAAGATCGAGCGCATAGTTCTGATGCACCCGCCAGGGCGCGACCTTGCCCTGTCTGGGCAGCCGATCAATCGCGCGTGTGATGTAGCCCGACGAGAAGTCGAGCCAGGGTTCGGCCTCCAGACCGGCGTCGTCATTGACCGGGCGGCATTGCGTAAAGCCCTTGCGATCCATGTGGTTCAGCAAACGACACAGGTATTCGGCGGTCAGATCGGCTTTGAGCGTCCATGAGGCATTGGTGTAGCCGAAGGTCGAGGAAAGGTTGGGGACGCCGCTGTACATCATCCCCTTGTAACTGAAAGATTTTGACAGATCGATCGGCGCGCCGTCGACCGTCACCGCCAGACCGCTCATCAGCTGCACGTCCAGGCCGGTCGCGGTGATGATGATGTCGGCGGCGAGCGTTTGGCCGGATTTCAGCGCCAGGCCGTCCGCCGTGAAGGTCTCGATATGGTCGGTGACCACCGATGCGGCGCCGGTCTTGATCGCCTCGAACAGGTCCGCGTCCGGCACCAGACACAGGCGTTGGTCCCACGGATTGTAGGTCGGCGTGAAGTGGGTCGCCACGTCATAGTCGGCTCCGAGCGCCGTCCTGACCATATCGATGATCGCCGCTTTGGCCTTTTGCGGGCGTTTGCGGGCGAGACGGAAGATGTACATCTGCCCCAGGACATTGCGCCAGCGGATCAGGCCGTAGGCCAGTCGGGCCGGCAGCAGTTTGCGCAGGCGATTGGCGAAACTGTCTTCGGCCGGGCGCGACACCACATAGGTCGGCGAGCGCTGCAGCATGGTGACGTGGGCGGCGTGCTTCGCCAATTCCGGCACCAGAGTGACCGCGGTCGCACCGCTGCCGACCACCACCACGCGCTTGTTCGCATAGTCGAGGTCGCTTGGCCAAAACTGCGGATGAACGATCTGGCCCTTGAACCGATCCTCACCCGGAAACGGCGGACGATAGCCCCGCGCATAGTTGTAGTAGCCGGCGCACATGTGCAGGAAATTGCAGGTGACCTGGTGAGGCTCCCCTTCGGCTCCGCGCTCGATATCCACCGTCCAGCGCGACGTCGCCGAATCCCAGGCAGCGCTTTTGACCCGATGCTGGTAGCGAATATGCCGGTCGATCCCGTGGTCGGCGGCGGTCTCCTTGAGATATTTCAGGATTGACGGGCCATCGGCGATCGCCTTGGCCTCCGTCCATGGACGAAATGAAAACCCCAGGGTGAACATATCGGAATCCGAGCGGATGCCGGGATAGCGGAATAGATCCCAGGTTCCGCCCATGGCTTCGCGACCCTCGAAGATCGCATAGGTGCGGCCGGGACATCGCGCCTGGAGGTAATAGGCCGCGCCGATGCCGGAAATGCCGGCGCCGACCACCAGGACGTCGAAGTGTTCCATAGGCTCGCGAGCTCCCTGCCGCGACCGGACGCGGTTTCGAATTGATAACTAAACGGCATTCACCTAATCATCAATGGGTGACGGGCAAGGCGGCGCAGAGTCGCCTGCAAAGGACGCAACCTCGCTCAAATCGTTTGGCGGCTGCGCCGCGATGTGTTTCGCTGAAAGGCCGTTTGGAGAGGCCCCCATGCCCGGTTTTCGCACCATCAACGTTGGCGCTCTCAGTCTCCGCGTGGCGGTGCAGGGCGCCGGGCCCCTGGTGTTGATGGTGCATGGCTTCCCGGAGTCCTGGTTCTCATGGCGCCATCAGATGGGTCCAGTCGCCGAGGCGGGCTTCACCGCGGCGGCCGTCGACGTGCGCGGCTATGGCGGTTCGGACAAGCCCCACCCCGTCGCCGACTACGCCATGCAACACATGGTCGCCGACATCGCCGGCGCGGTCGAGGTCTTGAGCCCCGGTGCGCCGGCCGTGCTGGTCGGCCATGACTGGGGTTCGCCCATCGTGTGGAACACCGCCTTGATCCGGCCCGATCGCGTGCGTGCCGTGGCGGCGCTGTCGGTGCCCTATGTCGGGACGCCGCGCGTATCGATGAACACCATGATCGACGAGGTGTTCACCAAGCGCAGCAAGTTCTTCTACCAGCACTATTTCCAGACCGAGGGCGTCGCCGAGGCCGAAATGCAGGCCGATGTGCGCGATTCGCTTCGGCGGTTCTACTACGCCATCAGTGGCGATGCGCCGGACGGAACCTGGCCGCCGGACAAGGTGGTCGGCGACACGTTGTTACACCGCCTGCCCGACCCCGACCCGTTTCCCGCCTGGCTCACGGCGGCGGATCTCGACTACTATGTCGGCCAGTTCGAGGCCTCCGGCTTTCGCGGGCCGATCAATCGCTATCGCAACCATGACGCCGACTTCGCCTATCTTCAGCAGTTCGCCGATCGGACAATAACCCAGCCGGCCCTATTCATCGGCGGCGAGCGCGATCTGGTGCTGTCGATGTTCGGGACGGTCGACTGGCGGGCGATGATGAAAGCGGTCGTGCCGGGCCTGCGCGGCGCCGATCTCATCCCCGGTTGCGGTCACTGGACCCAACAGGAGCGGCCGGACGCGGTGAACGAACGGCTGATCGCGTGGTTGCGGGGGCTGTGGCGGCGTCCGGCGCCTGCTAGACAACCCCAATGACCGCCAAGCCTTTCTGGGAGACCAAGACCCTCGCGGAGATGAACCCCGTCGAGTGGGAAAGTCTTTGCGACGGTTGCGGCCTGTGCTGCCTGATTCGCATAGAGGATGAAGATACCGGCGTCATCACCCCCACGCGCGTGGCCTGCCGACTGTTCGACGCCCAGCGTTGCCGGTGCAGCAATTATGCCGGGCGCCGTCGCCAGGTGCCCGATTGCATCAAGCTTACGCCGCACAACATCGACGCTCTGCCGTGGATGCCGCTCAGTTGTGCCTACCGCCGCCTGAACGAGGGCAAAAACCTGCCCGGCTGGCACCCGCTGATCACCGGCGACCGCGAGAGCGTGCATGCCGCCGGCGTGTCGGTGCGCGGTCAGACCATCAGCGAGACCTGTCTGGAGGATCTGGATGACGCATTGGATTTCATCGCGCCCGATCTGATGCGCGACGCCAGCGACGATTGATCGGCGCCCCTGCGTTCAAGCCGCCTCGCCGGCGGCCCGCGCGTCAGTGGCGGCCTGCACGCCGGTCTTCGGCTTGGGACCCGTCCCACGTAAATTGACCAGTTTCTGCAGGGTGTTGAACCAGAACGGCGCCCCCAACATGCCCGCCAGGGCGGTGATGAACCAGCCCGCCACGTTCGGCCACCACGCGAGGACGTCCGCGAGGTTGATATACTGGCGACCGATCTTGGGAATTGTGGTCCATCCCACCGGTATCGCTCCGGCAAGCAACTGCGATTGCGCCTTGCCGATGGCGGTGATTTGCGCCGCGACAGCCTGATCGGAGGTCGATTGCACACCCGATGAACCCTTGGCCTGCAAAAAGTCGCCCGCATTTTTTGTCATCGCGGCGCGTAGCCCCGGTTCGGAGTACAACTGCCGTACGATCCTCACGGCGTCGACATTGCAGCTCACGGCCACAAGCAAACCCATCGTGAAGACGCAAATCTGTTGGAAGCGTTTGTAGTCACCGCTCAGACGGTCCATTGACGCATCGAACCAAGTCTCCACGCCGGTCTTGAGCTTGTCCCAATCTCCCTGCGCCTCCTGCGCGATGGTCGTCAGAGCCTTGCACAGCGTGGGATTGGTGTCTCCGATTGCGGCGATGCCCTGCTCGGCCTGACTGGCGAGGCCGCCGCTCATCCCGTCGCGCAGAACGAAAAGCAAGGCGGCGGCAAAGCTCGCCGCCGGCACGTAGGATGGCTTGTTTTTGACGCTCAGCCCGCCGATCAACGGGTGATCGTAGACTGTCTTCGACAGGGTCTCTTTCACCGCCGCCTTGATCTTCTCTGCCTCACTTCTCTTTGCCTCAGGCGTCGCTGCCCCGGACTTCGCTGCCTCGGCTACCACTGCCGCTGTCACGATTTCTCTACGAATCCGCATCTGCGAGCCGAACAAGCCGACGAGCTTATCCCAAAATCCGCGCTCCGTTTTTGTCGTCTGAGGCAAGTCCTCAATCAGGCTGACCACGCTGTTTTCCAGCGCTTTTGACCGCAGGCCCAGAATGCTGGCGATGGCTTCAAATATGACCGACAGCAACGAGGAAAACAGCACAAAGATGAAGACAACGCCAATCGCGACGTCGAGCGTGGGTCCAAGTTCAAACATGCCACCGCTCCTTCAGGTGAGATTCACGAGGTTGATGAGAACGCGCGCCTGGTAGTGGTAGGAATTGATCCCGCCGTCGTTGTAGCGCCGCACGGCGTAGGGCCAGTCACACGCAAAACCCGTTCGATCAGACACGTCGGGATAGGTGGCCGACGGATAGTGTTGCGTCGGCTCCCATTTGAGGCTCGCGCCGGGATGGACCGGGCGCCCGCAATAAGATCGCACGGCTTCCTCCCCACGATCACCGACAGAATTCATTCCAAGTAACGAACAATTTGTTCTTTCGCAACCGTTAGCGAATATTTAAAACGGCTTCATCGTCGACAACCAATTGCAATACGTTCAAGTCACCGTCTAGGCCGGTGCGGTCGCCGCGCGCCCCGTCCCTCTTGCGTCCCGCGCCCAGCGCCTTAATTAACGGCTGACGCGGCTCTCTCGCACCGCCGCACTCCCGACCCGGCAAGGACCTTTCGTTTGGCGCAAGACCCCTATCAGGAACTCGGGCTCCCTCGCGGCGCCGGCGCCGACGATATCCGCAAGGCGTTTCGCAAGCTCGCCAAACAGCACCACCCCGACGCCAATCGCGGCGACAAGACATCGGAGGAGAAGTTCAAACGCCTCAGCGCCGCTTTCGATCTGCTCGGCGATCCCGAAAAAAAGCGCCGCTTTGACGCCGGTGAGATCGACGCCGACGGCCGCGACATTCACCCCGGCTTCACCGGCGGCGGATTCGGGCGCGGGCGCGGCGGTCACCCGTTCGGGGATGGCGGCGAGGGGTTCCAATCGGCCGGCTTTGAAGGCGTCGACCTAAACGACATTTTGGGCGGAATGTTCGGCGGCGGTCGCGGCGGCGGATTTTCCGCGCGCGGCGCGGACGTCCGCGCTCGGGTGGAGATCGATCTTGAGGACACCATAGCCGGCGGCAAGCGGCGTATCGCCTTTTCCGACGGCCGCACGCTCGACATCACCATCCCCAAAGGCGCCGCCGATGGCCAGACTCTGCGCCTACGCGGCCAGGGCGCGCCGGGGCGAGCGGGCGCGGGCGACGCCCTGATCGACATCGTCGTGCGCCCACACCCGGTCTTTCGCCGCGAAGGGGGCAGCCTGGTGATGGACCTGCCGATCTCGGTTCCCGACGCGGTTCTGGGCGGCAAGGTGCAGGCCCCCACGCCGGACGGTTCGGTGGCCCTGAACGTGCCCAAGGGATCAAACTCGGGCTCGACCCTCCGGTTGAAGGGCCGCGGCCTGTTCAACGCCGCGGGACGGCGCGGCGATCTCCTGGCGCGGCTGGTGGTGACTCTGCCCGAGGCCCCCGACGCGGCCCTGGAAGCCTTGGCCGAAGAGTGGCGTCGAGACCGGCCCTACGCGCCCAGGCTGAAAGGCTAGTGCGCCGACCGGCGTGGGGCGGGACGGGCTGTTCAGACAACGTTCAGCAGGCTGTGTATAACCACCCTGTCGTGACCCGCGCCCTCGCCCCCTTCACCGCCCTCGCCTTAGCGGTCTACGTCCTTGCCGGCGCAGGCGCGAGCGTGGCCGATCCGCGCGACCACCGCGACGAGGCGCGTCAGGACGCGCCGCGGGACCATCCCGGCGAAGCCCGCGGCGAACCGCGCGGCGGCTACTACGGTCGACCCGAAGAGCAACGGTTTGGCGGACAACCGGCCTATGCGCCGCAACCTTACGGCGCGCGTAGGGGCTATCCGGGCGTGGCGCCGGCGGGGCGCGGACCCAATTCCCTGGGCGCCGACTGGCGCGAGCAGCAGGAAGAGGCCCGCTTCGGGGTCAATCAGGGCCGCCTGACGCCGCTCAGCCGCGTCATCGACGGCATCGCACGGCGAACGCCCGGGCGCCAATTGGACTCAGGTATCGAATACATGGGCGACCGCGCCGTTTATCGCGTGCGCTGGATGACGCATGATGGCCGCCGGATCGACTATCTCGTTGACGCCGCGACCGGGACGATCGTCGGCGAGCACTAAGGGGGAATGCATCCATGAGAATATTGCTGGTCGAGGACGATCCGGATTTGACGCGCCAGCTCAAGCGGGCGCTCGCCGACGCCGACTATGTCGTCGATCACGCCCCAGACGGTGAAGAAGCGCGGTTTCTGGGCGAGACCGAGCCGTATGACGCCATCATCCTCGATCTGGGCCTGCCCAAGATCGACGGGGTTTCGGTGCTGGAAAGCTGGCGGCGCGGCAAGATGACCACGCCGGTGCTGATCCTGACCGCGCGCGGGGCGTGGAGCGAGAAGGTCGCCGGCTTCGACGCCGGCGCCGACGATTATCTGACCAAACCCTTCCACACCGAGGAGCTTCTCGCCCGTCTGCGCGCCCTGGTGCGGCGTTCGGCCGGCCACGCCGCACCCAGCCTGTCGTGCGGCTCGCTGCGGCTGGATCCGCGCGCCGCCCGCGCCTCGGTGGCCGGCGAACCTCTGCGGCTGACCTCGTTGGAATATCGCCTGCTGCACTATCTGATCATGCACCAGGGCCGGGTGATCAGCCGCACCGAACTGGTCGAACACCTCTACGATCAGGATTTTGACCGCGACTCGAACACCATCGAGGTGTTCGTGGGCCGGCTGCGCAAGAAGATCGGCCCCGACCGCGTCGAAACCGTGCGCGGCCTGGGTTATCGCCTCATCCCCATCGATGGCGAGGCGCCGGGGGCGTGAACGGGGCGGCTCGGCCAGCGCATTCGCCCTTGGCATCGTCGCTTCGACGCCCATCCCTCGTTCGTCGGCTGGTTCTCTTGGCCGCCGCCTGGAGTCTGGTGGTTCTGGCGGTCGCCGGTCTGTCGCTGACGGCGTTTTTCAGAAACGCGGAAATCCATCGTTTCGACGACGAGCTTTCGGACACCGTCGACGGTCTGCTGGCCGGCGCATCGGTGGAGGAAGAACGCATTGTCGCCCCGCCGATTATGGATCAGCGCGCCCAGCGCGCCTACAGCGGCGACTATTGGCAGATCGCCACCATCGGCAAGGATCAGACCCTGCACGCCCTGGTTCGCTCGCGCTCGTTGTGGGATCATGTCCTGACCGCCCCCCGCGATCAGGTCTCGGCCCTCGCGCAATCGCCCGGCGTAATGGTTTTTTATGACGCCGCTGGCCCAGAAAGGCAGCCTTTGAGGGTCGCCGCCCTGCTCGGCCGCCTGCCGGACTTCGCCGTCCCGGTGGTGTTTATGTCCGCCGAGGACCGCACGCCGGTCGACCGCGACGTGCGCGCCTTCACCACCAAGATAGTCGTCGCTTTGGTCTTGCTCGGCGCCGGTCTGATCGCGGCGGTGATCCTGCAGGTCCGCGTCGGCCTGCGCCCCCTGTTCGCCCTGCGCCGGGAAGTGGCGGCGGTGCGCACCGGCCAGTCGGAGCGCGTGCACGGCCACTACCCCAGCGAGCTAGAGCCGTTGGCGAGCGAACTCAACGCCCTGATGGCGCACAATCACGAGGTCGTCGAGCGCCAGCGCACCCACGTCGGCAACCTCGCCCACGCGCTGAAGACCCCACTTTCGGTCATACTGACCGAAGCGCGAGGCGAACCGGGCCCCTTCGGCGACCTGGTCACCCGCCAGGCCGAGGCCATGGGCCAGCATCTCGAACATCACCTGCGCCGGGCCCGCGCCGCGGCGCGCACGCAGGGCTATGGCGAGCGCACCTCCGTCGCGCCCCTCATCGAGGAACTCAGCCGAACGCTGGAGAAGATCTTCCGCGACAAGGTCGCCGCGATCGACTGGTGCGCGCCGGACGATCTGGTGTTCATGGGCGAGCGCCAGGACCTGTTGGAAATCGCCGGCAATGTCATGGAGAACGCTTGCAAATGGTGCGCCGGCAAGGTGCGCGTGAGCGCCGAAGTCGTCAGCGACCGGCAGTTTTCCATCGCCGTCGAGGACGACGGCCCGGGCCTGGCCGACCACGAACGCGGCGAGGTTCTGCAACGCGGCGCCCGCCTGGACGAAAGCGCGCCCGGATCGGGGCTGGGCCTCTCCATCGTCGACGAACTGGTGCGGGCCTATCAAGGCTCGATGACCCTGGCGGCATCGGCGATGGGCGGCCTGAAGCTGGAGGTGGTTCTGCCCCGCGCGGATGGGTGAGAATCTGGCCTTACGCAGTCGCGCGATTTGCCGCCTCGCGCTGGCTGCGGTTTTTCGCTAACTGCACGCCATGATCATGTTCTGGATCGGCGCGGCGCTGTTGGCGGCCGGCGCGGGGGCGGCGGTGCTGCACCGCGCGGCCCAGGCCGGCGGCGTCGATGCCTTGGCCGACCCGACCTTGGGCGTCTATCGGCGAGCGCTGGCGGAGATCGACGATCTGGCCGATCGCGGCCTGATCGCGCCGCAAGAGGGCCGCGCCAGCCGCGCCGAAGCAGGGCGCCGGCTTTTGGCGGCGGCGGACCGCCAGGCCCAGCCCGTCGCCCAGTCGGGTCGCCCGTGGACCCTGATCGCGTCGGCCTCAGTCGCGCCTTTGCTGGCGGTGGCGATCTATATGGCCATCGGAACACCAGGCGCGGTCGATCAACCGTTCTCGCGACGGCTTGCCGTCTGGCTGAACAAGCCGGAATTGTCGTCGGCGCCGGAACTGGCGGCGGCCCTGCACGCCCTGGCCTCCCAGCATCCGACCGATCCCGAACCCCTGCGCCGTCTGGCGGTGCTCGACACGGGCCTCGGCGATCCCGACGGCGCGACCCACGCCCTGCGCCAGGCGCTCGCGATTGCCCCCGGTCGCCCCGACCTTTTGGGCCCGCTGGGCGAAATCATGGTCTTGAAAGCCGGCGGCAAGGTCGATGGCGATGCGCAAGCTGTTTTCCGTCGTCTGCTGCGGAGTGAGCCGAAATCGCCCGTCGCGCGATACTACCTTGGCCTCGCCGACATCAACGCCGGCCGCAAGGACGCGGGGCTGGCGGGGTGGCGCGGCCTGCTGGCCGACATGCGGCCCGGCGACCCGCGCGCGCCGATGCTGACCCGCGACATCACCTCCGTGGAGCAAACCGGCCTGCCGGCGCCGGAGGCGCCGGACGTCCCGCCCGCCGCCATGTCCGCCGCCATCAGGGGCATGGTCGAGGGCCTGGCGCAGCGGCTGAAGGCCCATCCCGACGACGCCGCCGGCTGGGTGCGCCTGGTGCGCGCCTATGGGGTATTGGGCGAGCCGGATCGGCAGGGCGCCGCCCTGACCCAGGCGCGCAAGCTCTATGCGGGCAAACCAGACATCCTGGCCCAGCTCGACGCCGCCGCCAACGTGGCAAAGTAAGGACGCCGTGGCCTTCATCCCAAAATCGCGCACAGCGCGGCGGCGTCTGGCCCTGATCGCAGCCGCCGCGCCGGTGCTCGCTCTGGCGGCGGGGCTCACCCTGTACGGCCTGCGCGGCTCGATTTCGTATTTCTACACCCCGGCGCAGGCCGAGGCGGCGCATGTCGGCGCGGGCCTGCCGATCCAGCTGGGCGGCATGGTTGAGCGCGGCAGCCTGATCAAGCGGGCCGACGGCGCGGTGATCTTCGTCGTCGCCGACCACACCGCGCGCTCTACCGTGACCTTCCGGGGCGACCTGCCGGACCTGTTCCGCGAAGGTCAAGGCGTGGTCGCCACCGGCGCCTATGACGCCAAGGGCGTGTTCATCGCCACCCAGATCCTCGCCAAGCACGACGAGCGCTACATGCCGCGCGAATTAACCAAAGCGCTCAAGGCTCAGGGCGAATGGCGCGGCGGTGGCCAGATGCCGGCCTATGACGCCGGGAAGGCGCCGTCGTGACCGCGGAATTTGGTCAATTCGCCCTCGCCCTGGCGCTAGGTCTGTCGCTGGTTCAGGTGCTCCTCTCGGTCGTCGGCCGGGTGCGGCGCAATGCGGTCCTGACCGGCGCAGGCGAAGGCGCGGCCCTGGCCGCCTTCGCCTGCATCGCCATCGCCTTCGGCTGTCTGATCTGGGCCTTCGTGAGCTCGGATTTCTCGGTGACCAATGTGGCGGAGAACTCGCACACCGAAAAGCCGTTGATCTACAAGATCGCCGGCGCCTGGGGCAGCCACGAAGGCTCCATGTTGCTGTGGTGTTTCGCCCTGACCGGCTATGGCGCGGCGGTGGCGCACGCGCGCGGTCTGCCGTGGAGCCTGAAAGCCCTGACCGTGGCCACTCAGGGCGCCCTGGGCGTCCTCTTCATCGGCTATATGGTGTTCGCCTCCAACCCGCTGCTCCGCCTGGCGCAGCCGCCGATCGAGGGCCGCTCGCTCAATCCCTTGCTGCAGGATCCGGCCCTGGCGGCCCACCCGCCGTTTCTCTACGCCGGCTACGTCGGCCTGTCGGTGGTGTTTTCCCTTGCCGTCGCCGCCCTGATCGAAGGGCGGATCGACGCGGCGTGGGCCAGATGGGTGCGGCCATGGGCGTTGGCGGCCTGGAGCCTGCTCGCAGTCGGCATCACCCTGGGCTCCTTCTGGGCCTATTACGAACTAGGCTGGGGCGGCTGGTGGTTCTGGGACCCGGTTGAGAACGCAAGTCTGATGCCGTGGTTGACGGCCACCGCTCTGCTGCACTCGGCCGTCGTCACCGAAAAGCGCGGCGCCCTGGCGGCCTGGACCGCCTTCCTGGCCATCTGCGCCTTCACCCTCTCCATGCTGGGCGCCTTTCTGGTGCGCTCAGGGGTGCTGACCTCGGTGCACGCCTTCGCGGTCGATCCCAAGCGCGGCCTTCTTCTGCTGGGCATCCTCGGCGTCGCCGCCGGAACCGGGTTCGGCCTGTTCGCCTGGCGCGCGCCCCTGCTCAAGGATCAGTCCGCCTTCGCCCCGATCAGTCGCGAGAGCACGCTGGTCTTCAACAACATCGTCCTGGCGGCGGTGACCACCACCGTGCTGGCGGGGACCTTGTGGCCGCTGATCCTCGACGCGCTCGGCAAGCAGGGCGGCGTCGGCGCGCCCTATTACAATCTGGTGGTGGGAACGCTGATGGCGGTCGCCTTCATCATCCTGCCCGCCGGACCGCTGCTGCCGTGGAAGCGGGGCGACGCGCTTGGGGTCTCCCAACGCCTGACCGTCGCGGCCGGCCTGGCCCTCGTCGCCGGGCTGGCGGTGTTCGCCCTGGTCGAGCCGCGCAAGGCCGTCGCCTCGATCGGCGTGGGCATCGGCGTGTGGCTGATCGCCGGCGCGGTCACCGAGATTGTCGAGCGCGCGCACGGCTTTCGCGCGCCATGGGCCGAGAGCCTGCGTCGCCTGAAGAGCCTGCCGCGCGGCGCCTGGGGCATGAGTCTCGCCCATTTCGGATTGGGCCTGTTCGTCATGGGCGCGGCCTATGAGGGCGCCTGGAAGATCGAAAGCACTGAAGTTCTGACAGCCGGCGGCCACCTTAATCTGGGCGCCTATCATCTGACTTTGGACGGGGTCACCGATCGCCTGGGTCCGAACTATGACGCGCAGCACGGCGTGATCCGCGTCACCGACGCCGCCGGCGCCCTGGTGTGCGAGGCGGGCCCCGAGCGGCGCACCTTCGCCACCGGCGGCCAGACGACCTCCAAGGTGGCGATCTGTCCCAAAGGCCTGGACGATATCTACATTGTCCTGGGCGAACGGCGCGTGGCCGACGGCGGCGGAGCGTCGTCCTGGCTGGTACGCAGCTATGTCCATCCGTGGGTGCATTTGATTTTTCTCGGCCCGCTGTTGATGGCCTTGGGCGGGGCTCTGTCGCTCTCGGATCGGCGCCTGCGCCTCGCGCCGGGACGGCGGCGGGAGGCGCTGGCGTGACCGCGCGGCGCATGGCGCTCATCTTCGGCGCCTTGCTTTGCCTGGCGGCGGAAGCCGATCCGGCCGAGCGCCTCGCCGACCCCGCGGCGGAGGCGCGGGCGCGCGCCCTCTTCCAGGAAACCCGTTGCCTGGTCTGCCAGGGTCAATCCATCGACGACTCGGAGGCCCCCCTGGCCCACGATTTGCGACAGATCATTCGCGGTCAGATCGCCGCGGGCCACAGCCCCGGCCAAGTCCGCGCCTTCCTCACCGCCCGATACGGCGACTATGTTCTCCTGCGTCCGCCGCTGTCGCCGGCAAACGCCCTGCTGTGGGCCGGCCCGTTCCTGGTCGGGCTGCTCGGTCTGGGCCTCCTGTTCGGGCGGTATCGGCGGGCGAATGCGACCCCACCGCTGTCGTCCGACGAGGCCGAACGGCTGGCGGCGCTCGAGTCCGACGACGGCCCACGGCAATCGGGCAAATAGGAATCTCAACCGCGCAGCCGCGGTTGATCTTTTCCGCCTTCGGCGACGTAGATAAGGGGATCGGTCACTTACCCGATCGCCTCACGGAACGACCGTTGACAATTTGACGCCCGAAAAAGGCTTCCAGATTGCCTCGGCCCTAACGGAAAGGTAACTTGAGGCGCCTCGCACTCCCTGCCATCCACCCCCACATACTGCGAGCCCGGACTGTCCGGACGAAGGAACGAGACTATGGCTGTCAACAAATCGCACGTCGTGGTCGGCGCTGTCGCCGGCGCCGCAGTCGCCATGGCCGGCATGGCCGGCATGAGCCTGCGCCCCTCAAGCTGGACGGGCGAAGGCCTGGGTCAACTGATCAAGGCGTCCACCGAACCGGTGGTGGCCGCGACGCCGGGCGCGCCGATGTCCTTCGCCGATATTTTCGAAAAGGTGTCGCCGGCGGTGGTGTCAATCCGCGTGGTCTCCAAGGTCGACGTCATCACGACCGGTCAGGTTCCCGGCCTGCAGGGCTTTCCGTTCGAGCTGACGCCTCGGGGCCTCGTCCCGCGCGGCGGCGACGGCGCGCCTGATCAGGATGCGCGTCGCGCGCCCAAGCAGATGTCGAGCGGTTCGGGCTTTTTCGTTTCCTCCGACGGCTACATTGTCACCAACAATCACGTCATCGAGAACGCCGAAGACATCAAGGTGATGCTGAAGGACGGCACCGAGCTGAAGGCGACGCTTGTCGGGCGCGACGAGGGCACGGATCTGGCCGTGATCCGCGTCCAGGGCCACGATTTTCCGTATGTGAGTTTCGAGAACAAAGCGCGCCCGCGCGTTGGCGACTGGGTGCTCGCGGTCGGCAATCCCTATGATCTGGGCGGCACGGCCACCGCCGGCATCGTCTCGGCCTATAACCGCGACATCGGCGAGAAGTTCGTCGACTACATCCAGATCGACGCGCCGATCAACCGTGGCAATTCCGGCGGTCCGACCTTCGACACCTATGGCCGGGTGATCGGCGTCAATACCGCCATCTTCTCCCCGTCCGGCGGTTCGGTGGGCATCGGCTTTGATATCCCCGCCGACGTCGCCGAAAACGTCACCAAGCAATTGATGGGCGGTCACACGATCACCCGCGGCTACATCGGCGCCACCATCCAGGATCTGAATGAGGAAATGGCCAATTCGTGGGGCCTTGGCGGGCGCAAGGGCGCCGTGGTCGCCGGCCTGGTGCCCTCCGGGCCCGCCGCGCGCGCAGGCGTGCAGCCGGGCGATGTGATCGTCTCCGTCAACGGTCATCCGGTGACCTCGGCCAACGAGCTGACGCGCGAAGTTGCTAAGGTCCACGCTGGCGACGCGCTTCACCTGGAAGCCTTCCGGGACGGCAAGCCCCGCGCGGCGGACATTGTCTCGGGCACCCGCCCATCGGAAGCCCAACTGGCCCAGAACGGCGGCTTGAACGGCGATGACAGCGGAGCCGGCGCCTCGCCCGGCGGCGCGCACGCCGCGCCCGCTCCGCAGATCCTCGGCATGTCGCTCGCTCCGATCAATCCGGCGGTGCGCCAGGAGTTTAATCTGGGCGCCGCCGTCCACGGCCTGGTGGTGCAGGAGGTCAAGGGAACCTCCGACGCCGGCGACAAAGGCCTCAAGCGCGGCGACGTGATCGTCCGCGCCGGCGACCGCGAAGTCGCCACCGCCGGCGACATTTCCGCCGCCGTCGGGGTGTGGAAAAAGGCCGGGCGGACCAGCATCCCCCTGGCCGTCAATCGCGGCGGCGTGACCCTGTTCGTGCCGATCAAGATCGGCTGAGTTTAATCGCGTTTCCCTGCGGGGGAGACGCGCATCGAACGGCGCTTGCGCGGGGCGCCACTGACGTCGCACAATCGCGCGACGTTCAAGGAGCCGCCCCACTCATGTCCGACACACCGCCGCCCGGCGTTTTCGCCCTGACGCCGCTCAATCCGGTGTTTCGCGCCGACCCGCACGCCGTTCTGGGGCCTCTGCGCGAGCGCCATCCGGTCCTGCGCGACGAGGCGGCCGGGACGTTCCTGCTGTCGCGCTATGAAGACGTCCGCGCCGTCGTCACCGATCTGACGATGAATCGCGACGCCCTGAAAGCCGAGCCGGGGGCAGTGCTCGCGCGGCGGGTGCGCGAACAAAGAACCGACGGCATTGTCGACCGCGGCGGCGGCCCGAGCATTCTTCTGATCGACGATCCCGATCACGCCCGCATCCGCAACCCCCTGGCCCAAGCGCTGTACAAACGCGTCGCGCGCTGTCGCCCGCAGGTCGAACACGTCGTCGACGCGACCCTGGACGCCCTGCCGACGGGCGGCGGCTTCGACCTGATGGCCGACTTTGCGCTGCCCGTTCCGATCGACGTCATCGCCGCCATATTGGGCGTCGACCCAAGCCGCCTGGGCGAATTTCGCGATTGGTCCGAGGGGGTGATCCAGAGTCTCAACCCCCTGCGCACGGCCGAGCAGACCGAGCATCTGGTCCGCGCCAGCAACGCCCTGGGCGACTACATGCACGCCTTGATCGCGCAGCGGCGCGCGGAGCCCGCCGACGACCTGACCAGCGACATGGTCGCCCTGCAAGACGCCGGCGCGCCGATCACCAGCGCCGAGATCGCCACCAACCTCACCGCCCTGCTGGTCGGCGGCAATTTGACCACCACCGACCTGATCGGCAATGGCGTGCGCCTGTTCCTGACCCATCCCGACCAGCTCGCCGCCCTGCGTGCCGACCCCGGCCTGATCGGGGCGACGGTCGAGGAAATCCTGCGCTATGAGCCGCCGGTGGACATCACCGGCCGCATCGCCGGCCGCGACATCGAAGTGCGCGGCTGCCCGATCAAGGCCTCGCAGGCCATGTTCCTCTCTCTGCGCGCCGCCAACCGCGACCCGGCGGCGTTCGGGAACCCCGAAAAATTCGACATCACCCGCAAGAAGGTTCCGCACGTGGCCTTCGGCGGCGGCGCCCACATCTGTATCGGCGCGCCCTTGGCGCGGCTGGAAGCGCAGGTGGCCCTGCTCAAGCTGTTTGATCGATTCCCCAACCTGCGACTTGCCAACTCTGACGCCGAGCCGCAATGGCGCAATTTGCCTTTCTTCCGCGGGCTCGAACGCCTTGATGTCCTGGTCTGAAGGAAACCAACCCAGATGAGCTCCCTTCAAGACGTCCTTGAGGGCGCCGTCGCGAGCGGGCATGCGCCGGGCTTCGTCGCCGCCGCGATCACGCCGTCGGGGGAGCGGATCTTTGCCGCCGCCGGGCTGCGCGAAGCGGGCGGGGCGGCAGCCATGACTACCGACACGGTGTTCTGGATCGCCTCGTGCACCAAGGCCATCACCACCGTCGCCGCCCTGCAACTGGTCGAGCGCGGCATGATCGATCTTGATGAGCCGCTCGGCCCGCGGCTCCCCGCGCTGGCAAGCCCAAGCGTGCTCACCGGGTTCGACGCCGCCGGCGAGCCAATCACCCGGCCGGCGCGCGAGGCGATCACCCTGCGGCGCCTGCTGACGCACACCTCCGGGTTCGCCTATGATTTCTGCAGCGCCGACCTGACCCGCTATCTCGCCGTGACCGGCCAGACCCTGTCACCGGCGCAGACGCCGGATATTCCGCTGATGTTCGAGCCGGGGGAGGCCTGGCACTACGGCATCGGCATCGATTGGGCCGGACTGGTGGTCGAGGCGGTCAGCGGACAGCCCCTCGCCGACTATTTCGACGCGCACATCCTGGGGCCCCTGGGCATGAGCGACACCACGTTTTTTCCGCGCGAGGAACAGACGGGACGGCGGGCCGGCGTCCATCAACCGGTGGCCGGCGGCGGTTTCGCCGCCATCCCCTTTGGCATGCCGCCGACGCCGCATTTCATGATGGGCGGCGGCGGCCTCTACTCCACCGTCTCCGATTATCTGACGTTCCTGGGCGCCATTCTCGGCGGCGGCCAGGCGCCGGGCGGCGCGCGAATCCTGAAATCGACGACCGTAGCCATGATGCGCGCCAACCAGATCGGCGATTTGACGGTCGGCGCGCTCACGAGCGCCCACCCCAATGTAGCCTACACCTGCGAGCTCATGCCCGGCGTGACCAAGCGCTGGAGCCTGGGCTTTCTGGTCAATGAAACCCCCGGCCCCGCGGGTCGATCAGCCGGTTCGCTGGCCTGGGCGGGGCTGGCCAATTGCTATTATTGGGCCGACCCGGCGACCGGCGTTGCTGGGGTTCTGTTCTCCCAGCTCTTCCCCTTCGCCGATCCCAAGGTGCTGGCGACTTTCGACGCCGTGGAGCGGGCGGTCTACGCCGGATAACCGCTCGCCGCGATACTCACGCCGGCGCGCGGCGTTCGATCAGCGCGCGCCGCTCGTCGGCCGTCAGCACGCGCCAACGGCTTTCTGGAAGCGTGCCGAGCCACAGCGCGCCGACGCGAACGCGGAAAAGATCGACCACCTTCAGATCGACCAGCTCGCACATCCGGCGGATCTGGCGATTGCGGCCCTCCCGCAACACGATCCGCAAGCGTTGATCGCTGATCAGCGAGACGTCGGCGGGGCGCAGGCGCCGACCGTCCAACTCCAGTCCGTGGCGCAAGTGGGCCAGCTTCCGCTCGGTGACCGCGCCGATCACCGCCACACGGTATTCCTTTTCCAGTTCGGCGTCCGGCCCGATCACCGCCTTGGCCACCACGCCGTCCTCGGAGAGGATAAGAAGGCCGCGCGACTCCAGGTCGAGGCGTCCGACCGGCGCGAGCTTGCTGTCGCGGTCCGGGATCGCCGGCGCCTCGCCGACCAGGGCGCCGGCGGTCAGCAGCCGAATCGCCGGCGTCTGCCCGGGCTCTGGCTGGGCGGAAACCACGCCGCGCGGCTTGTGCAGGATCACCGTGAGCGCGCCCTCGAGTTTGGACCGCGCCGCATCGGCCAGGGTCAGCGTCTGACCCGGTTCGATCTTGTGACCGGCGTCGACGATCGCGAGCCCGTCGATCGAGACCAAACCCTGGCCGATCAGCGCCTCGGCCTCGCGCCGCGAACAGACGCCGCTCTGCGCCAGCCAGCGGTTGACCCGCTGCGGTTCGGCTTCATCGTAGGTGCGGGTCCAGGCCATTGAGCGCGGCTTTTGTTTCTCAATCAGATTGTCTGTGGTCATCTGCGTCATTCGCGGACAAAAAAATAGCCAGAGCCTGGTGCGTTTGCATGGAACAGATGCGGACGCTGAATCAGGCTCTAAACTTTTGCTTCTAGAGCAGGATTTAAGACTTTGGACAGCTCCGTCCAAACTCATCCTGCTGTGGTGATTGGAGTCGCGCGTGGAACGATTCGATGTGGTGGTGATCGGGGCCGGCGCGGCGGGGATGATGTGCGCCATCGAGGCGGGCAAACGCGGCCGCCGGGTGCTGATCGTCGATCACGCCAAGGCCGCGGGCGAAAAGATCCGTATTTCCGGCGGCGGACGGTGCAACTTCACCAATCTGCACACCAGCCCGGCTGCGTTTGTGTCGGCCAATCCGCGCTTCTGCATATCGCCGCTCAAGCGCTACACGCCGGCCGACTTCATCGCCTTGGTCGAGGCGCATAGCATCGCCTGGCATGAAAAGACCCTCGGCCAATTGTTCTGCGACAGTTCGGCGCGGCAGATCATCGACATGCTGCTCGCGGAAATGGGCGAGGCCGGCGTGGCCGTGCGCCTGGGCTTGGCCGTGGACGCTCTCGAAAAATCGGCGGGCGGATTTGATCTTGTCATCGCCGGCGTGGCGGTCGGCTGCGAGGCGGTGGTGGTGGCCAGCGGCGGCAAATCGATCCCCAAGATGGGCGCGACCGGCTTTGGCTATGACGTCGCGCGGCGGTTCGGCGTGCGGGTCGCCGAGACGCGGCCCGCCCTGGTCCCGCTGACCTTCGAAATCGGCTTGCTGGAACGTCTCAAGCCCCTGGCCGGCGTTTCTGTCGACGTCGCCGTGCGCTGCGGCAAGGCGCGGTTCGCGGAGGCTATGCTGTTCACCCATCGCGGCCTGTCGGGCCCGGCGATCCTGCAGATTTCGTCCTATTGGCGCGAGGGCGACGAACTGGAGATCGATATGGCGCCCGGCGTGGACGTGTTCGACGCCCTGCGGCGCGCGCGGTCCGAGCAAGGGCGCCAGAGCGTGGCCACAGCGCTCAGCCGGCATCTGCCCCGCCGCCTCGCGCAACTCATCGCCGAAAACGAAGGCGCGGCGGGCAATATCGCCGACGCCTCGGACAAAATCCTGCGTCGCATCGGCGCGGCGGTGAACGCCTGGCGGGTCAAGCCGGTTGGATCGGAAGGCTACCGCACCGCCGAGGTCACCCTGGGCGGCGTCGACACCGACGACCTCGATGGCCGCACCTTCGCCGCCAAGGCCGTTCCGGGGCTCCATTTCATCGGCGAGGTGGTCGACGTCACCGGCTGGCTGGGCGGTTACAACTTCCAGTGGGCCTGGGCCAGCGGCTGGTGTGCCGGGCAGGCGGTATGACGCCGACGCGCTAGGCCGCCGCCCTAACCCGCGCCAGATCCGCCGCCGCATCCAAACCCAACGCCGCGAACATCGCCGGCCGGTCCGGGCCGGACTTGGGAGCGTAGAGGTGGGCGTTGGCGCGGCGGCCTCTCGCCCAGACGGCGAGGATCCTGGCGAGGCTGGCCGGGCGGCGCAGCCAGCCGCGCGGGGAATCGAGCATGTGGAAGGCGCGCATGGCTCCGCGCAACAGGTCGGCGTCCTGGCGCACCGCGATGGCGACGCCGTCCTCCAGAAACCGGCGCAGCAGCCGACCGCGCCAGGACGCCCGGTGGTCGGGATCAAGGCCGGCGAGCGCCCGCCGCGCCGCGCCGCGATCCTGTTCGACCATGTCGGCGTAGAAGGCGAAGAGGTCGGTGCGCACCCGCGCGCTGTAGGCGCGGGTCCGATTGGCCGGATCGCCCGTGCCGGTGAGCACGTCGCGCAGGCCGTGCGCCTCGATGGCGGCGAAGGAGCAGCCGCGCCCGTACAGCGGATTGGTGCGCACCAGGCTGTCGCCGACGCAGAATAGATTCAGCATGGCCGGCTGGCCCGCCGGGGCCATTTCGCGCCAGCGGCTCTTCAGATCGCCCATGGCGTAGACCTTGCTGACCGGGGTCGAGCGCTCCGGATCGGTCCACGGCGCGACGCCGGGCAGGCGCCCGCAGATCGCATCGAATATGTCCGGCCGCATCACCGCCGCGCGCAGGGCCTCCTCGACCTCCGGCACGGCCAGAGTGAAGGAAAAGGTGTCGTTGTCGGCGGGGAAAATGCCGAATTTCAGATAGCCCAGGTCACCGGTGGTGGAGGCCGCTCCGCGCGCGGGTTCGGACTGGCCGGGCTTCAGGGCGTAGAAGCGGGTGTAGTAGAGGATGGCGCAATCCTCGCCCTCCTCGGTGATCTTCGCGCCCGCTTCAGCCAGCCAGTCGGTCATCGGCGAGGCCCGCCCGCCGGCGTCGATCACCAGGTCCGCGAGTACGGTCTCGCCGCCTTCCAGCGTCAGCCCCCGGGCGACGAGCGTTCCGGTCGCATCGCGCTCGCTGATCAAGCCGGTGACGAAGGCGCCCGAGCGGATGGCGACATTGGCGTG
Organism: Caulobacteraceae bacterium; assembly: GCA_025352085.1. Classification (GTDB taxonomy): domain Bacteria; phylum Pseudomonadota; class Alphaproteobacteria; order Caulobacterales; family Caulobacteraceae; genus Acaudatibacter. The sequence goes on along the minus strand of JANXUA010000070.1, from coordinate 8,826 downwards.
GGCCTCGACATACCGGCGGATGATAAACTCCAGGGTCGAGCGGCGGCTGACCAGGATCGACATCTCCGCGTCCTGGGGCGCCGCAACATAGGTTTTCTTGATCGGTTCGGGCAGGCCGTCGGCGAAACGCAGCTCGCGCGCGCCGGCCGCCTCAAGCGCCTCAAGCAACGCCGGATGCTCCGTGGCGATGAGCTGGCGCAGGCGGGCGAGGAAGGCGTGGCTGTGCCGCAGCTGGCTCGCGCCGCGCCGCGACCAGTGATCGAAGGTCGCTTCGACCCCGTCCGGCGGCGCCAGATCGCGCTCAAGCAAGTTAATCCGCCGCCCCGTCGGCGCCAGGGCGAGCGCGGTGCACAGACCGGCGATGCCGGCGCCCAGAACCACGACACTCTCAGTCACGGCGGCCCCCGGGGACGTAGTCTTCGCGGATATGCCCGGCCAGCTGCGCCTCCGTGAACCACACCGGCTTGGTCTTCATCGCGGCAAATAGCGGCGTCTGGTCGGCGTAATGCGGCGAGGCGGCGTCGAGGGTGGCCGAGCCGAACTGATGGATGCTTTCGGAGGTGAGCTTGCCGGCCCGGTCCCAGGTCACGAACATGATCAGGGTGTCGCCGCCTTGCGCCTTCAGCCGACCGTCGCTCTGGGCCTCGCCATAGACGGCGCGATAGGTGTCCGACCCGCCGTCGATGGCTAGGTCCACGTTGCCGCGGATGATCCGGTTGACCTGACCCCAGGTCGGATCGATGCGGCCGAAGTGGGCTTTGAGGGTGGCGATCGCTTTCGACAGCGACGGGCGCACGTCCGGCAGGCGACCGTCCTTCAACGCTTCCGCCAGGGGCACGGCGGTCAGCACCGCCAGGGCGGCGGCGCGGCTGTCGACATTGGTGCGCCGATCCCACGCGCGCAAGACGCCCTGCGCCTTGGCGATATCGCCGTCGCCCCTGGGATCGAGGGCCAGGACCGCGCCGACGACCTTGGCCATGTCGGACCGGGCGCTGTAGGCGATGTCGAACTTATAGGCGCGGAACGCCGCCGCGCTGATGTGCGTATCGGCGCCGAAGGTCTCCAGGGCGCGCCAGGCGCGGTTGGTCATATTGGTCTGGATACCCATCGCAGCGGGAAAATCCGCCGGCTTGAGCGCGTCGGCGTCGCCGGTCGCCATGAACGGCGTATTGTTGGAGTTGAACACAAAACCGGACTTGGGGTTCCATATCTGCGGCACGCGACCAAACGGCAGATAGCCGTGCCAGATCAGGTCCGAGCGATCGCCGGGCAGGGTCCCGGTCCAGTCGACGCCCGCCTTTCGATCCGGGAACAGGCCATTGTAGACATAGCCGATATTGCCGCGTTCATCGGCGTAGATGTAGTTGATGCTCGGCAGCGCCTGCAGAGCCATGGCGGCGCGCCATTCGGCCATGTCGGCGGCCTTGTCCAGGCGATAATATTGCAGGGCCTGGCGCGCCTCGCCCATGCCGGCGTAGCGAAAGGCGAACACGCCGTGGTCGGTTTCCAGCACCGGCCCGTGCGCCGACCACAACATCTTTTTATGCACTCTAATGATCAGCGGGCCGAGGAGTTTCACGCGGATGGCCGCGTCGCTCTTGTCGAAATTCCGCCACTGGCCGTCGAGGCGGTATTGATCCTTGTCGGCCGGATTGACGGTCAGGCGATAGACGTCGACGAGATCGGGATCATTGACGGTGTTGGCCCAGCCCAGATGGGCGTTGTGGCCGTGCAGCATGAACGGCGAACCGGGGAAAAAGCCGCCGGCGACATGCCAGCCCTGACCGCTGTCCAGCACCGCCTCGTACCAGGCCACCGGTCCGACATACGGCTGGTGCGAATTGACCAGCAGGCGGGTCGCGCCATCGTTTGCGCGCGACGGCGCCACCGCGACGCCATTGGAGCCGACCGGCAAAGCGGCCCTCTTCGGCGTCGGCGCCGTCAGCTTCTTCAGGGTGTCGTCCAGACCGTAAAAGAATGGCGTCTTGAACACGAAGCCGGCGGCGATATCCTGGCCGGTCAGCGGCAACAGGCCGGGCGCGAGCTTGTCAGGATGGCGGGCGCCATAGTCGTTGACCCCGTCGGCATAGGCCTGCAGCACCGCGCGCAGATCGGCGGGCAGCTTGGGATAACCGGCGTCCACGGCTTCGTTCACCCGCATCAGCCGCACCAGATAGTCGGTCGTCGCGCCCTTCTCGCCCTTCCAGGCGGCCAGGGTCCCGCGCGTGGCCAGGGCGACATCCTGCACGGTGGCGAAGTCATCCTCCGACTGGGCGTAGCCGAGGCCGAAGGCGACATCGGCGTCGGTGGCGCCCAGAACATGCGGCACGCCGAACGCGTCGCGCCGGATGCGCACGTGATAGGCGCCCTCCCGCGCTATCAGGGCCTTGAGATCGGGCGCCGGCGGCTGGGCCAGTTGGTCGGCGACGATCAGGCCGACGGCGACGAGCAGCGCCAGTCCGACCAGCGCCAGGGCGCCCAGACCGATCCGTTTGATGAGCCGCATTCTCACTCCCCAGGCGCGTTGCGCCGCGCGAGGCTAGACCGATGGTTCGCAAGGGAAGGCAAGCGAAAAACGCGTGGGCGCGAGACCGGTCGGGCGGTTAGCGGGCGGTCGGCGGGCGGTAAAATGGCGGTATTTGGCGGTCGGCGGGCGGTCCGAAGGCCGTTGGCGGGCGGCGCCTTGGCGGTCGTCTGGCCGTCGGTAAGCAGGGAAAATTTGACATATATTATTGTTTTTTAACGATATTATATGGTCGATGACGAACGATCCACCCGTCGGGCGCGAGGCGCATCTCGGTTTCGAACGTTTATTTGCATATTGCAATAAACACGACTCGAAATCAAGTCCGATTCAAGCCGCGCCCGACGGATAACGTCTTCACCTCGCGGCGCGGAGGATCATGCCGAACAGGTCGCGCGGTTCGTCGGGGTCGGCGAGAAGATCGAGATCCTCGTACAGGCCGGTGCGCTGGATCTGGTCCTTGACGTAGCGCAGGGCGGCAAAGTCCTCGACGGCGAAGCCGACCGAATCGAACAGGGTTATCGCGCCGGCGCCGCGGCGGCCGGGCGCGGCGCCGGTGATCACTTGCCAAAGCTCCGTAACCGGATGATCAGGCGGCAGTTGCTGAATCTCGCCCTCGACGCGGGTCTGCGGCTTGTATTCGACGAAGATGTCCGACCGCTTGAGAATGTCGACGTGCAGTTCGGTCTTGCCCGGGCAGTCGCCGCCGACGCCGTTGATGTGCACGCCCGGGCCGACCAGATTATCGGTCAGAATGGTGGCGTACTGCTTGTCGGCGGTGACGGTGGTGACGATCTGGGCGCCCAGCACCGCCTCTTCGACCGAGCCGGCGACGGTGATGTCGAAGCCCATGCCGGCCAGGTTGCGCACGCATTTGTCGCTGGCGGCGCGGTCGATGTCGTAGAGGCGCAGGCGATCGACGCCCAGCAGCGCCTTGAACGCCAGGGCCTGGAACTCCGCCTGGGCCCCGTTGCCGATGATCGCCATGGTCTGGGCGCCCGGGGGTGCAAGGTATCGGGCCGCCAGGGCCGAAGTGGCGGCGGTGCGCAGGGCGGTCAGCAGGGTCATCTCGCTCAACAGCAGCGGATAGCCGGTGGCGACATCGGCCAGGACGCCGAAGGCCGTCACCGTCTGACGGCCGTCGCGGGTGTTGCCGGGATGGCCGTTGACGTATTTGAAGCCGTAGATCTTGTCGTCGCTCGCCGGCATCAGCTCGATCACGCCTTCGGCGCTGTGCGCGGCGACGCGGGCGGTCTTGTCGAACGCCTCCCAGCGCCGGAAATCGGCCTCGACGTAGCCGGCAAGCGCGACCAGGAACGGCTCGACGCCGATGGCCAGGACCAGCTTGAGCATGTGATCGACGCTGACGAATGGAACGAGGTTGAGCTTGCGGTCCATCGATCAATAAACCTTGGTCGGCCGGTCCATCACCCGGCGCCCCATCAGGGAGGCGGCGAGATCGACCATCAAGGTCGCAGTGCGGCCGCGTTCGTCGAGAAACGGATTGAGCTCGGCGAGATCCAGGCTGGTGGCCAGGCCGCTGTCGTGGACCATCTCCATGATCAGATGCGCCTCGCGGAAGGTCGCACCGCCCGGCACGGTGGTGCCGACGCCCGGCGCAATGCCGGGATCAAGGAAGTCGACATCCAGGCTGACGTGCAGCAGGCCGTTCGCCTCCGCCACCCGCTGCAGAAAGGTCTTCAGCGGCCGCGAAACCCCATGCTCGTCGATCGCCCGCATGTCGAGGATGGTGACGCCGGCGGCGACGGCCGCCGCCCGCTCGGCGGGATCGACGCTGCGGATGCCCATCATCAACACATTGCCCGGCTTGACGGCATGGATCGGCGGGAAATAGCCCTCGAACCCGCTCTGGCCGGTAATGTAGGCGACCGGCACGCCGTGCAGATTGCCGCTGACCGACGTCGCCAGGGTATGGAAATCAGTGTGGGCGTCGAGCCAGAGCACGAACAGCTCCCGCCCGGTTTCGGCGGCGTGTTGGGCGAGCCCGCAGATCGACCCGGCGGCCAGGGCGTGATCGCCGCCGAACACGATCGGCATGCCCTCGCCGGCGGCGCGATGGGTCGCCTGCGCGATCGCCTCGGTCCAGGCGATGATCTCCGGCAGGGCGCGCACGGCGCCGTTGGGGTGGGTGATCGCACGGCGCGGCGCGGGGGCCAGGTTGCCGCGGTCGAGCACGACATGGCCCAACTCCTCGAGGGCCGCGCCCAGACCGGCGACGCGAAAGGCGCTGGGGCCCATCTCGCACCCGGCCTGGCCGGCGCCCTCATGGACCGGCGCCCCCAGCAGAATGCACGTCGAAGACCGCACTGGATTGTCCTTCATTTATCAAAGGAGCTGCCCATAGCATTGGCGCGGGGGGAAAGCCAAAGGGAACCGGGGCGGGACGGAGGAGACGCGCATGGTTCCAAACAGCGGCTTGTGCTGCTCTAATCAAACACCGCCGCCAGGGCCTCGATGCCGATGCCTTCCTTGACCGTGCGCAACTCGAAATAGATCGAGGCGATCCCGGCGGCGCCGATCAGGGCGGTGAAGGCGCCGACGAGCGGGTCGACCAACGCGGCGCGGACAACGACCGCGGCCGGTCCGGCGAACGCCAGGGGCGCGGTGGCGAGGTTGAGCACGATCCCGCCGACGAACAACCCCACCCCGTAGAGCAAGAACAACAGGAAGATCGCGCCGCGGTGGTCGCGCGTCAGGTCGCCGCTGCGCCCCAGCGCCGCGAAAACGCCCGACCGTTCGATCACGCGCACCGGCGCCGACACCGATAGAACGAGGGCCAGAATGATCCCCGGCACGATGAAGAAGAACAGGCCCATCACACAAATCGCCGTCGCAAGAAAGCTCACGCCGATCAGGGGCAGGATATCGCCGGTCGCGGTTCCCAGGCAGTCGCCAAAGGACACCCGCGCGCCGTTCAGGTCGCTGATCGAGCCGCGGATCAGGGCCGCCTGCAGCCAGGCGCTGATCAGCATGTTCACGAGCCACGACCACGACAGGCCAAGATCGAGCGCGCCGGTCGACGGCAACAATCCTGTCCGCGCGAACCCCAGCAAGGCGGTCGGCAGGCCGCTCAGCAGCAGGGCCAGTCCGGCGAAGACGGCCAGGTTGCGGCCGATCACGCCGACCATCCGCCCGATCACCCGGCCGATATCGAACCGTTCGGAGGTGGCGAGGGTCACCGGGCACGCCCTCGCGCGGCGATTAATCGAAACACGACGCCACGCTCCCACCCCCCTCCGTCTTCCCCGGGCGTAAGTCCCGGGGATCCATTGGGCGAGGCCTCGCCACGGCCGCGCGCGCGCACGGCCATCCCCACCCGCTCGCCCAATGGATGGCCGACACTGACGGTCGGCCATGACGGAGGGTAGGGGGGGCGGCCACAGGGTGACTGATCGGGGCCGCGTTCACGCTGACCGGCCCCGCCCTTCGATCGGCCAGATGGCGGTCAGGGTGTCGCCGCTGACCACATGATAGGCGTCGTAGAGGTTGACGGTCGGATCGCAGTGCGGGGCGGCGAAGGTGACGATGTCGCCCAGCCGGGGCGGGGCGCTCCCCGACGGCGGCACGACGCAGCCCTGTTCGTCGCCCATGAAATGATAGACCGAACCGGCCGGCGCACCGGCGAGGACGGGCGGGGCGCCGGCCTCGGTGGCGAAGGCCTTGAAGCCGGCGTCGACGGTCGAGAGAAAGGCGTGGTTGGCGCTGATCACCCGCGCGTCGACCATCAGGGCGGTCTCGAAACCGGCCAGGCCGTCGCCGGTCAGGTCACACTCCGCGTACTGACGATCCATGAACACATACGATCCGACCTGCAGTTCGGTGAAGAGACCGAGCTCCGCGTCGATGACGTGCGTACCGGTGCCGCCGCCGCTGATGATCCGGGGCGCAAGATCGTTGGCAGTCAGGAGATCGACAATGCCGCGCAGGTATCGGGTGCGCTCTTCGATCGCCGCGCGGCGATCGGCGAAGGCCTCGATGTGCTGCTGGCCGCCGCAGTAGAACTGCACCCCGGCGAAATCGAGGTTGGGGGCGTCGGCGATCTTGCGCGCCAGGGCGAGCGCCTCGTTCGGCCCCGCGACGCCGGTGCGGTGGATGCCCGGGTCGATATCCACCAGCAGGCTGAGGCGCGCGCCGGTCGCGGCCAGGGCGTCCACCGCGTCAGGGTGATCGCACGCCGCCATCAGGCCAGGCACCCAGGCGGCCAGGGCGACCAGACGCTCGACGGCGGCCGCGCCGACCACCGGCGAGGTGATCAGCAAGTTATCTACACCACCGTCGGCCAGGGCTTCGGCCTCGCCGAGCTTGGCGCAACACACCCCCAAGGCCCCCGCGGCGATCTGGCGTTTGGCGATCTCCACGCTCTTGTGGGTCTTGGCGTGCGGGCGCAGCGCGATCCCGTGCTTCAAGGCAAAGCCGGTCATGGCGGCGATATTCCGCTCCAGCGCCGCCGCGTCGACGATCAGCGCCGGTGTATTGAGCGTCCGGCGCGAGCCTTGGCGGCCGATCAGATGGGCGTGGAGGTCTTGGGCGTGCATGGGAAACTCCTCCCTCCCCTTCTGGGGAGGGTCGAGACGGCGCGAAGCGACGTCCGGGGTGGGGAAATCCTTGCCATCGCAGCCGGCGCGGCCCGAAGAGCCCCACCCCGGTCGCTGTGGCGACTCGCCCTCCCCGTAAAGGGGAGGGAAAGAGTTGGGACCGGCCTCATAGCGAAAAGGCGAACAGCTGGCGCAGGTGCGCGTTGAGGAATTTCGCGGTTGGATCGACGCGCTTGCGCACCTCGCCCCAGCGCGGCGCCATTGGATACTGGCGAACCACATCCTCGGGCGTCAGGGTATGGCGTTTGGCCCAGTGCGGGCGCCCGCCGTGGGCGGCGAACACCGCCTCGATGGCCACGAACGCCTCACGCCAGGGCATTTTGGCGTACTGATGGAAAGATATCGACACGCACGGCCCGGCGTTCATCGGCGACATCCAGATATCGTCGGGCGCGACGGTGCGGAACTCGAACGGGAAGATGATCGGCAGTTTCAGCCGGCGCACCTCGGCCATCGCCGCGCGCAGGGCGTCCGGACCGGCGGCGGCGGGGATTTCGTACTCCATTTCCTCAAACCGGGTGTCGCGTTCGGAGGGAAAGATCTTGTGCGCCGGCGCGGCGCGCGTCGATGACCCGACCGCGCTGGTCATGATCCGCTGCAGGGTCGGGGCCAGGAATGGCGCCACCGAGGCGACATCGCAGAACAGCTTGTAGGTCCCCCCTTCGCTCGGCGCCGGATCGTCGCCCGCGTCGACCACGTCGAGGATCTTCAAGAGGGCCTGATCGGCGTAGGGAAAGACGAAGAACTCCACATGCCGGTGGGCGGCGGTCAGGGCGTCCCAGTCGCTTAAGACTTGCTCAAGCGGGACGCGGCGCATGGTTTCGCGCAGGCGATAGGCCGGCAGGACATCAAGCTTCACCCGCGTCATGACGCCCAGGGCGCCGACGCTGACCCGCTGGGCTTCGAAGAGATCGGGATCGCGCTGCGCGTCACACTCAACCACCGAGCCGTCGGCCAGAACCAGCCGAAAGGCGCGCGCGGCGGTGGAGAGCGAACCCAGCGACTTGCCCGTGCCGTGCGTGCCGGTGGCCACGGCGCCGGCGATGGCCTGTTTGTCGATGTCGCCCTGATTGATCAGCGACAGACCTTGCGCCCACAGCGCCTGCGTCAAGGCCCCGATGGAAAGACCCGCGGGAACCCACGCGGTTTGCCGATCGGGCGAAACCTCCACATCGCCGGCCATGTTTGCCAGCGAGATCAGCACGCCGTCGGTCTCGCACAACGGCATGAAAGAGTGGCCGGTGCCCACCACGCGCACCCGGTTCGCGACGGCGACGATCACGCGAAGCTCCGCCTCGTCTTTGGGGCTGACGATCCGTTCCGGCGTGGCGACGACGCTGCCCGACCAGTTGCGCCACGACTCCATGCAGACTCTCTCCCAGGAAAGTGATTAGGATTGCCCCAAATCGCGCGGAGGGACAAACATGAGTTTCGCTGAATACGCCAATTTCGACGGCCTGGGTCTGGCCGAACTGGTGCGCAAGGGCGAGGTTTCGCCTGCTGACCTCACCGAAGCGGCCATCGAACGCATCGAGCGGCACAACGGAACCCTCAACGCCGTGGTCTACAAGGCCTATGACGAGGCGCGCAAGGTCGCCGCCGGCGGTGCTGTTGGGCCCGTCGGGCAGGTCGGGGTTGCGGTCGCGGGTGACCTTCAGGCCGAAGAGGCCGCAGCAGGCGGCGGGG
>JANXUA010000028.1 GCA_025352085.1 Caulobacteraceae bacterium | reverse complement strand
GCAAGCGCAAGCTGGCGCACGGCGACATTTTTTTCGGCGACGGCTCGGCGTAACGCGCGTTTGCCCGGCCACTCAAAGGTTTGCTCCAATCCGAAATCCCCGTGAAACATCGTGTCCGAGGGATCGCGCACCGACTTGAAGCCCGGCGCGATTGAGACTTCGGGATTCTGCCACGTCTTCGCCGTCGTCACTTCGCCTCGCCCTGCCGCTATGTCCGCCGCCAACACTCGGATTCCGGGATTGTTTTCGAGCGCCAGACGAATGGCTGCGTCGAGCGTTAGCACATTCGTGCTGGGAACGGCATTCGTGTCCTGGCCTTTCGCTGGAAACGCGACCGCGCTTCCAAGCGCCACCGCCAGAACCAGTGGCAAACTGCAACAAATCTTTCGCTTCATAAAAATCAAACGGACAAACCGAAATGGGAAAACGGAAATCCAAAGCGTGGACTCACGCTGCGGACGAATGAGGAAAATCCCGGACGGGATTATTTACGAAGCAATGGAAGGAGCACGGGCTGGAAGTGCCGCGCGGGAAGTGAAATGCCAGGTTTTGAGCAACTGCGGCGGCGCAGCCGTCAGGATGCCAACACTGACTTCATCCGGCAGACTGTTCGCCACGTCAACAATCGGCGTGAGCGGCACAGGGAGAAAATCAGGCGATGGAAGCGAGACGCGCTTTTGTTCGGACTTGTATTGAGACTTTTCAACGGAGCAACAGCCGCTGTCGTTGCAGTTGCCATTGGAATTTTGACTGTCAGAAACACACCGGAGAAATTCGAGGCCGGGGACAGCCTCAAGCTGGCAATGTGCGGAAACTGGCAGCCAGAGGAAAGCTGCCAGACCAAAAATGATGTTCCTGAAATACCGCACGCCTATCATTGATGCCTGAAACGCAAAAAATGTTCAATCAAACTTTTCCGCGCGGCCGTCATGGCTTCTTGACCAGCTTCATGCCGCATTGCGGACACTGGCTTAGTTTCTCCTGTCCTGCGTTTGTTGCTGCCATCGGACAATTCGCCGAGTGGCCTAAAATAACTTGTGTCTCATCCTGACAAGGTGGAGCGGTCTTGCCGCGAGCGAGGTAGTAAGAACCAACAACGACAATCGCCGCGAGTGCCTGGGCAATCAGCGTTTCGCGCGTCGGGAAAATAGCGAACCACAATCCCATCCACGGCGGGATTAAGTTGGTCAAGCTGCTGATCTCCGTCGTGGAAATCCAATGAGCGAGTTGCATCTCCTGCGCTTGCTCGCCGACCATGACGAGCAACACCACGCCGAGCATGACGCCGGTGAGAACCAGCATTTTCCGGTAAGGCAATTTTCGATGCGCCACGAAAGTCAACATGGCCACAATGCCGGTGAAGAAAAGTCCGAGCAACGCTCCACCTAAAACGGCCTTGCTGCCCATGCGCAGATAATAACTTTGCAAGAAAAGCACGACCTCGAAGCCTTCGCGATAGAGTGATGTGAAACCGAGCAGTCCCAATCCCCACAAAAGGCTCGCTTTGGAACTTTCCGGGTCGTTGGCACTTTCGAGCAAATCCTTCTTTCTCCGGTTGTGCATCGTCATCCAGCCGCCCCAGTAAATCTTGTGAAAGAACCAGTTCATAATCACGAGCAAGACGATCACGGCCAGCAATCCGGTGGCTGCTTGCAGATTGAGCGCGGAAACACTTCCCGTCAGACTATTGACGATGCCAGCGGCGATGAACCATGTGATGATTGTCGCAATGAACGCGATGCCTGCGCCCGCCATCACCGGTTTCCGATGAACTTGCCTCGGACCAACCATGCTGGCGGTGATAGCCGAGAGCACAAGAATACATTCCAATCCTTCGCGGAAGACTAGCACTGCGATGTTGAGTAACGCGGCGGATGGACTGGTGTTCGGCGCAGTTGGATCGGGATTGCCTCCCGATGTGATGCCCTGCCAAACCAACACCCCGACGACAATCAACGCGGCCAGCAGGAGCAAAATGCGAGACGCCAAACGTGCGAAACTGTTCGCAGGCTTGGCTGGCGATTCAAGTTGTTTGGACACGATTGCTTGGCGGGTTGCAATTTGACGGTTCACCACGAGACAAGAAGTTATCCGAAATGGAAAGCTCCGGCTTGCGGTGGCTTGCTGAAAACTAGCGGTGGATTGCGGTTCACAGTTTTGCGTGCCGCAGATGGAGCGCGTTGGTGATTACTGAAACCGAACTCAAGCTCATGGCCGCTCCCGCGAGCATGGGACTCAAGAGCACACCGAAGAATGGATAAAGCAAGCCCGCCGCGATGGGGATTCCGAGCGCGTTATACACGAACGCGAAGAAAAGGTTTTGGCGGATGTTCCGCATCATGGCGCGGCCAAGTTTTATCGCGCGCACGATGCCGCGCAGGTCGCCTTTCACCAGCGTCACGCCCGCGCTTTCCATCGCAATGTCCGTGCCTGTGCCCATCGCAATGCCGACATCGGCGGCAGCGAGGGCGGGCGCGTCATTGATGCCGTCGCCAGCCATGCCGACGATGCGGCCCGTTGCTCTGAGCGTTTTCACTTTCTCATGTTTGTCGTGCGGGGTGACGCCCGCTTGGAAATCTGCGATGCCGAGTTTGCGGGCGACGGCTTCGGCGGTGCGCGGATTGTCGCCGGTGAGTATGAGGATGTTGACGCCAAGCTCGCGCAATTCGGCGAGCGCCTGCGACGTGGTGGCTTTCACCGGGTCGGCCACGGTGAGAACTCCGGCAGCGCGGCCATCAATGGAGACGAATATCGCCGTCGCGCCTTCAGCTTGGCGGGGAGCGGCGAGTGTTTCGAGTGCCGCGATGTCGGAGACGCCGTTCTCGCGCAGGAAGTCGGGTTTACCAACCAACACGCGGCGTCCAGTCACAGTGCCCGCCACGCCGCCAGCGGTCGTGGACTGAAAATCCTTGGCTGATTCGAGCGGAAGTTGTTGCTCTCTGGCGGCAACGACAATGGCGTGCGCCAGCGGATGTTCGCTCCCCTGTTCGAGCGAGGCAGTGAGGCGCAGCAATTCTTTCTCGTCGAACCCGCCAACTGGCGATACCTGTGCCAGCTTGGGTTTGCCCTCGGTGAGCGTGCCGGTTTTGTCCACGGCGAGCGTGTCGAGTTGGGCGAGCTTCTCGATGGCTTCGGCGTTGCGAATCAGCACACCCATTTGCGCGCCGCGGCCAATGCCGACCATTACGCTCATGGGCGTGGCGAGTCCGAGCGCGCATGGGCACGCGATGATGAGGACCGCAACAGCGTTCGTGATTGCGAAGGCGAGTCGCGGCTCTGGCCCAAAAACGAACCACGCGAAGAAAGTGAGCGTGGCAATCGCCAACACAGTCGGAACGAAGCATCCCGCCACTTTGTCCGCCAGTGCCTGAATCGGTGCGCGACTGCGTTGGGCTTGCGCGACAAGATTCACGATTTGCGCGAGCATCGTTTCGCTACCGACACGTTCGGCCCTCATTACGATACCGCCCGTGGTGTTCACCGTGCCGCCGGAGACTTTCGCGCCAACGGCCTTCTCCACGGGCAACGCTTCGCCGGTGAGCATGGATTCATCTACGGACGTGCTTCCTTCGACTACTTCACCGTCCACGGGAATTTGCTCGCCGGGACGGACGCGCAAATGGTCGCCCGGATGCACGGCGTCAAGCGGCACGTCTTCGTCGCCGTTCGGCATGACGCGGCGGGCGGTTTTTGGCGCGAGGCCGAGCAAGGCTTTGATCGCGCCGCTGGTGCGCTCGCGGGCGCGCAGTTCGAGCACCTGGCCGAGCAGCACCAGCACGGTGATGACGGCAGCCGCCTCGAAGTAAATC